>JAIMBC010000265.1 GCA_023511675.1 Pirellulales bacterium
GGCTAGCGCTCGCCATCGGCCGGCGGGGCAAGCAACTCCTGGGCGCGGCGCTGCCACTGGTCGCGCATGGCACGGAGCGAGTCGAGCAACGCGGCATCACCCGATTGCAGGCGGACGAGCGTGGCCGCAACGACGGGCTTCACAGCCAGGTACCACTCGATCCCCTGCTGCATCCGCATGCCCGCTCGCAAGCCAACAGTGCGCTCCGTGACCACCAGCTCCAACTGTTCCACCTGCATTCCCATACCCAGGCGGGTGGGGGAGAGAGAAACGGTCAGCGACTGCGCCACGCCGGCCTCATCGCGCTGGATGCGCGGCCGCACTTCGAAAAGCCGGTCGCGGCGTGCGCGAGCCTCTTGGAGCCTTTGCACCAGCTCACTGCGCTGGGGCTCTGGCGGTCCTTCAGACAGGGCTGCATGCAGCGACTCGATCTGCGCGTTGATCACCTGCAATTGCAAACCCGCCAGGTAGATCAGCACGTCGGCCAGCTCGTCCAGCGTGGTGATGCGGCCGGTGCGGCCGAGTTTATCGTAAGCAAGCTGTGCAAAGGTGGGACTGCCGTCGCCAGACTCGCGCTGTGCCGACACGGCCAGGCGGTCTCTCGCTCGCGCCAGCGCGAAGTTCGCCAGCGGCAGCACTTCCGTCTCCAGCGTGCCCTCAGCATCGACGCAGGCTGCGGGCAGGCCCTCCGGGATTCCCTCTACACGTCCCCCCACTGTGCATACGAAGCGGCTTGGCTCTGGCGACCAGACGCTATGACGCAGCAGAGCAGAGGCGCGCAGGGCAGCCCTGTCTGCCGCCAGATCGGTGGCCTCGGGCACAAGTTTCAGTTCGATGCTTTCCAGGTATCCCTGAGCGCCGGCCAGCGGTGCCAGCAGGTCAGCCAACACGCGGTTCAGCTGCTCCACGTCTAGCGGCTGCGTGCCTTCTGGCGGAAGCAGGGCATCGAAGAGCTGTCCCCCCAGTCTTCGGAGCCGCTCCCGCCGCTCCGCGCGCTGCGGCCGCGCTGCGTCGTCTTGAGGAGGCGGCAGCTCGTCAGCAGCCGCCGCCAGTGGAGACCAACAAATGAGGCTCCATAGCACTACGCGCCAGATCATGCTCAACCTCCGGGACGGATACGGCCCTCAGTAGTGTACTCGACGCACAGCAAACGGGGCAGAGGAGACAAGATACCCGCGGGCCGCCGTGCCCGCACCAAGCCACGTTCCGCTCAGTTGCTGTTCGGCGGCCCATCGGCCGTGACCGTCAGCGAGAGTGCTAGTCCCTCCTCGGTCACCGTGCCGGCCACCAGGAGACGGTCGAACAGTGCGGTCAAGGCCAGCAATTCCTGGTGGCTGCGGCGGGCCATCTCGCCATCGGGGGGGGGCACGCCGAGTAGATGGTTTACGGCCTGCGGCGAGCCTTGCAGAATGTCGTGCAGCGCGGCCATGTTCACATAGAAAAGCTGGCCGGGGTTGGCCACCTGTGGCGGGAGCAGTTCGCTCCACCAGGCCGCCTGAACCAAGCTGGCCGGGGCAGGCAAGTCGAGGGCTTGTTCCAGGGCCCAACGCTGCGAAGCGGCCCACAGCACGTCTTGCTGCGCTGTGAAAGACACCGTCAGCCGGGGCCCGTTCCCGTCGCCTGCCACGCTCACTGTGGTCAGCCTCTGTCCCTTGTAGTCGTCTGTGCTGACGCGTGCCCGTCCGCGGTCGACGGTCACGGCGTCTTCGCCCATGATGCCGTCGCCCATCATGGCCGCCTGCATCTCCAAGGCCGTGCGCAACAGGGGCGCTGCCAGGGCGGCTAGCGGCTGGCCGTGCGGCTCGTCGATGGCCTGCGTCTGCAAGCCAGCAACCCAGGCCAGCGCGGTGAGACCGCCACCCGACGCAGGCAGGCGGTCCTCCGCCGCACTCGCCTCCTGCGGCTGCGACGGAGGTTCCGTGGTCTCGGCGCGGCGGTCGAACGCGGCGGGGAGGGCTTCTGCGGGTGTGGTTGGGGAACGCTGTGGCAGAGGAACGATGTAAGCCACGGCCTCAGGACCGAGGTAGGAGGCGAGTGTCAGCAGGAGGGCCGTGCCCACGTCGGCGCGTTCTGCGTGCGTGTGCCGCTTGCCGAGGACCGCCGCGTACGGGAGCAGCGCCCGGACGAGCTGGCGTGCGTCCAGCCGCCCGGCCAGTACGGCGATGGCGTTGGCGGGGACGTGGCGTGCCAGGCCGGCAGGTCCTCGCAAGGCGGCGAGGGCTCCGCTCAGCGCGCTGGGCAAGGCGTCTGCCTGCCAAGCCACTGCCACGCAAACACGCAGGCGTTGATCCAACTGTAGGCTGGCGGCCACATAGCGAACGGCCTGCCAGCCACGCAGGGCGGTCTCGCGATCGCGGTGTTCGTGTTCATCGGCGTCGGGGCCGGTGTGGGCAATCAACGAGTCCCAGGCGCGCGGACTGATGAAAAGGCGGAGCGTGGCGGCGGGCAGACGTTCGCTGGCGGCCAGGTACGCAGGAAGGGTAGCCAGGGACCCTTGGCCGTCGCGGCTGGCGGCCTGGAGGGAGAGCACCCGCTGTAGCATGGAGAAACTGTTGCTGGCGAAGGCCAGGCTGCCGAGCGTGGCGACATGCAATTGGCCGTGTGGATCCCCGCCAAAGCTGTACACCGTTACCGACACGGCCCCGACCTGCTGTTGTTGAAGCTTGACCCGGCCCCCTGACTGTGCCGCCGCGGCACGACCGCGGGAAAGTACCTCTTGCAGCCGCGCGGGGTCGGCGGTCTCCAGCAACAGCACCATCGGCGCATTGCCTGGGGTGCTCTCCGGCGTCTCGGGCCAAATGGCCAGCAACACATGCCGGCCAAGGAGCAGCTCCCACAACTCGCTGGGCCGAACGCCCAAATGGTGCTGGAGCTGCGCCGCATATCCGGCGATCTGCGCCTCATGCTGGGCACGCCAGGCTGCAACCGGGGGGTAACCACGCAGCCGCTGTCCCAGCGGCCCGGCAGCAAGCGCGGCCGAGTCGCGGGTAAAATGCGCAGCTTCGATCACCAGGCCCACATCGTCGGGCACAAGCCTTGCTAGAGGCGATTGGGCATTCGCCTTCTTGGTGGCTACCCCAACCGTCAGCACCAGGCACAGCACGGCGAGAACGTGCCTGTCTGGCCGGAACTGTCGAGCGTGCGGCTTCTGAAGCTGAATCATGGGATCGGCTCCGGCAAGGCAGACGGCACAACTATCATCAGGCTTCGCAATGCCTGGCTCGTGGAACGACCGATGGGCGCGGCCAGCGGCTTCATCCAACCTGTAGCGGCTGCTCCGGCCTGCACCAGCAACGTCGGCTGCTGAGAGGGCTCAAGCGGCTCGCCTGCTGCGGGCGTAAGCCTGGGCAGCGCGAGCAGGGCTGCCGCCAGGCTTGCACGGGTCTCCTCCGCGAGATCTCTGTACGTGTCTGTTGCGTCGAGAGCGAGCTTGGGCAAGGGGGGCACATTCTCAGCCGGCCGCTGCCCGCTGTTGGGGCCCGCCCGCCGCCTCTGCCGCTGGGCAGGCAAGTGCTCATGATCCCGATTTGTGAGACGCGTTTGGTGCGGTTCCCCAACTGGCGAGGGCTGCTGCCCCGCGAGCGGTGTCTGCGGACGCTGCCCCGAGACCCTTGCGGCAAAGTGCTGGTGGTTCCAATTTCCTACCAGCCAGACGGCAGCCGCCAGCACAGCAGCCGCGGCGACGAAGGTGAGAGGGCGGCTCGACCGGCTCCACTTCTTGCCACGGGGGCGCACTACAGGCGGGCGAACCTCTGCCAACACGCGATCGAGCAGACGGGCGCTGGGGAGGGGGAGAGGACGCGCGGACAATACCGTAAGCGCCTTGAGGAGGGCCGCGGACCGCCGACCACACGCCTGGCACGTAACCGCATGCTCCATCAGTTCTCGGTCGGCTTCGGGCTCGCGCCGCACATCCAGAATCTGATTCAGCCGGACCTCAAACTCTTCGCACTTCATCCGCCTTCTCCTCCAGCACACCGCGTTGGCTCAGGATGTCTGCCAGCTCCCGCCGCGCCCGATGGACCCAGGTTTTGGCCGTACCGACCGGGCAGCCCAAGGCGGCGGCAATCTCCGCGTAGCTCAATTGCTGCTCATGAAACAACAGGAAAGCTTGGCGATACTCGCGGCGCAGGCCCGCCAGCGCCTGCTCCACCTCTTCAGCAAGAAGGTAATAACCTTCCGAGGAAGGACGACGATCGGGGAGCTGCTCTACCTCCCCCACGCCGCGCGGCTGGCGTTGCCGCTTGGCCAGCAGGGTGCGGCAGCGGTTCCCCGCAATCGACAGCAACCACGGCCGGAACTCGCGGCGCGGATCCCAGCGGTGCAGGCTGCGCAGGGCCCGCACAAACGCTTCCTGCGCCATGTCTTCCGCATCTTGCCGATTGCCAAGCATCCGCAAGCAAAGGCCAAACACTTGACCGCGAAACTGCTCCACCAGCTCGGCCATTGCCGCCTGACAGCCAGACCGGCAGCGCTCGACCAGATTGCGGATCTCATGCGGCAAAGCGTGTTCCGGTGCGTCCACGGCTCGCGTTGTCTACTGTTTTTACCCAGCCCGCCGCCACAGGGTTTCAACTGCCCGCCCCGGCCCCCAGCCCCCGCTCAGATTGCCCCCGCCACAGCGGCGCTGCCGTGGGGCACCCACACGGCCCCCAGCCGCATCCGCCAAGCCAGGCGGCCTCCACCTCGCGGCAGGCATACAAAACCCGCCCAGGGTCTCCCACAGGCTCGGCCCTGCCGGCCCATGCCTGAGTTGCCGGGCCTGGCGGCTGACCGCAGCGGCCTAGTCGTCAGTCTCGTGCAAAATGTCGCAGAGTTCTGCCGCAGAGACCTCCTCCAGGCTCTTGCCGCGGCGATCGAGCTGGTCGTTGATCCGCTCGGCCTTATCGCGCATCAATGCATGCGTCTCCGCCGAACCACCGTAGAGCACGAAGTTCTTGCCGCGGGTAAGGCGGGTATGGCCGTCGCGGCCATCAAGCCCGATACCTAGCATTAAGGCCCGCCGTGTTGGGCGATCTGAGGATTTCACTGCACTCGCTCTCGTTGCTGGAAGAACCGACGACTGCTGGTTGCGCCCGCGCCTCGAACCCGGCGAGGCCAGACGTTACGAATGGTACCGGCTGCGCCCAAGGCCGCGGGGCGGCTCCTCAAGCGGAACCGGCCTGGCCCGCACGGCAGGCCACCTTACTATATGCACGCGCGCATGCACCGTTCAAGGCGGAACACCCGCGCCCCCCGTGGTCAACCGGCCGCTACCCTCCGTACCTGCGGCGGGTACGCACTGCCAGATACTCATCGCTTGGCATCTCTGCGCTGGTGGTGCCTGCGGCGGTAAACTCGGCTGACGCCGCCCGGGGAGCGTGCACCCTCCCCTAGGCGTTCTTGATGGCCTCGCGCACGCACTGGCGTGCCAGCTTGAAGGCGCTCACCAGCACCTGCGCCCGGGCCTCCATCTGTTCTTGCGTGAAGCTGCGTGGCGTGGTGTTGACGGGCAGGCCGGCGATGGCGGTGGTAAGAGGCAAAAGGTCGATAAACTCCCGATAGCGGCGTTTCAATGTTTCTTCATCGACACTCATGCGCGGTACCTCAGATAATGGATGCGGCCGCTGGATGATGGCAACATGCAAGGCAGCCGTTAACTTTGAAGCTAGTCGGCCTTGGCGGGGGGAGCAAGCGAATGTTGCCGGGCGACGCCGCACGCCGCCAGACGCGGGGGGAGAGGCCAGGAGCGTCCGGCGGCCACGGCCGGCGAGTCCCTGGCATGGCTTCTGCCCAGGTGCCTCCGTGCAGCAAGCTTGCAGCGGAAGGCGAAACCGGCCACACTTGGGGAGGGTACTCAAACGCAGGGCCTGGGAAGTGGTCAATCGCAGAGCGTCGGGATTGAGGGTGCTCGAAACGATGGAGCGGCATATGTTGCGTCGCACGTTGATCGGGATGGTGGTGTGCGGGTGGCTGTGTGCCTCCGCCGCATACGGGGCCACGCTGGCTCGCTGTGGCCGGGGCTTTCTCGAGGAAGTGGACGGCTACCTCGTGTTGCACCTGCGGGGCACGCCCTACGAGATGGGCTACCAGCATGGGGCGTTGCTCAAGGAGCATATCCGGGAAAACGTGCGCTATCTGTTCGAAGTGAAAGGGCGTGAGCGGACGCTACGCTTTTTCGGGCTGGAGTTGACGCCCAAGGATCTGATCGCCCGCATTGCCGCGGTGCAACGCCCACATGTGCCGGATTGGTTCCACGAAGAGCTGGCCGGCCTGGCCGCCGGCGCAGGCTGCCCCCTGGAAGATGTGATCGTAGCCAACTTCATCCCGGAGCTGTTTCACTGTAGCGGGTTCGCCGTGGCCGGCAGCGCTACGCAGGGCGGCACGCTATATCACGGCCGCATCCTGGACTATGCCACAGATTGGCGATTGCAAGAGCACGCCGTACTAATTGTGGCGGAGCCGGAAAATGGCATTCCGTTCGTGAACGTGACGTACGCCGGCTTTATCGGCAGCGTCACGGGCATGAATGCGCGGCACGTATCGATCGGTGAGATGGGGGGCCGAGGGCTGGGGCATTGGGACGGTACGCCCATGGCGGTGCTGGTCCGCCGCGTGCTCCAGGAGGCGCACACACTGGACGAGGCGGTCGACGTGTTCCGCAACAGCCGCCGCACGTGCGAGTATTACTTTGTGGTGGCTGATGGCAAGGACAATCGATCCGTCGGCATGGCCGCGCACTGGAACACCTTTGAACTGGTCCGGCCTGGCGAGTCCCATCCGCTCTTGCCTGAAGCGGTGGAGGATTGCGTGCTGCTATCTGCGGGAGATCGCTACTGCGAACTGGTGCGGCGGGTGCGCCAGCAGCACGGACGGTTGGATGCGCTCTCGGCCCGCGCCCTGATGGACCGGCCCGTGGCCATGCGTTCCAATCTGCACGCCGTGCTCTTTGAACCCGCCGCGTTGCGCCTGTGGGTAGCGAATGCCTCGCCCGATGGCCAGCCCGCTGTCACTCAGAAGTTTTACGAGTTCGACCTGGATGACTTGCTGGCACGCCAGCCTGACCCGGATAGCGGGGAAATCGCCTTTGTGCCGGCCCCCTGAACCGGAGACGCGGCGGCAAGCTGCCAAACCCCATGTGACCACGGCGCCACGTGGCTCTTGCAGGCGTGCGGGAGAGTCGCCGCGTTCTTCGCAGGCCAGGCAGCTTGGTGTACGAGCTGGAAATGTTTGAGCGGCCGTTGGCAGCTATACGGCCTGAGCACGGCCGGCCCCTTGCTAGTACCGCTCCCGTGGGCAATAACATTTAAGAAGCGGTCGACACCCGCGGGAGCCGAGATAATAATGGCCGAGGCACCCGCCGCACATCGCCAGGCTGAACTGGGCCGCCCCCTTCCATGTCGCACGAACCACACGTGGCGGACGAGCTTTTGAGCACGTCCCAGCATGCCGCCGCTGCCGAAGGCGCGAGGAACCCTGCTATCGGCGGTACACCCTCTGCTAGCATCGCCTCTTCCACGGACTGTGGCGCTGCGGGGAGGGCTGCCGTCTCGGAGAGCACTTTGTCATCGGGCGAAGCGGTGGGCTGCGGCCTCACGGGCGATGCAGCCGGCATGGGGAGCGCCGGCGATGGCGTAACTGCCGCGCCCCAGCAGAGCGATCGTGTGGGCGTAGATTCCCCGTTGCCTGGCGGGGCTGGGCCGGTCGCGGAGGATGCTTGGGCGGTCAGTGGAGCGGCAGCAATGGCCTTGACGCGTCCGGCGGCCGGCCGGCTGCCCTTGCCTGAAACGGTGAACCCGCGACGGATCCTCTGGCCCTACGCCATCGGCGTGGGGCTGGTGCACTTAGGGGCGTTGTTGGCATTCTTGCCGTGGTTTTTCAGTTGGACGGGCGTGGTGCTGGCCCTGGCGGGCTTGTACGTGTTTGGCACGCTGGGAATCAATCTTTGTTACCACCGCTTGCTCACGCACCGGAGTTTCTCCTGCCCGCTGTGGCTGGAACATGTGCTGGCCACGCTGGGGGTATGCTGCCTGCAAGATACGCCGGGGCGTTGGGTAGCGATCCACCGCTTGCACCATCAGTACTCGGACGAGCGGCCGGACCCGCACAGCCCGCTAGTGAGCTTTCTGTGGGGGCATTTTGCCTGGTTGTTTGTGGAGAACCGCCAGCTCAGCCAGTTGGCCATGTACGATCGCTACGCGCGGGACGTGTTGCGAGATGGCTACTACCTGCGGCTGGAGAAGAACCTGTTGTGGGTGTGGATCAACCTGTTGCAGGGTCTGATCTTTTTCATGGCGGGCTTTGTTGCCGGCTGGGCCATGTATGGCAGTGCCGCGGCGGGGTTGCAGTATGGAGCGAGCCTGCTGGTGTGGGGGGTGTTGGTGC
>JAIMBC010000266.1 GCA_023511675.1 Pirellulales bacterium
GCCGACGTAGGTGGCCATGCGCGCCTCTTCGGCCAAGACCGACACGGGACAAATCGCCACGATGGCCAGTCCCCACAGCATTCGCTTCCACGCGAGAAGCACCCTCGACATGTCTGGAACTCCCTCGAACAGTTGTGCGGCTCCGCTCCGACGTGTTCCGGCGCGCCGGGTTGCCGCACCTGGTGATGTGCGCTGAGATGGTCGCATACCGTAGTTGCAGTTTATGCTGGCAGCGGCATTTCTTGCAACAAAATCTCGGCCAAAAACCGCTCCTGGGCCAACCACCTCCTGCCCAAAACCCGCCAAACACATATGTGTGCTATAAACATTAGAGCATTTCATCCCGGCCTGTGCTCTCAAGCCGCGGGATCGTGCCATCCGACGCGCGACCTGGCCGCCGAGGGCACCTTGGCGGCGCACCTTGCCGATGAGTATGCCGTTGCGGAGGCAGGGCCAGTCTCCAGCATGCCCCGGCACGGCAGCGGATCCGAGGCCAACGGGCACAGCACCAGAACGCCTTGGCAGTAACGGGATCGATGGCAATGCTAGGCAGTCACAGGCAAGGCGCCCAACGATCCACATGGCCCTGGGACGAACAGTGCCGGCGGCAGCCGGGCCGCGCTGGTGGAGTGGGCGAACAGCGCCGCTTTAGGTTGTAGGGGGCCACCCTGCCCATCGCCGCGTCCAGGCGCCCGGCTGGCAGCGGCCGCTGCTTGCAACCTAAACTGGCTGTACTTCAACAACTATTGCTGGCTGAACAGGGATGAGGTCATGCGCGCCATCAGTCGGTCTCTTCAACCAGTGGCTCTGGCAGTTCTGCTGGCGCTTGGCGTAATGGCTGAGGCGGGCGCCGTGGAGCCGTGGGCAGATAGCCCCTTGCCGGTGACCGACGGTTTGGAACTCTGGCTCGACGCCGCACGCGCCAGCGGCCCCGATCTGGTGCCCCATGACGGCAAGCTGGAGATCTGGTACGACGCCTCGGGGAACGGGCGGCACCTCCGCCAGCCACGCGAGGAGGCACGCCCGGTCCGCCTGCCGGCCGGAGAATCGGCCGTGGTGCGCTTCGATGGGCAAGACGACCATCTACGCGGCACGAAGCTGAACGCCCAGGCGGCCTCGTTCACCATGTTCGTGGTCGCCGCGCCGCGTCACAATCCGGGTGGCTTTAGAGCCGTGCTGGCGTTCAATGCCCCTGATGGGCGAGACTTCGAGACCGGCATCACATTGGATCTCGGTCCTTACGGCACGCCGCGCTTCAGCGCCTTGAACGTAGAGGGCCGCGGCTTTGGCACCTGGCAGAACCTGCTGCGCGAAGAGCGGCCGCTTGGGGGCCTGGAAACCATCGAGGTCACCGGCGAGGCCGAGGTGGTCCGCCTCATGGTCGGCGGCGTGCCCGCCGGCCAGCGCCCGCGAGACGGCCGGCCGATCAGCCTCGAAGAGGCGACCATTGGCGCACGCTACTACACGCTTGGGCCGGGGCCGCAGCAGGTGACGGGCTTCGGCCCCTGGGATGTGGCCGAGGTTCTTGTCTACAGCCGCGCACTGGCCGCCGAAGAAGCCGAGCTGGTGCGTAGCTACCTCGACCGCAAGCACGCTGCGCTGCGCCGGCAGCTCCCACCATCGCCCGAAAACCAGGGCATGGTATTGCTCCCTGTAGAGAACCCGCCGCCCGTGCAGGTGTTGCTGCCAGGCTTCGAGGTGCGGGAAATACCCATCGAGCTGACGAACGTCAACAACGTCCTGTATCGGCCGGATGGCACGCTGATGGCGCTGGGCTACAACGGGGTGATCTGGCGTCTGCGGGACACGGACGGTGACGGGCTGGAGGATTCCGCCGAGGTGTTTTGGGACAGCGCGGGTGCGCTGCGTTCTCCGATCGGCATGGACCTCACCCCCCCTGGCTACCAACATGGAGAGGGCGTGTTTGTGGCAGCCAAGACGCGATGCGTGCTGATTGTCGACACCGACCAGGACGGCAGGGCGGATAAGGAGATCGTGATCGCCGGCGGCTGGCGGGAAAGCTTCCACAACGTGGACGGGCTGGGAGTCGCCTTCGACCGCCGCGACGGCAGCGTGTATTTTGGCCGCGGCACATATAACTTTGCCGACCCCTTTCTGCTGGATCAGCAGGGGCGTTCCCACTACAGTCTGGCAGACGAGGCGGGGGCGATCATTCGCGTATCGCCGGATTTCAAGACCCGCCAGGTGGTGGCCACGGGCATCCGTTTCCCTGTGGGCCTGCGGTTCAACCGGCAAGGCGATCTGTTTGCCACCGACCAGGAAGGGGCCACCTGGGTGCCCAACGGCAACCCCTTTGACGAGCTGTTGCACATCCAGCCCGGCCGGCACTATGGTTTTCCACCGCGCCATCCCCGGCACCTGCCGCAGGTGATCGACGAGCCCAGCACGTTCGACTACGGCCCGCAGCACCAGTCGACCTGCGGTCTGGCGTTCAACGAGCCGGTGCGGCCTGACGGCCCTGTATTCGGGCCTGCGGCATGGAGGGGAGACGCCATCGTCACGGGAGAGTCGCGGGGCAAGCTGTTCCGCACGCAACTCGTGAAGACGGCGGTCGGCTACGTGGCGCGCACGCAGGTGCTGGCGTGCCTGGGCATGTTAACCGTCGATTGCTGCGTGGCGCCGGATGGCGCGCTGGTCGTGGCCTGCCACAGCGGCGGGCCAGACTGGGGCAGCGGTCCCACCGGCATGGGAAAGCTGTACAAGATCCGCTACGCCGATCCCGACCATCCCCAGCCGATCCTCGTCTGGCCGAACGGGCCGCGCGAGCTGCGCGTGGAGTTCGACCGGCCGGTCGAGCCTGCACTGCTACGAGATGCGCAGCGGCGCTGCCGGCTCATCGCCGGCCGGTACGTGCGAGCCGGCGACCGCTTTGAAACGATTTGGCCGGGTTACGCAATCGTGCAGATTCAAAGAGCGTCTCCGCGCGTGCAACTGGCGCTGCATTCGGCACAGCTTACCCCCGACCGCCGCACGCTCGTGCTGGCGACGGACCCGCATCCAGCGGCCGTCCATTACGGCCTCACCTTGCCCGGCATGGGCCGTCCGACCGAGGGCCGACAACGCGCCGGCACCCTCAGGCAAGTGCCGGAGATCGACCTGGACTATGACCTCACCGGGTGCGAGGCAAGCTGGGTGCCGGCAGACGGCAGCGCCGGTTGGCAGGGCTGGCTGCCGCATCCCGACTTGCAGGCGGCCCGCGCATGGACGGCCGGCAGCGCCTCCCACGATCCTCTCTGGGATGCGATGCGGCAGCCGGGCGAGCTGACGCTGCGCTTCCAACTCGACCTCATCGACATGTTGCGGCCGGCAGTGCAACCCGGCTCACGGCTGGATTTCGAGCTGGAGCCGGAAGTCGTCACGGTGGCCTTTGAGTCGAATGCTCGCCTGGGCCTGAACGCGCCGGGAGCAACCCTAAAGGAGGGAAACAGGGTTTTCCTCACGGTCAGGCCTGATCGTGCGACGCCGGTGCCCGTCGAGCTGCGGCTCGCAACCGAGACCGGCACCCCCACTCTCTGCGTTGGTTTCACCACCCAGGAAGACGACCGCCCGCGCCCGCTCGCACTGCGGCGTGTGCTGTTGCCCTGGGCCAATACCGCCCCACAGGCCCTGGGCCGCGAGGTGGTGCGTACCCGCCCGCCCGAGCTGGAAGGCGGAAACTGGGCCCGGGGCCGGGCCGTGTTCTACGGAGAGCAGGCCGCCTGCGCCAAGTGCCACAGCATCCACGGCCGCGGCAGCGACCTGGCGCCCGATCTCTCGAACCTTGTGCATCGAGACTATGCCTCCGTCCTGCGGGACATTGCGCAGCCCAGCTTCGCCATCAACCCGGACCACCTCACGTACAACGTGCTGCTGGCAGACGGACGGCTGCTCACCGGCGTGATCCACCAAGTGGGAAACCGCCTCCGCGTGGGGGATGCCAAGGGTGTCGTTACCGACGTCTCGATGGAGGAGGTCGAGCAGATCGCGCCCACGGCCACTTCCATCATGCCCGAGGGCCTGCCCAAGCTGCTTGGCCCTGAGCGGCTGCGCGACCTGCTCACCTTCTTGCTCACCGCCGGACCCAGCATGCCAGAATATGGCCCAGCGCAGCCGCCGGAACCGCGTTCGCGTGCGGAGGTACGTGACGCACTTGCCGGCGCCCCGCAGCCAGCCGAGCCGACACGCAAGATCATCGTCGTGCTGGTAGCCGGCCCCAAAGATCACGGCCCTGGCGAGCACGATTATCCTGCCTGGCAGCAGGTCTGGCGCGAGCTATTCGCCCTTGCTGAAAACGTGCACGTGGAAACTGCCGAGGAGTGGCCATCGGCAGAGCAGTTCCAATCCGCAGATGTGCTGGTGTTCTACCAGCACGGCACCTGGACGCCGCAGCGTGCGCTGGACATGGATGCTTACTTTGCCCGCGGTGGGGGCGCCGTGTACATCCACTATGCCGTGGACGGGGGCGAGCAGTCGGCAGAGTTTGCTCGCCGCATCGGGCTGGCATGGCAAGGGGGAGGATCGAAGTTCCGCCACGGGCCGCTGGAGGTCAATTTTGCGCCGGGCAAGGAGCATCCCATTGCACGCAACTTCGATAAGGTCCACTTTCACGACGAGAGTTACTGGCAGCTTGTCGGCGAGCGGAGCCCCATCGCGCTGCTGGCAAGCGGCGTAGAGGATGGGGAACATCAGCCCCTGTTCTGGACCGCAGAGCCGCCCAAGGGGCGAGTGTTCGTCTCCATTCTGGGCCACTATTCATGGACCTTCGACGATCCGCTGTTCCGCCTGCTGTTGCTACGCGGCATTGCCTGGGCGGCACGCGAGCCGGTCGACCGCTTCAACGACCTGGTGCTGCCCGGCGCACGGGTAAAAGACTAGGCACGCCGCCAGGCGGCGACGTGGGCAGCCTTCCCTCCCATGGTGCCGAGGGTCGTGCACGTTGGACGAAACCGCAGTGGAGGGCCTACCCTCCACTGCCTGGCGCCGAGGCCCGCGGCACGGCTGCCACGCGGAAGTTGCCTGGGGCAAGAGAAATACACATGGCGCAAAGCCGCGCACGGCAGCAGCGCAGGTGCAGGCCGGCAGAAGGAAGGTTACCCGGCACGCGGCTGCGGCGCCCGCTAGGCCCTCCAGGACGGCACGGCCAGCCATCGGCCCCGCGCGCGGCTGCCGCGAGTGATTCCGCATTAGCCGGGGGCCCGGCGCGGGGCTGCGGCGTACTGATCAGTGGTCCAGCAGGAGGCTTTGATCTGGCGCGAGTGTGAAGCGTGTGCCCGATGGCTGGCCCAAGCGGTTCAACAGCTCGCATAACCAGCGGGCGTCCTCCTCAGAAGCACGCCGCAGTTGCAGCCGGTGGGACCTAAAGGGAACCAACCTTGCGGCGTGCAGGCGGCCGGTACGTGCCTCGAGCTGAATCAGATACATCAGGGCCAGATCGCCGCGGAACTGCTCATAGCCGCTGATTCCCTCGTAGTCGGTGATGAAGTCGCCGCAACCGTACAGGATGAGGCGATCTCGGTACACCTCCACCGTGCGGACGTGATGTGAAGAGTGGCCATGAATCACGTCTGCCCCGACGTCGATCAGCAGATGTGCCAACCGCATCTGTTCCGCAGGTATGCCGTATCCCCAGTTGCTGCCCCAGTGGATCGAGACCACCACCAGGTCTTCCGGCTGTTTGGCCTGCTGCACGCTGTTGGCGACGCGCTGGATAGTAGCGTCTGACAGATCTTCGAGAAAATTCACGCCGGGCCGGTCCGCGGCGGCCGCCCATTCCGCAGGGATCCCGCTCGAAGCCGTTCCCATGCCGAAAACCAGCACACGCCCCTTGCCCCGCACCTCGAGCACGGCCGGCGCCGCTGCTTCCGCCGCCGTGCGGCCCGCCCCCGCGTGCGCCACGCCAGCCGCATCGAGCACGCTCAACGTCTCCGCCAAACCTGCACGGTCCCAGTCGAGCACGTGATTGTTCGCCAGCGCACAGCAATCGATCCCCGCAGCCGTCAAGCAGGGGACGTTGCGGGGATGCATCCGGTAGTGGATCTCCTTGTCGGGCCAGGGAGTTTCGCTGCACGTAATGCTGGTCTCGAGGTTGACGATCTTCACGTCGGGTCGGGCACGCTCCAGTGCTGGGAGGGCATCTCCCCAGATGTACGCGAAGTCGGCTGGTCTGGGGATCGGCCCATGGGTACGTTCTGCCAGCATCACGTACCCTCGGGCATCTCGCACCACCGGCTCGTAGAGGGTGGGGGGGAGGGGATGAGGCAGTATTTGATCGATGCCCCGGCCGGTCATCACATCGCCGGCGAGAAACATGCTGATCACCAGGGACTCGGCAGCAACGCCGGGCATGCAGCACCTGCGAGGCTTGGTCAGGCCCTTCCGTTTGCGCAAACGCGCTTCAACGTCGGGCCGCTGCGGTGGTTGCCGTGACAGCTCGGGCAGCGGGCAAGGTCCTGATCGCCGCAGCGAGAACGATCGTGGTTGTTATGAAGGATCGGACAGCCGAGCGAAGGCGTTGGTGACACGGCAGTACTCTTCCAGCTCTGGGCGGTTGTGCAGTCCGTACAGCTCGACTGGTTCGCGGCCGGGTTCGTAGTCGGAGCACTCGTCATGCGAGTTGAAGCAGGTGGAGATCATGTCAGGCTTCTGCTCGGCCATGAGCTGCCATCGCTGGGCGAAGCGGCCGTTGGCGATGCCATACTGAATGATCGGCCTGCTGGTGGCGGAACAGCCGTCGAGGATGTCTTGCCTCAGCCTGGCCCAGCCGGGGATGTCGAGGTTCGAGGGGCGGGTGCCGTCTGGTTGGATCGTCGGGTCGATGGTGTAGGGGCCGTGCAGATGGCAAATGCTGGCTGCAGCGTTCACCGAACGGATGTACTCGCGCGCCACCTCGCTGCACCCCTTGGGGGGGGTGTGCGGGTTGCTGGGGTAGGCCATGGTGCAATCGCAGGTGACGGTGATGATCAATTTGTCCATCGTGTGGAAGCCTCCCAGGGGCTAGCAGCGGGAGTGAGGCACGATGGCTTCTTCGGTACGTCAGGGTCAGCGATGGCCCATTCCGCCCGGCCCGTCATAGGGTGACGACAATCTGCGCAAGCAGCAGGCGCCTTCGGGGCGGCACGCGGTACCGTGCGTGAAGCCAAACTGTTCCACCTGAGCCGGTCGGACAAGCGGCTATCCTCCGCTTTCTTGTGCAGCGGCATGTCGGCACCTGGCAATGGACCGCTGCGGACTCGCCGCCGAGCCCCTTGCAGGCCCGGCGGAATAGGGGGATCGCGGCGACGAGGCCGTGGCTCTCCGCGCGCGGCTCTCACCCACGCTCACACTCGGGACGTTAGCGGATTCAGCACGGACCGTCAAACAAGCAAGGTCAGAACCACTTGGCTGGCAGGCGCTCCTACGCAGGCACGGCTCCGCGCTCAACCTCCGCCACCGGTTGCTGCGAGATGGCGGCG
Source organism: Pirellulales bacterium (assembly GCA_023511675.1). Classification (GTDB taxonomy): domain Bacteria; phylum Planctomycetota; class Planctomycetia; order Pirellulales; family JAIMBC01; genus JAIMBC01. The sequence continues at coordinate 7,452 of JAIMBC010000266.1, forward strand.
CTCCTACGCAGGCACGGCTCCGCGACGCACAGGCGCCTCGTGCCTGCGGCGGGTACGCGGCCTTCGCTGCGGTAAGAGGCGTGAAGCGGGCGGCGTGCGGCCCAGCACTTTCTGGCAGGCCTCCGACTCGCCTCGTGTGGCGAGACCTGCGGCCAGCGAAGCATCCGTTCGCCCCACCTCGGGAGGCGATTGCGTCCAAGGGCCAAGTCCAGCCGCAATCAGTCACAGTTCGCCCCCGCTGGGGAGGCGATTGCAGCCCGTAGCGCAGCGGCTGCCTGCCACGGCCAGCAGGCCATCCGCCGCCTGAGCCGGCTGGCAAACCCGGGCAGCGGTGGAGGAGCCCAGGCTCCCCTTCTCGGCTTCATCCCGCTGGTTGCATCGCGTATCATGTGGTGGGAGGAACCTACAAGGGCCCCTTCACCACCCATGGGCACAACGACGGCATCGCCCGCAAGTTTTCTCGAATACGCTACCGCAAGGCGGCCCGTGATCGACGAGGCATTGGCCCGCTATGCGGCCGCGCCGCCGGGCTGCCCGCCGCAGTTGGCCGAGGCCATGCAATACAGCCTGCTGGCGCCGGGCAAGCGATTGCGGCCCCTGATGGTGCTGATGGCGGCGGAGGCATGCGGCGGGCAGATTGAGGCCGCGCTGCCTGCCGCCTGTGCCGTGGAAATGGTGCACGCCTACTCGCTGGTGCATGACGATCTGCCTGCCATGGACGATGACGACTTGCGCCGCGGCCGTCCCACCAACCATGTGGTGTTCGGCGAGGCCCTGGCCATCCTGGCGGGCGATGCCTTGCTCACGCTGGCCTTTGAGGTGCTGGCACGCGAGATGCGTCCGCCAGAAACGGCGGCTGCCTGCTGCGGCGTGTTGGCCCAGGC
>JAIMBC010000267.1 GCA_023511675.1 Pirellulales bacterium
CCCTGTGGGAAGGCTAAGGAACCGTCTTGACTGTAGCCCCAGAGCTACTTCCTTTGCAGCCGAGCTGGACCTTTCTAGTGGTGGCGCTGGGCCTTCAAGGCCAGGAGCTGGCCAGCGCTACGGCTTCCCTCCCTGCCGAAGCGACCTTTTCTCTCCGGCTTTTCCCTTCGCCTTTTACCGAGAGCCTCTCCTACACTTGGAATGGCGAAGAGCCTGTGGTCCTACACCTGTTCTCAGCTGCGGGACAAAAGCTGGGGCAGCTGCAGGTATCAGGAGGAGCTGGCCGCTTCCAGACGTTGGAGCATGGCATCGCCCTGGCCTCCCTACCAAGAGGAGCCTACCTGGTACGGGCTACTTTGCCCTCCGGCCAACTGATAGCGACTTTCCCGCTCATCAAGGCCGAATAGACCTCATGGGGCCGGCACATATCGGCCCCACCAAGTCACTTCCACCGTCTCGGCTATCTTTTGAGTCAGCAGTCGGGGTATATCTATCTGGTGATTGGCCGGCTTCACATAGGCTTTTCCGCTGAGGAGGAGGCTGCCGTTGGGCTGTACTTCAAAGACGCCGCTCAGTAAGCGTTCTTTTGGGACCCCGTGAATCTCCAATACACCATTCGCACTCACGGCGTACGTGCCGGGAGTAGGGTAGGGGATAGGAGCGACGAGCCTGCCTCGAAAGTAGGCGTAGGGGTACTTCTCACTTTCGAGGTAGTTTTCGTTGAAGTGCTCCTCCATCAGCTTGTTGAACTCCTCCACCATCTGGGCGAGCTTCTCCTGGACCTCCACCCGGTGCTGCCGTTCTCGCTCGATCTCCTGTTCGACGGAGCGGTTTCGCGCGGCCAGGTCCAGCCGCGGCCGGTTGGTGGCGATGTACTGTTGCAGCTCGGCGATGGAGCGGTCGACGCGCCGCAGCAGCACGTCCCGCGAGGCCGTGTCCAAACCGGCGCGTTCGACTTCAACCCGCGCTTCCTTCAGGATCTCCAGGGCACGCTCGGGATCCACCTCCGACACCCTGCGCGCCTCGCTTTCGCGGCGAGCCACCTCCGCCGACACCTTGCGTGCCAGTGCTTGCTGGCGCGCTGCGGTTTCATCCAGCAGCGACTCCCGGTTGCCCGACCCGCCAAGCTGCTGCGAGAGCAAACCGAGCTGGTCCTGCACGCGCTGCCAGGTGGCCGGGTCGAGTTCGTCCCGCCGCTGGCTTGCCTGACGGAGCAACTTATAGGCCGCTTCACGGTCTCCCGCGCGGAGTGCCTCCTGGGCATCCAGCACCAGGCGCATGGCATCCGCGACCTCCTCGGCTTCCTCGGCACGAGCCGGCACATTGCGTGTGCGGTCGCGTGTACGGTCGTAGAGCGCCTGTTCCGCGGCGTAGCCTTCCTCGTCCGCACCGCCGGAGGTGGGGATGGGCTGCTCGGCGCTGGCGGGCATCACGCCCGACTCTTCCAGCGGGGGCAGCGGCTCCAGGGGCACGGCGGCACTTTCGCGGCGGCGGGCCACTTCCTCGAGGATGGTGGCAGGCTGGACGTCATAAGGGCCGAAGCTGGCGCCTAGCGCCTCCGCATCGTGGGCCAAGCGTTCCGCCTCGTCCAGGTCCTGCCAGGCCAGCAATCCCTGGGCCTGGTCTAGCAGGTACTCGGCATAGCGGCGGCGATAGGCCGATTGCTTGCGATCTTGCGGGGGCACCGCGCTCAACTCGGCGTGCCGGCTGATCAAGTCCTGGACCCGCGCGGGGGTGTCGTCGTGCGGACCATAATTGGCACCCAGCTTGTCGGCCTCGTCAGCCAGAGCCGCGGCTTGCCTGGCGTCTCCGAGGGCGAGGGCGCGCCGTGCTGCCAGCAACAGCTCGCCTGCGTTGCGTGTAGGCTGTCTGTTGCCGCCCCTCCCGCGGACGGGGGGATTCTCACCGGCAGCAATGGGGGGGGCCTGCTGATCCGTCGGGGCGGCCTGTGGCTGCCGCTGACGGCCTGGTGTGGCAGCATCGTCCGCCGAACGGCGGCGTGCGAACGGATCGCCGCTGGGGCTGCTCGCTGTCTCGCTGCCGGTGGAGGAGGAGTCTGCCGCCTCTTTCTGGCGCTTCCGCTCCAGATCGCGGCGGACGCGCTTGGGCGTGTCGCCGAGGTAGAAGGGGCTGAATTTGACATTCAGCGCTTCAGCCCGCTCGAGGAGGGACTCGCACGTCTGCAAGTCTCCGTCTTCCAGCGCCTGGCGTGCTCGGCTGACCAAATCGAGGCACTCGCTGCGCTTGCTGGCTGCATCGCCGTTGCTCTGCCCTACCACCCCGGCAAGCAACACGTGTGCCGGCTGCACCGGAGCTGCCCAGGCGGCATTGGTGCCAACAAGCAGGCCCATAACCACGCTGCCGATGCTGGCATAAGACATCGTTTTCAAAACGATCTCCTTTCGCAACTCGCTTGACCTTCGTGTGGTGCCTCTGCAACCGGCCGGCTGGCCGACCATTTCATTCTCCGATCAAGCGGCTGAGGCAGCTTGCTGCCCCGGCACGCACCCTGCTTGCTCACCCCGGAGGCTCGCGGGCTGCGGCGTAGCCGGCAGCCGCAATGCGGCCTCGCCCCAGCGAGGGGGTAGACGCTGCTCCCAAAGGTAGAGAATCAGGTAGAAGAGTGGGCGGATTAATACCTGTGCCGCCCAAATGGGGTCAAGGGCAGTTTGCAAAAATATTCGGAGGATTGGGGCGATCTGCCTAAAACCAGACGGCAAAGCAACTTACGATCAGAAGCTCGCTGCCGCGCACCGTCCGCGCCCAGCGCAGCGGCGAAAACGGTTTTGCCACGCCTTGATCGCACACCGACACCGTCGCGCCTGCAAGGAGGCCGCAGGCTCGCACGGCGAGCGGCGGGGGCCGCACGGCCGCACGCGCAACCCATCCGGCCGGCAGCAGTCCAGGTGGGGCCAGCGACAGGGGCGAAGCGGTCAAATTGCGGGCGCACCGCTGCTCCCAACCGCCGTGATGGGCGACCATTTGCCTCACAATGCGGAGAAACGGTTAAACTGCGGGCAGCCTGCTGCTCCCCGCTGGGCAGGCAGATGCCGGGCTGCCCTCGCGGCTCGCCACCGCACTATCGCGGATGGAGGCTGGGGCTATCGCCCTTCCGTCAAGCTGGGACGAGGCCGGGCGGTTTGGCAGCGCGGCCTACAGCACCTCGGTAAAGCCTGGCATGGCCACGCGGGGAGTCGGCGGCGCGGCATCCCACGCATACTCCTTGGGTGCCAGGGAGAGCTTGCTTTCCAGGGCCTGTTGCCAGGTAATCTCCTGGCCAGAATAGGTGGCCATGCGGCCCATGATGGCCGTCAGCGTACTCAACGCGCCGTACTCTGCCTCGTTCAGCGGCGTGCCGTTGCGAATGCTGGCGAACAGGTCGTCATGCTCTGTCTGGTAGGGATCGTTGCCAGGGCCCGTGTAGCGCAACACCTCGCCGTTCTTGAGGGTGATCACTCCGCCGCTGATGTCTGCCGTGCCGAGCGTACCGTGCGCGTGCTCCGAGACGCTGTCCCAGCAGTTGGGAATGTGCCGGCAATAGCTGTACATCCGCGACCCGTCGGCATACTCGTACTCGACCGCGTGGTGATCGTAAATCTCGCCATACTCCTCCCCCACGCGCACCTGGCGGCCGCCCATCCCCTGGCACTTGACCGGGTAGCTCCCCTTCAGCCAGTTGATCACGTCGAGGTTGTGAATGTGCTGCTCCACAATGTGGTCTCCGCACAGCCAGTTGAAGTAGTACCAGTTGCGCATCTGGTACTCCATCTCGGTCTGCCCGGGCTTGCGCGGATGCACCCACACGCCTGCGCCGTTCCAGTAGGCTCGCGTCAGCAGGATCTCGCCGATGGCTCCGTCCTGCAACCGCGCGATCGTCTCGCGGTAGCTGTTCTGATGATGGCGTTGCAACCCCACTCCCACGGCCAGTCCCTTGGCCCGCGCCTGCTCGCCCGCGGCCAGCACGGCACGCACGCCCGGCGCATCGACCGCCACCGGCTTCTCCATGAACACGTGCTTGCCCGCCTCCACCGCGGCGGCAAAATGAATGGGCCTGAATCCCGGCGGTGTCGCCAGGATCACCAGGTCCACGCCCGCGGCCAGCACTTGCCGATAGGCATCAAAGCCCACAAAACGCCGCTCGGGCGGCACGTCGATGCGGCCGGAGAGTGCTTCCACCCGCTGCAAGCTGTGGAGGCTGCCCTCTAGCCGGTCGGCAAAGGCGTCTCCCATGGCAACCAGCTTGACCTCGCCCTTTGTGCTCAGGGCTTCCTTCGCGGCGCCGGTGCCGCGGCCGCCGCAGCCAATCAGACCCACGCGGATCAGTTCGCTGGTGGCGCCGGCGTGGGCACTGCGGGCAATGCTCAGGCCGGCGGCCACGCCGCCGGCGATGGCAGCCGAGGCGGTTCCGAGGAACGTGCGGCGGTCAGGACGGGGGGGGGTGTGGGAGTGGCTCATGGAAACAGCTCCATTGTGGGGCGGTCGGGTTACCGGTTTATTCGAGCTGGGCGGCGTCGGGGCCGTACTTGGCACGCTCCTCCTCGCTGGGAACGTGCAGTGGCCGCACGACGCGAAAGCCCAGGAACAAGGCATCGGTATAATACCAAACGCTTTGGGGGATTTGGGGGTCCTGCTCCTTCCAATCGTTGGTAGACGCCAGGCGGGCGGCCGAGCGGCATTCCTCTGCAGAGCGGTCCCACGCGCCGCCGCGCACCACGCGCGGCTCGACCGTGGTGGCGAGAGCGAAGGGGTTGGCTGTTTCTCCCCCCGCAAACTGCTGATAGAAGTCGGGCACGTACTGGTCCAGGCACCACTCGGCCACGTTGCCGTGCATGTCGTGCAGGCCCCAGGGATTGGGCTTTTTCTGACCGACTTTATGGTACTTCTCGCCGCTGTTCTCCGCGTACCATGCGTACTCTCCCAGTAGCGCGGGGTCGTTGCCGAACGACCAGGCGGTTTCCGTCCCGGCGCGGCAGGCATATTCCCATTCCGCCTCGGTCGGCAAGCGGTAATAGCGGCCGGTCTTGGCAGACAGCCACTCGCAATACCGCTTGGCGGCAAGCTGGGTCATGCAAATGGCCGGATAGCCCCGCTTGCCCATGCCAAAGGTCATGTCTGTGTAGGGAGCGGTGGGCCGCGCCACGGCGTCGGCCGCCAGATCCTGCGGCGTGGGTTCACGTCCTTCCAGCTTGCGCCGCTGGATGTCCAGACTGAACATGAAGATCTCGTACTCGTCCCAGGTGACCTCGCACTTGCCCATCCAGAAGGGGTCGATGCGCACCGTGTGCTGAGGGCCTTCGTCGTCGTTGCGTCCTGGCTCGTCCTCCGGACTGCCCATCTTGAAAACGCCGCCGGGAATGGGCACCATGTCGAAGGTGACCTTGGTGCCGGAGATCACCTCGGTGTACGGTTTCATCTCCGCCTCGCTGGCGGCCGCCGCGTCGGGGACCGAATCTGCCGGATCGGCCCCACAGGCCCCCTGCGACGGCAGCAGGCACCATGCCAGCCCTGCCGCCAGCCAACCGTGGGCGGCCGCCAACCTCATTACCCCGACGTTCCACCTCGGAACCATTCACACCACCTCAGCATGCTGCACGAGTTGATCCGTTGCACTGTTTAGTTCGTTGCACTAGGGCGAGCAGGCTCGCCGCCACACTTCTCCGCGCCGCCTGGGCGGCGGCCGCGCTGGCGGCCTTGCCGGCCGCAGCCCAGGACGGCCAAGCCGCGCTGCAACGCTTTGAGTACGTCCAGGTCCACATGGGGGTGGACTTTCGGCTCCTATTCTATGCTCCCGACGCCACCTCCGCAAACCGGGCGGCAGAGGCCGCCTTCGCTCGCGTGGCCGAACTCGATGCGATGATGAGCGACTATGAGCCCGAGAGCGAACTCATGCAATTATGCGCTACAGCGGGCAAGGGTCGGGCCGTCCCCGTCAGCGCCGACCTCTGGCGGGTGCTGACACACGCCCAGCAGCTTGCCGAGGCTACGGACGGCGCCTTCGACGTGAGCGTCGGACCGTTCGTCCGCCTGTGGCGCCAGAGCCGCCGCCAGCGTAAACTGCCCTCGCCCCAGTTGCTCGAGCAGGCCCGGCAGGCCGTTGGCTACCAGCACGTACGCCTGCTGCCCGAGAGCCGCAGCGTTGAACTTACCCAGCCCGCCATGCAGCTCGATCTGGGGGGTATTGCCATGGGCTACGCGGCCGACGCTGCCCTGCAGGAATTACGGGAACAGGGCATGCCCCGCGCATTGGTGGATGCCAGCGGAGACATTGTGGTGGGCGATCCCCCCCCGGATGCCGCGGGCTGGCGGATCGGCGTGGCGCCGCTGGATGCCGACCAGCCCCCCAGCCGATTCCTGCTGCTGGCGCACGCAGCCGTAACCACTTCGGGAGACGCATTCCAGCACGTGGAAATCGGCGGGCAGCGCTACTCCCACATCATCGATCCGGCCACGGGCCTGGGCCTCACCCAGCCGCGCAGCGTAACCGTGATTGCCCCGGATGGCACCACCGCAGACAGTCTGGCTACCGCGCTGTGCGTGCTGGGTCCCGAGCGCGGCATGGAATTCATCGGGAAGGTGCCTGGTGCACAGGCCCTGTTCATCTGGCGCGACGGCGAGCAGGTGTGCAGCCGCGAAACCCCCGGCTTCAGTGCGAGAGAGCTGCCGGCCGGCGGCGAAGAATAGCCGCTTGGTCCTGTGGTCCGCCTGCAAGCATCGTTCTTCTTACGCGATGGAGGCCCGGACCTTCCGCTCTGCTACGTACCTCTAGGACGGCACGGCAACAGGCTGCACGGCCCCCCACTGGCGGCTTGGGGCAGTTGACGAGCTGACGTACACGTACGACGGCACGGCAACAGGCTGTGCCAAGGCCAAGGGCAAGCCCGCCGCCATTGGGCGCACCGTGCGTCAGCGGCTTGGACGTGCGTCGTAGCCGGCCGAACGGCGCAACGCTATCAGGGGGCCGTGGCAGCTTGGAGCGAAGCCAGGTGCGCCACGGCAAATGCCTCGTCTCCGGCAAGGGCGCGGTTCTTTTCCGCCAGCCTGCGGCGGATCCGGTCCACCGTGGCCACCGTGGGAGCAATCAGCCGGTCAACGATCTCCTGCGGCCGCAAACCTTCCAACTCTCCCACGGTCTTCACCTGCAAGAAGGCAAACACCTGACGGGCCTGATAATCGTCGTGAAACAGCAGATCCAGATCTTCATCGACGGATACCTTGGGCCGTCCCAGCTTCACCGGCGGTGAGCCGCTGCGCCCCTGGGCTCTGCGCCGTGGGGAAACGCCGCTGCCCTCGGCTTCCTTCATGCCGTCGGCGGGCTGAGCCTGTTGCGGCCGCCCGGCCGGCTGGGCAGCTACCGGCTCGATGGCGGCCTTTGCGTTCCGCCGCTTTGCCGGCTTGGCATGCTTCTCCTCACTCGCCGCCTTGGCACGCCTGGCTCGCCCAGCCGCCGTGCTGGGCGCGGCACCGCTTGCCTTCTTTGGTTTACGCTGGGCTGCGAAGGTTCTTCCAGCGGTACTTTTCTTCGAACTAGTTGGCTTGGCGGACTTCTTTGCCATGTTGCCGCGTCCTGGAACCGATTGTCAGGCCGGATTGACGCCCAGGCATCGTACCATCTTATCCCGCTCTCCGTATCGCTCCAACCAGGTGACGCTCCGCTGGGCATCGTGACGCGGCCACGCGCAGGGAATCGACCGCCCTGAGCATGACCACAAATGCGGCCGCTTCCAGCCGCCCTGGCACGTCTGGCATGCCAGTGCCTCGGGACATCCGGCAGACGGTGCTGCCCATGGCCTGCATCGCCCGCGATGGCCACGTGCTTCCTTTCCCGCCACGGGCTTGCCCAGACGTGCTGTGGCGTGCCACATCGCCAGGCGGGGGATTTGTGCTTGCTGCCATGGAGGGCGTGATTAGCGCAGAAACGGCAGCAACTGGCGGACGCGCTCCAGCATTCCGGGGGGGGGAGGCGTGTCGGCATTGCGGGCCGCTTCGCGCTGCGGCTGGCGTGCCACGGTGTAAGGCGCCAGCTCCACCGTGCTGGACAGCAAGCGCGGCCAGTAGGCGTCGAGCGCCGCCAGGCAGTCGCGGTACGCCTGCTGCTCAAACTTGTACTGAGCGAGCAGGATGGCCTTGGAGAGTTCCTTTCGCTGCTGATCGCTCAAGGTGAGGTCGAACCATTCGACATCGTCGATCCACAGCTCGCCCGCCCCCTCTACCTCGAAGCGAAACCGCACCTTGCCCAGTCCGAAGGTGGGCAGGTCGCGGAACGTAAAGGAGACGTGGGTCCAATCGGCTCCTGGGGCAGCACTGGGTACAGCCGTGC
>JAIMBC010000027.1 GCA_023511675.1 Pirellulales bacterium
TGAAGGCCGTGGACAAGTTCGAATGGCGGCGCGGTTACAAGTTTTCGACGTACGCGACGTGGTGGATCCGCCAGGCCATCACCCGCGCCATCGCCGACCAGGCACGCACCATCCGCATTCCGGTGCACATGATCGATGTGCTTTCCAAGCTGCGCGCCGCGGCCAGACGCTTGCAGCAAGAACTGGGCCGCGAGCCCACCCCTGAAGAGACGGCAGAGGCCGCTCAGATCAGCCTGGATGAAACCCGCCGCGTCCTCAGCATCGGCCGGCCGCCGGTCAGCCTGGACCGCCCCGTGGGCGAAAGCGAAGACAGCGCCTTCGGCGAGTTCATTGAAGACGTGGGGAGCGAGTCGCCCGTCAAGGCCGCCTCGCACGAGATGTTGCGCGAACGCATCGAGGCCCTGCTCAAGACGCTCACCTTCCGCGAGCGGGAAATCATCCGCCTGCGCTATGGGCTGGGAGACGGCTACACCTATACCCTCGAAGAGGTGGGCCGCATCTTCAAGGTCACGCGCGAACGCGTCCGCCAGATCGAGGCCAAGGCCGTACGCAAGCTGCAACACCCGGTGCGCAAGACGCAACTGGAGGGGTTTCTCGAGGGCATCCTGCACTAGCAGCCTGTTCCCCAGCCGCCCGAGTTGCCATCCGCCGAGATCGCGGCACCGGCCGCCGGAAAATGCCGCGCCACGCCGCACTCCTTGCACGGCCAGCGTGGTGGCGCCAGCCAGCCCGCTCGCCCAGAGGAGGTAACGAAGCAGCCCTGGCGAGTGCCGGGTACCTCCCGCAACTGCCTGGCTGCTGTCTGGCGGAGCGGCATCTTGCGTTCCGGCTGGGGGGCGGCACGCGCCTGGTGCCCCAGATCCAGCTACTGCCGCAGACGGCCTACCCCACCGGCTTCCCCGCCAGCTCCACAGCCCTGACAATCCGCTGGCGGCACGCCTCGCGGCCAAGGATCGCCAGACAGTCGTACAGCCCTGGGCCGATGGTCTTGCCCGTCACCGCCACGCGCAAGGCGTGGATCACGTCGCCCACCTTCACCCCCTCGGCCGCCACAAAGGCCTGCATGGCTTGCTCCAGGGCCTCCGCGGTAAAGGGCTCCGTTTCCAGCGGCCCCTCGACAAACCGAAGCAGCAGCTCCCTCGCCCGCTGCTTGCCAAGCTGCTTGGCAACCGCCCCCATGTCGTACTCCGGCCACTCGCGAAAGAAGAAATCTCCGTAATTTAAAATGTCTCCCAACACCTTCAGCCGCTCGCCGCAGGCGATCACCACCCGCTCCAACAGGGCACGATCCTCCTCCTTCACCGGCCTGCTCAGCAAGCCGGCACGCACCAGGTATGGCAGCATCCGCTCGACCTTCTCTGCCAGCGGCAACTGCTGCATGTAATGGTCTTGAAAGGCCCACAGCTTCTTGGGGTCGAAACTTGCCGATGCCCGCGTCACACGCTCGAGCGAAAAGTTGGCAATCATCTGCTCGCGCGTGAGGAACTCCGTCTTATCGTCCAGGGACCAGCCCAGCAGCAACAGGTAGTTCAGCAACGCCTCCGGCAGGTATCCGACCTGCTCGTAAAAGTCGACCACCACCGGATTGAACGTCTCCGCTGCGGCCTCCAAGCGCAGCGCGCGGGCGATCGCCAGCCCGTGCTCATACACCTGGGCAAAGTCTCGCTGCTTGAGGTACTTGTCGAGTTTGCGCTTGCTCAGCTTGTTCTTGCTACCCGGCTCTGCCACGTAGGGCAGGTGCGCGTAGGCCGGCAGCGGGTATCCCAGCGCCTGGGCAATGAACACCTGCCGCGGCGTGTTGGAAAGGTGCTCTTCGGCCCGAATCACGTGCGTGATCTGGAAGTCGTAATCGTCCACCACGCTGGCCAGATGGTACAGGCACGTGCCATCGGCACGCTGCACGACATGATCCTGCTCGCGTGCCCACTCGAACACCACCTCGCCGCGCACCAGGTCATTGATCACCAGGCTACCTTCGCGGGGCATTTTCAGGCGGACCACCGCTTGCCGTCCCTGGGCCTCGAAGCGGGCACAATCCGCCGGCGTCTCGGCCATGAAGCGCCGGCTGTACAGGAACGGCCGCTTCTCGGCCTGTGCCTGCTCGCGCTCAGCCTGCAGTTCCTCGGCGGTGGCGTAGTCCCGGTAGGCGGCACCGCGGGCCAGCAGCTCAGCCACGGCCTGCTGGTAGCGGTGCTGCCGCTGCGACTGGAAGTACGGTGCGTGCGGGCCGCCGACCTCGGGCCCCTCGTCCCAATCCAGCCCCAGCCAGCGGAAGCCGTGCAAGATGGGTGCCAGGGCGGCCTCCACATTGCGCTGCACGTCCGTGTCGTCAATCCGCAACAGGAACTGGCCGCCATGCCGCCGAGCAAACAACCAGCAGAACAATGCTGTGCGCACGCCACCGATATGCAGGTATCCAGTAGGACTAGGAGCAAAACGGGTGCGGACCATGGGGGCGGATCGAAACGCGGGGTTCCAACTCAACTGCGGTATCGGCCAGGACGTACTTGTACGCCGCGGCGTGCGGTGCTGTCTAGATTCCCCCTGGCCGGCCCCCGAGCGAATGCGCATGCCAGGTCTTTTCGCGTCTCGGGCTGCCCAAAAGCATGTACGACCTGCTCCTGTGCGTCCGCCAGCCCCGTTTGGAGTGCGCCCCGCAGCACATGAGGATTTCCGCTCTACCGCGCGAGGCGGGCGGCCCCCCCATGATCGGTCGCCCCTGCCGACAAAAAGCGGACCGCCTTGGCCGCCGAGGGCGACGTGCAGCCGATTTCCTCCAGGAGCACAACAGACCGGACCCACGAGAGGCTGGTTGATTTCCCCCGCCGTCTGGGGCCGAATCGCCGCCGTGACCCATGACCGGGGGTGCCGAAGTCTTCGCGCCCCGCGGCCCGGGCCTGCGGTCAACACACGGACGAGCCGCCTGCCACGCTCATGCTAGCGGTGTCGACAGCATGCCACCTAGCCGCGGTATCCCTCATGGCAGTTGCTGCAGGCCTTGTACATCTCGCCGTAAGCCGTGCTGGCACGCTGGTAGTCTTCGGTCTGGACGGCTTCAGCGATTTCTCGGGCCTGCTGTTCGACTACTGCCGCGTAGCCCAGATACGTATCGTCATCAGCGTATTCGTAGCTCGGATCCTGGATGATCCGCGCCAGCGCAGCGATGATCTGCGCCTCGTGCCGTACGGCATCCTTGTTCTTGCGGAATTCGCCCGCGTTGGCCAGCCAGCCCTTCAACCGACCGTCCTGAGCCTGCTCCAGCCGCACCATCAGCGGCGGACGATTGACCAGATCGGCCCACCGCAGGTCGGGATCGACCTTGGGCAGCTCCACGTTGCCGCCGCGTACCAGCTCGGCCAGGTCTTGGCTGCGCAACTGGGCTTCCTTGAACGAGTTGTCTGTACCCACCTTGCAGTTCATGCCGGCCCGCCCGAACAGGCTGCGCAGCGCCGGCGCTTCTTTCCTCCAGCGGACCTCGCCGTCGAACTGCGCAATGACGTTGAACATGGCTGCCACCACGGAGAAGCTGGTGCGGCAAGGCCGGTTGCCGCCTCCCTTGAACTCGCTAGGCGTACGGGTGGCATCTGCCGTGGGTTGTACGTGGGCCTTGATCTCGTCTTCCAGCGTGGTACGGCTGATGAGCGTGGACCAGGCGAAGCCGCCGCTCAGGCTGGGCGGGGATGCCTCGTCCGAGGTGGCCGCCACAGCGTGTTCGGCCGGCGGCCCGCCCGTGGAGCCGCCGCCCGGCTGGCCAGGGCCAAGGTGCAAGCGCGCGTCATCGAAAAACAAATCCAGCAGCTCTTGCTCCCACTCGGCAGGGGGCGGCTGGGTGCCCTTGCGTACGCTGCGCTGGGCCGTACCATTGCGGCCCTGGGCCCAGAGTTCGGGATGCGCGGCAAGCAGGCCCAGCGCGCCCAGGGCGATCAAGGGCAGGCAAGCTGCGTGGCGAAACGGGCGTAAAGCGGGTCGGCTGGACAAGCTCTTGCCACCCTAGCAGGCAAGGGACCACTTTGACGTCATACAACGCACCGTGTATGATACCATGCTTTGCGTTCCTACCCAAGCGCGCGACTGATGTCGCTGTGCGCCGGCAGCCGTTGCAGAGTCCGGGTGGCGCCACGGGTGTATGCGGCCCTTTTGGGCTGGCTGGCTTTCGGGCGAGTGGGTTGGGATTCGCATGAACCGTTCCATCACAGCCAATGGCGGGCGGACTCGCCCGGCACAACCACACACAGGAAGCACTGGCAGCAGCAATTTCCATGAGCATCGCACCGCGTACCAAGCCGGCCAAGCCCGGCTCGGCGGCCAAGAAGCGTTTGCGGGCCGCCACACGAACAAAGAAGAAGGACCCGGTCTTTGTAGACGGCAAGCGGCCTCGACCCATGTATGTCGATTACAAGGACCTGGAGCTGCTTACCAAGTTGGTGACGCGCCAGGGCAAGATCATTGGGCGGCGGAAGAGTGGCTGCACGGCGGCGAGCCAGCACGCCGTTGCGCGGGCAATCAAGCGCGCTCGCTTCATGGCGCTGATGCCGTTTGTGGCGGACTAGGGGCCGTACAGAAAACGAGCGGGGGGCAGCCTCGGCTGAACGAAGCTGCCCCCCTAGGATGACATCGAGACTGGCTGCCGGGCCGAGGCCTTGCCGCGGGGGGCGCCACGTCCATCTCGCTGGCGGGCATGAGTGGCTGCATGGGGCCAAGTCATCTCATGCGGTGGCAAGCGACTCCAGCTCTTCGGCCAGGCGCTTCCGCGCCACGTGCAGCCGCCGCTTGATGGTTCCCACCGGCGAGTCGAATTGTGCGCTCATTTCGAGAATCGACTGGCCGCGCAGGTAGAAGGCCTCGAGCGTCTGGCGGTCCATGTCGCTCAGCCGAGCCAGGCCGTCGCGCAGTGTTTGCTGGGCCTCGTGGTCCAGCGCGGCCTGCACGGGAGTGGAGGCGTCCAGGCACAAGGCGTCCAGGGCCTGACCTTCGGTCAGAGTTCGATCCAGCCGACGCTGGGCACGGTTGATGGCCAGGCGGCGCAGAATGGTGCGCAGCCAGCCGCCAAAGGCCTCCGGCTGGCGAAGCTGCCCGATCTTGCGAAACGCCATTACAAACACCTCCTGCACCAGGTCCTGAGCCTCGGCATGGTTTCGTACCCGACGCAGGGCCGCGGCAAACAGGGACTTCTCGAACCGCCGCACCAGTTCTCCGAACGCCTCCCGATCGCCGGCCTGCGCCGCGCGCACCAGGTGCGCGGATACCAGACCAGGGCGTTCGAATTCGAGCTGCTGACTCACGATTCTCTCCTTCAAGTCTGCCGCAAGCACGCCGTGCGCACACACAGCGCCTTGCGAGGTCCCAGGGACAGGCGGTGGCGGCCCCTGCACTTCAGGGGCCGGCGGCACGAAAGGGCTAGACGCGACGCTGCACTAGCGAGACGTCAAACCGCGCCCGAGTGCCTCAGACAGAGCCTCGCTGCGCATGCCTTTCGCCACGGGGCCAGAAAGGCACATGCGAGCACCGGCATTTGGCAACGTCGCGGGCGCTGTCCTGGCCCAGCACGAAATGCGGGCACGACCGTACGTGCTGCCAGACCGCGTGAAGGAACCGCCGCGGGTGCGCAGCTTGGCCTCGTGCACGCTGACCTTGGCCACGAGCCGGTCCTGGCGAATTCCAAGAGCGACGCATTGGTTCGGTTGATCAGCGTGGCGACGCATGGCAAGCTTCCTGCGCTTCGCGCGCGGTTCGGAGAGAAATCGCACTCTGCCCGCACAGGCGGGCGGCCAAAGCGGACAACCCGGGGGAATGGCCCCGGACTGGTGTTATAGACGTATTGTCTGAAAAAAGGTTCGCGCTTTCCAGAGATTTCGAGCTTGCGAATCTCCATTTCTCCGCCCGACGTTATACGCGGCCGCGTTTCTCGCCCTTGCAACCAGGGGCTGGTCGAAGTGTTCCGGCTCGTTTGGGAATTACATCGAGGGTCGCGCACATGGCTGCACACGAGGCTGCTGCGAATGAGGCCGCTGCAAAGGCCGATTGGACAGATCTGCTTGCCGCCATTGACTTTATGTCAGAACGCTTCTCGGCCTGGGCGGCTCGGGGCATGGTGGGCGAAACGGCCCTGGGCCTGGTCAGAGAGCAGTACCGGACTTGGCGCTCTCGTGTGCTTGAAGCACAAGCTCAGGGCAAGCCCTTTCCGGGCCATGTGGCCCTGCGTTCCATATCCAAAGAAGGCGGCCCGGCGGCCGAGCTGGCCCTGTGGCTGTTTGCCGAACATGAGGTGAACGGCCACGGCAGGCTGGGGATCTTGAGCCTGTCTCAGATGCGTGGCCTGCTCGCCAGCATCGCCGGGCGCATCGCGGCCCTTAAGCGGCAGCTAACGCCCGAAAAACGCTCTGAGATACTCGAAGCGGAGCTGGTAGAGGCGGCAGTGTTGGCCTCCCGGCAGGGATTCGCCGGTGCTGGCCAGCGCAGGGAGGATGTACTCGGCGAGGAAGAAGCTACAGCTCCGCCTCCGCATGCAGGTGAGGCCGCGTCACCCTTTGAAGGGGCCGCCCCGGCTGAGGGGCCGTCTGCCTGGGGCGTGCCGGGCGCTGCGGGCAGCGAGCCGCCGCCCCGCAGGCGGCCGCCGCGCCCCAAGAAGGCTCGTCGCAGCTTGATGCAGATACTGCTTGACCCGCACAGCATTCAAGTGCTGCTGGCGCTTGGTGGGGCACTGATGGTGACGGGACTTGTGATCCTGCTTTGGGTGAACGAGTTCTTTACGCCGCCGCTGGTGGCCGTGGGGCTGGGTCTGCTGAACGCCGCCGTGCTGGGAAGCGGCTGGTGGCTGCTGCTGCGCACCCGCTATCGCCTGGCCGGCCGCGCGCTGACGCTGATGGCCTGCCTGGTAATGCCGCTCAACCTCTGGTACTACCACGCCAACGCGCTGATCACCCTGGACGGCCATCTGTGGGTCGCTGCCGTGGTGGTCAGCGCGCTGTATGCGGCGTCGGCCCTGGCGCTGCGCGAGGAGTTGTTTGTCTACGTGTTCGTGGGCGGGGTCACGCTGACGGGTATGCTGTTTCTGGCAGGACCAGCGGGCAGATTCTGGGAGATTGCCAGCCCGGCAACCATGCTCGTGGTGCTGGGGCTGTTGGCGATCCATGCTGAGCGTGCATTTCCGGACTCCGAGGGGCCGTTTGGCCGCAAGCGATTTGGCCTGGCCTTCTTCTGGTCGGGCCACGCCCTGCTAGCGGCAGGGCTGCTGCTTGTCCTGGGCGCGCAGGTAGCCGGAGACTGGCTTTACCAGCCGGTGTTCCGCCACTGGTACGAGCAGTGGGGAGCGCAGCCCTCGCCCATTGTCAACGAGCTGAGGTGGCTGGCGCTGGTCCTGGTTGCAGCGGGCACATATGCCTACGTGTACTCGGATCTGGTGGTGCGGCGCGTGGGCGTCTACCTGCACATAGCGCCGCTCACCCTGGTCTGGCTGCTGGTGCTGGGGCTGCAAATGCTCGAGCTACGCACCGTTGACGCGCTGATATCTGGGCTGGCGGTCAGCTCGATTGTGGCCAACCTGCTCTCCAAGCAACAGGAGGGCAAGCCGGCAGTCCCGCGCGCCCTGTCGTTGCTTGGGCCCCTGCTGCCGTTGACGGCTACCGTGCTGGGGTTGATCGTGTACCTGCGTGCCGTCAGTCCAGACTTGAAGAGCGTGTGGGCCCAGTCTCCTCCGAGCTGGACGTATGTGGGCGCCATGCTGCTGGCGGCCGCGGCGTGCCGGCTGGGTGCCTACCTGCATCGCCATGAACGCACTGGGGTGGTCACGCTCTACTTCTTCGGCTCGGCAGCGGCGTTGATGGTGGCGGCGACGGCCTTGCTTGTGGTGCTGGGGCTTGAGAGTTGGCAGGAGCACGCCCCCTGGCTGATGCTGATACCTGCCGTTTACCTGGTGGCAGCGCGTGCCTACCCGGAGGGGCAGGGATCGCGGGCCCTGGAACTGGTGGCACACGCCGCCACCGGAGTGATGCTGGTTTCTAGCCTGGCATCGGCATGGGACGGCTTTGTGCAGGTGCGCGAGGCGCCGCTGAACCTCACGTTGGCCCTGTTCTTTGCCGAGGCGGCGGGCTTCTACTGGCTGGCCAGCCTGTGGCAGAAGCGCGCCTGGACGGTGGATGCCTGCGCGCTGGTTTGCTGCGGCGCCGTGTGGCAGATGCTCAATTACTGGGGGGTGCCGTCGGAGTATTACACCCTGGCATTTGCGCTGGCGGGTCTTGCCCTGATGGTGGTCTACCGCCTGGCGGTACTGGAGCGCTACGGAGCGGCCCGCACGGCAGAGGCTGCTTTCCGCAGTGCCAACGCGCTGCTTTCGCTCGCCCAGGTAGGTTGCGTGTTCCTGGGTAGCAGCAAGTTGCTGTCAGGCAGCTTGCAGCATTGGCACCAGGTCGGCCTGTTCGCGGCCATGGGGTTGATCTCGCTGGCCGCCGTGTGGCTGGTGCGGCACCGCGACTGGCGCCGCTGGTATGTGGTGACGGCGGTGTTGCAAGCCGCACTGGTCTTTCTCGGGCTCACAGCCCTCAGCACGCTCAGCCACTGGCAGAAGCTGGAGATCTTCAGCATGGCCTGCGGCCTGCTGCTGCTGGTGGCTGCCCATGTGGGTTGGATGCGGGAAGGGGAGGAAGAGAGCGACGTCGTGTCACTGGGCCTGCTGTTGGGGAGCATCATGCTGGGCCTGCCCCCGGCCGTGGCCGCCCTCATCGACCGCAGCCGAGGCTTGTTTCTCATCTTGAACGAGGTGGGCTTTCTGGCAACGGCAGTGCTGCTGCTGGCCACTGGATTGCTGTTCCGGTTGAAGGCCACCACGGTCACGGGATCGGCCCTGCTGACGGTATACGTTCTGGCGCTGGTGTGCTATCTGCCGTGGGACCGGCTGGATACGCTGGCCATCATCATCACGGTCGGGGGCGGGCTGCTGTTCGGCACTGGGCTGGTGCTCAGCGTGTTCCGCGACCGTCTGCTGGAGCTGCCCCAGCAGATCAAGGAGCGCAAGGGCGTGTTCCGTGTGCTGGATTGGCGATAGGCTGCCCGGCACGACGGACCATGTCTACGTCCTGGGGGACTCACGTTGCTTCGCTGGTCCATGAAGAGGCGGAGGACCGCGTGCAGGCTCGGCCCGCGCCGTGCTCCGACGGGCTCGAGTGAGGCGGCCGCCGACAAGCGAGCCGTCACAGAGGTATTGGGCGGGCCGGCGCCGCGCTTTGACCGGCTCGCTGGAGGCGTCTACGCATGCAAGGGGCTGCCAGTGCTCGCGCCGTGCTGTTGCGGCCTCAATGTTCGGCCGTGGCCTGACGCAGGGCATCACATAGCCGGATCATGCCTGGCACGTCCAGTTCCTCGGCACGTGCTGAGTCTGCGAGACCCAGACTGGACAGCAGGGCATCGATCTTCGGCTTGTCCAAGCGGCTGCGATACAGGCTGGCCAGCACGCCCCGCAGCAGTTTGCGGCGGTGCAGAAACAGGCCGCGGACAAGTTCGTGAAAGGCCTGGCGGTCTTGGATCTGACCACGCCGCGGGGGATCCAGCTCGAGGCGGAGGATGGCCGAAGCCACCTTGGGCCGCGGCCAGAAGGCTTCTGGGGGCACCAGGCGGACGATTTCGGCACGACACTGGCTCTGCACCCAGATGCTCAAGGCCCCGTAGTCCTTGGTGGAGGGGTGGGCCATGATCCGCTCCGCGAGTTCCTTCTGGATGGTGATGGTCATGCTCTGCGGCGCATCTTCCAGATCCAGCAAGTTGGAGATCACGGGCGTGGCCACGTGGTAGGGAAGGTTGGCCACCAGCTTGAAGCAGCGTCCCGGCGCCGCGGCCAATTGCTCGCGCACGGCCGCTAGGACCGCAGGGTGCAACTGGTTCTTGTTGCGGAGGGCATCTTGCACCAGCAGGGTCACGTTCGGGCAAGCGGCGAGTTCCGATCGCGCCAGCTCGGCCATGTGCGGGTCGATTTCCACGGTGACCACGTGGGCCGCCAGCGGGGCTACGCGCGTGGTGAGGGAGCCGGTGCCCGTGCCAACTTCGAGCACCACATCGTGGGGCGAAAGCCGGGCGGCGGCGACGAGCAACTCCAGCAGATTTAGGTCGATGAGAAAGTTCTGGCCATGCTGCGTGCGCGGCCGGATGCCCGCCTGTTCGAACTTCTGCTGCAAGAACGACAGGGTTTGCCGCGTGGTCATGGCTGTCTCGCCGCCAGCAGGCGCTCCACGTACTTGGCAAGCAGGTCAACCTCGATATTGACAAGCGCACCCGGCTCCAGCCGGCCCAGCGTGGTACAGGCCAGCGTGTGAGGGATGAGGGCCACGCTGAAACGTGCGTCCTCGACGTCGACGAGCGTCAGACTCACGCCATCGACGGCAATGGATCCCTTGCTTGCCAGGTAACGTCCCAGTTCGGGGGGCACGCTATACCAGCAGGTGGCCCAGTCGCCGGCATCCTGGCGGCTCTCGAGCATGCCGACCCCGTCCACGTGGCCCGTCACAAAGTGCCCCCCCATCGGCTCGCCGGCACGCAGGGCACGCTCCAGGTTTACCATCTGGCCCGCATGCAAGCACCCCAACGTGGTGCGCCGCAGCGTCTCCGGCCCCGCCTGGACCCCGAAGGCCCCCCCCGCCCGCTCCACCACCGTCAGGCAGCAGCCGTTGACGGCAATGCTCTCTCCCCGGTTCAGCTTCTGCGCCAGCTCGGGCGCGTGCACCCAAATATCACGCCCAGGAGGGGCCTCCCTCACCTCCGCTACCGGCGCCAGTGCCTCCACCAGTCCCGTAAACATCTCGATCTGCGCCTACCGCTGCTGCTAGCCTGAAACTTGCATGGCATGCATCCTCCCGCACTCGCCCGCTAAAACAGAGGTTCCTTGTGGGGGCGGCGCTCCACCACCTCTTGCCAGGCGTAACGCACCGGCCCCAGCATCACAAAGCACACGCACAGCAACGGCAGGGCATAGCCCCGGATCACCATCACCGCCACCAGCGCGAACAGCAGACTTACCAGATGGCCAAACGTGCGTTGCCCTCTAAAAAGCTGGTTCACCACGTGAGGATAGGGAATGCGGCTTACCATCAGCAGCCCCACCGCCAGGGCGAAGAACGGCAAGATGCTCTGAATCACGCCGTCGATCGTCTCTGCATACATCAACCGGTTGGGTTCCTTGCGCAGCGTATAGAACAGCATGCCAAAACTGGCCACCGCCGCCGCGGCCGCCGGGCTGGGTAAGCCCGCAAATCCCAGGTGCTCGTCCTCTTCATCACTCTCCACGTTGAACCGCGCCAGCCGGAGCGCCGCGCACGCCGCGAAGGTGGCCGCGATCACCCAGACCGCCTCCCGATGCAAATAGGTGAATCGAGGGCACATCTTCACCAGCAGAATGCCCGGAGCAACGCCAAACGTGATCACATCGCACAGACTATCGAGCTGCGCTCCAAAGTCCGTCGCTGCACGCGACAAGCGGGCCACGTAGCCGTCGAAGGCGTCAAACACCATGCCCAGGAAAATCAGCCAGCCCGCCAGCATGATGTTGTGCGTGTCGTCTCCTGGGTTCAGCGCCCGGATGGCCTTCACCGGGTTGGAGGTTCCCAGCGCCGCGGCCGCGGGAATCTCGGTTGAAGTAGGCGGCTCGATGCGGGCCGCCACCACGATGGCGAAGAACCCGCACACAAGGTTGCCCAGTGTAAACAGCGTGGGCAGCATGGAGATGGTGCGAAGGCGGTGCATGGCTTCAACCTGTTGCCGGCGAGTCCTGGCGGATGCGTGCCAGCGGCGTCTCACCGCCACGTACGCGTTGGCCGGGCTGGACGAGGATTTCCAGCTCGTCCCGTGCTGGGAGCCACAGCTCGGTCCGAGAACCGAGTTTGATCATACCGAACTTGTCGCCTGGCACCAGCACTTCGCCCGGCCGAGCCTGGCAGACAATGCGGCGTGCCACCTGCCCCGAGATTTGCCGCACGGCCAGCCGGCGATGCGGAGGCGCCTCTTCTTCCAAGCCCAGCCACAGGCTCTCATTCTCGGTCGCACACTCCGGACGGAGGGCGCTGATAAACTTGCCGGGCACGTATCGCATGGCAATCACGCGCGCATGGCAGGGAGCGCGATTCACGTGCACATCGAGCAGCGACAGGAAGATTCCCACCCGCACGGCCGGACCGCCCAGAAACTCGTCGTGTTCGATACGCGTGACGTCCGTGATCTTCCCGTCTGCCGGAGCGAGATACAGCCCGCTTTGCTGGGGTACGCGACGCGGCGGATCGCGAAAGAACCACAGCACCACCAGCGCGAACGCCGCCGGCAGCACGGCAACCGGCCAGAAACGCGTAGCCGCCAGGGCTGCGGCCAGGGCCGCTGCGGGGCCAGCCATGAGCAGCACCTCTGCCAGGCCCCAGCGTGCAAGGGGGAGGCGGTCTCGCCAGCGAAACGGATCATGTTCCGGGGCCCAGTAGGCCGAGCACTGGTTGCGGCAATACTTCAGGTCTCTGGGATCGAGCAGGGGATGCGGTGCACCTTCGGCGTCCCCTTGCCTCAGGCGGGCCATCCGCGCCACATAGGCGGGACGAAAGCGGCGCAGGTACCAACGCCGCCACCGGCCCCAGGCCAGCTCCAGACGATAACACATCCCCCCACCCGGCTGGACGCTGCGGATGTTTTCGGGAAGCGGTTCGGGAACTGCCCTCTGGGACGGACTGACCACGCTGCTCATCTCAGCATGCTACCCCTCTCCCGACCGCCCCGCTAGTGGGCACATTAGCTGCCTTCTCCATCGCCGTAGCGCGGGCGCTGCCATTGGTGCTCTTCCCCCAGCAAGTACGCTTTCTCTCTCAGCCACCACGTCAAGCACCTTGCGGCCCGGGCATTGTTTGTACCCATCGAGCCGTGGGCAATCCCATTTGTGGCCGCCGTGGCCCTCTGCGCTTCGTCTTCTTCTTCGTGTTCTTCGTGCTCTTTGTGGTACTCGGCCCTTTCTGGTCTTCTTCGTATTCTTCGTGCTCTTTGTGGCACTCGGCCCTTTCTGGTCTTCTTCGTGTTCTTCGTGCCCTTTGTGGTACTCTCCTGCGTGCGGTTGGCGCTCCTGCGACTCCCTTGAGGTATGGTTGGCTGCCTAGTAGAATCTGCCCACGTCGTGACTCGCCGTGCCACAGGAGGTTGTTATTGAGCGCCCCCTCTTCCCTCAGAATTGCGGTGATTGGCGGAGACGGCACCGGTCCGGAGGTGGCCGCCGAGGGCGTGAAGGTCCTCAAGGCGGTGGCGGCCCTGGAGGGCATCGTCTACGAACTGGTCGATTACGACCTCGGAGGGGACCGCTATTTGCGCACGGGAGAGATCCTGCCGCCCTCGGTATTGGAGGAGTTGCGTGCCTGCGACGCGATCTATCTGGGGGCGGTCGGGCATCCCGAGGTGCCGCCGGGTGTGCTGGAACGCGGCCTGCTTCTGGAGCTGCGATTTCAGCTCGACCAGTACATCAATCTCCGGCCCGTACAGCTCTACCCCGGTGTGGAGACCCCGCTGCGAGACAAGGGGCCGGCGGATATCGACTTTGTGGTGGTCCGCGAGAACACCGAGGACCTCTATGCCGGAGCCGGCGGCTTTCTCAAGAAGGGTACGCCGGATGAGGTGGCCGTGCAAACGGCGATCTACACGCGCAAGGGTTGCGAACGCTGCATCCGCTGGGCGTTCGAGTACACGCGCCGCCGCAACAACCCCAAGCGCCGGCTGACGCTGGTCGCCAAGACCAACGTGCTGACCTTCGGCCACGACCTCTGGTGGCGCACCTTCCAGGAGGTAGCCCGCGAGTACCCGGACGTGCAGCCCGACTATCAGCATGTCGATGCCTGCTGCATGTGGATGGTGAAGAACCCCGAGTACTTCGACGTGATCGTCACCACCAACATGTTTGGAGACATCATCACTGACCTGGGTGGCATCATTCAGGGAGGGTTGGGTGTTGCGGCGGGCGCGAATCTCAATCCCGATCCGGGCGGCACGAGCATGTTCGAGCCGATGGGCGGCAGTGCACCCAAGTACAAGGGTCAGCGCGCGATCAATCCCATTGCGGCGATCAACGCGATGGCCATGCTGCTGGAGCATACGGGCCATCCTCGGGCAGCGGCGCGTGTGGTTCGTGCAGTGAAGCATGTCACGGGGACGAAGATGCGCAGTCAGGCCGCCGGGAAGATGGGCTATATGACCGACGAGGTCGGAGACCTGGTGGTGCAGGCGCTGGAAGAGGGCCGGGACTAGCGATGGGGCGATGGCTGGGCTAAAGTCCACAGGCGCCGGCGCGTGCTGCCCCCCCAACGTGTCGCGCGGTCGGAACCACTCCCGCCTGCGGCCAGCGTAGGCGGCGATAGCGGGGCTGTGCAGAATCAGCCAAGTCGATGAGGTAACCGATGCATCCCCTGTTTGATCTTACCGGCCGCTCTGCCCTGGTCACGGGCGGCAGCAAGGGCCTGGGGCTCGCCATGGCCAGAGTGTTTGCGGAGGCCGGCGCGAACGTCATGATCAGCAGCCGCCACGAAAACGAACTGCAAGCCGCCTGCCGCCAGATTGCCGAGGGTACCTCGGCACGTGCTGAGTACTGCGTGGCAGACATGACGCAACGCGCCGACGTGCAGCGCCTGGCACAGGAGGCGCTCGCCCGGCTCGGCCGCGTGGACATTCTCGTGAACAACGCCGGCTCCAATCAGCCGCAGGCCATTGATCAGGTGACCGATGAGGCATGGGACCGGATTGTAGAGCTAAACCTCACAAGCTGCATGTTGTTGACGCGCGCCCTCGTGCCGCAAATGAAGCAACGGCGCTGGGGGCGAATCATCTACATCTCGTCGATCATGGGGCTGGCCTCCAAGGAGGGGCGAAACGCCTACTCGGCTACCAAGTCGGCGGTGATCGGGCTGGCGCGGGCCAACGCGCTCGATCTTGGGCCCTACAACATCACAGTCAACTGCCTGGCGCCGGGACCGTTTCTCACAGATCTGCCACAAAGCATCTTGTCTGCAGAGGAACGGCAGTATTTCGCAACGCGCACGGCCCTCGGCCGCTGGGGGCAGCCGCGCGAGCTGGCCGGCCCGGCGCTGCTGTTGGCCAGCGAGGCAGGCTCCTACATTACAGGTGCCGTGCTGGTGGTCGACGGCGGCTCGCTGGTGAAGACGTTCTGAAGCTGTTCAAGCTGTTGATGTTGCAAGTCCCGGCTCGATTCGAGCCGCTTGCAGCCCCTTGCCGCTAGCAGGCCGCTGACACTCTCCGATAGTAGGCCCGGCCAGCCAATGCGCCGCGAAGTGGGCCGGACGCCGACGTCCGGCCCCTGTAACGGCGGAGCACGCGTGGCCCTCAGCTGCAATCTTGGGCGCGGCAGTTGCAGGCAGTACTTCCCATGCCGCCTACAGTACGGCGATTGCCACAGCGTGGCGCATGCCCAACTCGAACCAGCCCCCCCGGCTTGCGCATTGCCCTAAGTTTGCCTGGGCCTTGTGCCTCTCTGCCGTCGGATCGAAACAGTGCAAGTCGTGTAGGCGCCGCTGGGCATGCCGGTATATTCTGCGGCCCTGGTGTAAGCTTTCCGCTGGCGCAAGGAGGTGCAGCCGAGGCGGGGGGCAGCGTGGGCGGTACGACTTCTGCCTCGAGGATACGGCGATTGTTGCTGGTGGCGGCAGGACCGGCTGAGATGGCGGCCCAAGGCTCAGCGGGCAAGCGCGGTGTGATCTGCGGCGGGCGACGCGCCTGCGCAGCCGCTGGAGGCATCGCAGGTACAAGCGAGTGAGCCAGCAGGCTGGCAAGGTAAACGTGAAGGAGCGGGCGATGAACGGGCGAGTTTGTGGCCAGCAGGACGGACATCCGCGTGTGGCCGTGTTGGCCGTCGTGCTTGTGCTGGCCGGCGCGAGCATGAGCTGGGGTGAGGGGGGGCTATCCCGTGTGCGACGCTGGCTGAGGCGGCCATCGCCAGGTGTGCAGCTTCGCAACCAGCTTCCGCCGGACGTGGATCCAGCCGACCTGGAGCCGCCTGAGGTCACAGGCGTGCCCCCGATCGCGGACGTGATGCGTGAGCTTGCGGCTGCCCAACGCAGCGAGGCAAATGCAGCACACGCCAGCGAACAGGGCGACGCAGAGGGCAAGATGCAGCCAGCCCAGCCAGGGCTGGATCGGCGACCCACGGTGGACAACAACAGGGTTTTGCCACGAGCAGTGGGGAGCGACAGCGGGGCGAATTCGCCGCGGGCAGAGGCACGTGCCGACGCCACGGGAACCGGCACGAGTAAATCTGCGGCAACCGCGCAGAGGTCCAACGAGCAGGTGGTCACTGTGGAGATCTCCCCTTTGGGGTTTCACGGCGTGCAGCCGGGAAAGTCCCGTGTGGCGGAGGTATTGCAATCGTGGGGCCCGCCAGCGGGCAGCGAGACCAAGGGGAAATGGCGCGTGGACGTGTATGCCATGGAGCCGTTTCAGGAAGTGCGCCTGGCATACGAGCAGGAGGTCGTACGCTCCATTGCGATTGTGCTGGATGGCATGTTGGGCCGAGAGCAGATTGAGAAACACCTTGGATTGGAATCCGTCGAGGCGGCACCGCTGATCGATGAGCGAGGCCAGCTCGTGGCTTATGTGTATCCGGAGCGCGGGCTGATGCTGCGGATGAGTCCACAAGGCTTGGTTGCACCTGGCGGGGACGCAAGCCTAGACGATGCCGATGAGGGGCAGTCGCATTCGGATGGCGAGGGAACCAACCCGCCTGGCGCCGGCAGGCCCGCGCTTGCTGGCTCACAACCTAGTGGCGAATCGACGCCGTTGTTGGAAGAGTCGGCCGACGAGGCCAGCGGCTCCGAGCGTGCTGTCGAGCGATTGCCGCACGCGCTGGGAAGCGAACAGCGGGTTACGGCCGTGGTGCTGGAGGAGATCGATCCCGTGGCCTTCGTGCAACGGGCAGAAGTGCGTGTGCCGTTGCGTGCCGATGCGGCCCTGGTGGATCTGGAGACGGCCCTGGCCCTGGACGGAAAATGCCATGCGGCTTGGGGGGCCAAGTCTGAGTTGTTCACGCTGTTGGGCAGGCCAGCAGAGGCCCTTCAAGCCGCCGAGGAAGCGCTGGCGGGCGACAAGATGCGGCCGGAGTACCAGCTCGCTCGGGCCAGGGCACTCCTGAAGCTGGGACGCCATGACGACGCGCTCGCTGCCGTGGAAGAGCTGCTGGCGCCGCAGGGGCGCCTCGTCGAGCGTGCGCCGCACCTGGCCGCCACGGCGGCATTGCTTGCCGGCCAGTGTTTCTCTCTGGCGCCGCGGCCGGACTTTGCCCGGGCGGCACAGATGCACATGCATGCCATGAAGCTGGCGCAGCGCGCCATGGACAGCGAGAACCTGCGGGTTCGCAAGCAAGCTGCCACGTGTCTCGTAGAAGGACACCTGGCGATGGCATACGATGTGGCGTGGGGCCGGTGGAAAGACAAGCAGGCATCCGTCCAGCGATGGCTGTCGCGGGCGGTGGAAGTGGCCGACGAGGCCGCCGCAGCGGGGCTGTTGGATGCCATGTGGGAGTTGAAGCTTAACCAATCCGCCCTGGCCGCTCTGGCCGGCTTGCGAGAGGCGGCAGAGCCTGCGTCGTGGGTAGCTCAGGTTCAGGCTGCCGCCGCACATCTGTTGGAGGCGACGCAAGATCCCGCCACAGAGGAGATGGTGCGCTGGGAGCTGGGTACGGCCCTGTACGACGCCGTGCAAATCGAGCAGTTGCGTGGCGAGCTGGATCTCGCACTCATGCACGGCAAGGATGCCGCCGCGGCAATGACGGCCGCAGCCGCGGGGCGCGAGCCCAATGCCGCAGACGCATTCCTGCTGGGCCGCCTCTACTATCGGCTGGGGGCCATCCATGCCCTGGCCGAGCGGAACCATATTCGCGCTACAGAGTGGTACGATCAGGCCATCCCCTGGCTAAACCGCCCAGCCGCTGAGATCCCTGCACATCTCTTGCTACCCTGGGGAGAGATGCTGGTGAGCATGGCGGTCTCCTACTGGGAGGCAGGTGCGCAGACGGAGGCAATCGAACTGACGCTTCACGGCGCAGGCCTGATGGAAGGGGCCGTACAACAGCGCCAGGCGGCACAGGACGTTCTGTCCGTCCCCTACAGCAATCTGGCCAGAATGTACGAACACGCGGGCGACGCTGCTCAGGCAGCCCGCTTCCGCAGGCTCGCCAATAAACCCGCTACCGCCGGCACGCCGCGCTAGCCACAGCTCGCCTCTTCCTTTCGGGCGGAATGGCCGCCCATGTCCTCACGCTGCCAGCGTTGCTCCTGGCAAGCAAACCGCCGCGTCTGCCGTTTCAAGCTATGGTGTTAAGAGCGGCAGCTTGGCGCCGCGAACGCGTTCCTCCCTCTTACTCGAGATTGGGCATTAAAGTATGACTGCTGCTGCCTTGCCAACGTCGGCTGTGCCGTTCCAGGCGCACGCGCCGCAAAGGTCCACCAGCACGCTCTCTTCTCTGTTACTGGCAGCCGCGCTGTTGGGAGTTGCTGCCCTCGGTCTGGAGGGAGTTTGCCGGGCCATCTGGCACCAGCCCGCTCACACGGGGCTGCCCGTCAGTGGCATTGGCAGCACGATGGACGATGCCCTGTTTTCCGCGAGAGAAACTGCCGCGGACTCAACGCAAATGTCCCGCTGGCTGGGTGCGGCTCGCAGCACCGTTCTGGGGCTGCTGTGTATCGTGAGCCTGATTGCTGTGGTGCGGGCCTATCAGCCCCGCCAGGCAAGGCCGGCTGTACCGGCAGCGCAACAGGCGTGCGAGATTGCCGAGCACATCGAGGCTGCCTATATCGCCAAACGGCAGGAACTGCGAGCGCGGCTGGCGGAAGCTGCTCGCAGCGGCACGAAGCTGCCATTGACGGTACAAGATTTCATGTCCCGGCCGCCCCTGAGTGTCTCTCCTGCGATGACCACGGAGTCCGTTGCAGCTTTCATGCAGCGAGAACGCATCCGGCACGTGCTGGTGTGCGACAGCGAACTGCTGTTAGGCGTGATCAGCGACCGAGACCTGTACAGGGCCGGGGGGCGCACGGTGGCCGAGTGCATGTCCCCCCATCCCATCAAGGTAACGCCCGATACCTCTTTAACGACGGCCGCCAGCCTGATGCTGGCCAACCGCATCAATTGCCTGCCGGTCTGCGACGGCCAGCGCGTGGTGGGCATCATGACCACCGTGGATATGACAGTCGCCATGCAGTGCCTGATGGCCTTGGTAGAAGACCTGATGACGCAACATGGCTGGAAGGTGGCGGAAGGTGCGAAACCCGCCGGCAAGGCTACGTCCGTGGGCACACAGCCACAGGTAGCGGCAGCACCCTGAGGCGGTGATTGCACAGTGCCGCGCACGTGCGTACGCCACGCCTCAGCAAGCGCCTGCGGGCGAACTTCCTAGCCAATTGCGCTGCACCGTGGGCCGGCGGGTGAGCTGGATGGAGGCGCTGGTGCGCGGTTCAGGTGGTTGGAGCGGCGGGGGCTTGCGGGTAGGCTGTAAGAGCGTCTGATCGGGATCTTTGTCGTGGTGCCAAGCATTTACGGCTTGCCGTGGGCGACGTGAGCCGTTCAACCGTCTCAAGACGCTGGCCGCGGCGAGTCCCCCTACTGCTCAGACGTGATGGCTCACATGTATGGAACTGGTACCTTGGGACGAGCACAACCGTTCGCTGGTGGAGTGCATCCGGCCGGCCGGCTGGCAGAACCCCGTCCCGAGCGGCCGCTACAATCTGGTGGCCATTGGAGGCGGGACGGCGGGGTTGGTGGCCGCCATCGGTGCGGCATCCCTCGGCGGCCGAGCGGCTCTGGTCGAGCGGCACTTGCTGGGCGGCGACTGCCTCAATTACGGCTGCGTGCCCAGCAAGGCGCTGCTGCGTTGCGCCCGCGCGTGCCACGATGCCCGCCAGGCACATCTCTACGGCTGCTACCCCTTGCAGGCTGAAGCAGACTTCTCCCGCATCATGGAACGCATGCGCCGGCTGCGTGCCGGCATCGCCAGACATGATGCGGCATAGCGGTTGCGAGCGCTGGGTGTCGATGTGTACTTCGGCGTGGGGCGCTTCTGCGGCCCGCGCGCGCTGGAGGTAGACGGGCAGCGGCTCGAGTTCCACCGTGCGGTGATCGCCACGGGCAGCCGGCCGCTGATTCCGCCACTAGCGGGGCTGGAGGAGACCGGCTACCTCACCAACGAGACGGTGTTCTCTCTGGAGCGGCTGCCCAGCAGCCTGATCGTGCTGGGCGGCGGACCGATCGGCTGCGAGTTGGGACAGGCGTTCCGCCGCTTTGGCTGCGAGGTGCATGTGGTGTCGCGCGGCGAACGTCTGCTGCGGCGTGAGGAGCCCGAGGCTTCAGCGCTGGTGGAGGCGCAATTTGCCAGGGAGGGGATCCACCTGCATCTGGGCTGGCAGCCGGTGCGGGCGGAGCGGATGGGAAGCGCGCGTTCGTTGACCATCGAGCGGGAGGGCTCTCGGCAGAAACTGGTGGCGGAGGCGTTGCTGGTGGCGGTAGGGCGGCAGGCCAATCTGGAGGGGCTGCAGTGCGAGCGTGCCGGGGTGGCATGCGATGAACGGGGCGTGCGTGTGAACCAGCGGCTGCAAACCACCAATCCCGCCATCTACGCCGCCGGGGATGTGTGCAGCGAGCACAAGTTCACGCACGCGGCGGACGCCATGGCACGTGTCTGCCTGGAAAATGCCCTGTTTTTTCTGCGCCGGCGGGCTACCGCAGTGGTGATCCCGCATTGCACGTACACCGACCCCGAGGTGGCTCAGGTGGGTCTGACGGCTGCGCTGGCGCAGCAGCAAGGCATACGCATCGATACCTTCTACGAGACCTTCGATCGCGTCGACCGCGCCTACCTCGATGGAGAGACGGAGGGCCTGGCCATGCTGCACGTCCGCCGCGGCAGCGACCGTATCGTGGGTGCTACCCTGGTGGCGCGGCATGCCGGCGAAATGATCGGCGAGATCTGCCTGGCCCTCTCCCGCCGCCTGGGGCTGAAGATTCTCAGCCGCGTGATCCGCTGCTATCCTACACAGGCCGAGGTGTGGAAGCGCCTCTGCGACCAGTACCAGCGCACGCGGCTGACCCCACTGGCAGCACTTCTGGCCAGCCGCTGGCTGGCATGGCTCCGCCGCTGAACAGCACGCTGTTCTACAACATGGCACACTCCGAATTTGCGTACCTTGATCTGCTCGCCGAGTTCCAAGACCTGGAGCATGCCATTGCCCAGTGGCGGGACCATTTGCCAGATTTCCCCGCTGCGGGGCAGCTTCGCACCCTGGTAGACCGTTTGCTGGACAGGGTGGGACAATTGCGCCTCCGCATCGAATCTCCGCTGGTGGTGGCCACGCTCGGTGGAACCGGTACCGGCAAGAGTTCGCTGGTCAATGCCCTGGTCGGCAGCGAGGTGGCAACGCCGGGACGCCAGCGCCCCACCACGCGCATCCCCACGCTCATTTGCCGGCCAGACATCTCGCCCGAACAGCTCGGCATCAGCCCAGACAAGGTCCAACTTGTCCACCGTGATCTGCCGATGTTGCGCGACCTGGTGTTGCTGGATTGTCCCGATCCGGACACCACGGAAGATCCCAGCGAGAGCGGCAGCAACCTGGCGCGGCTGCACGAACTGCTCCCCCATTGCGACGTGCTGCTGGTTACCACCACACAACAAAAGTACCGCAGCTTCCGCGTGGCGGAGGAACTAACCGCAGCGGCCAGCGGTGCGCGCTTGGTGTTCGTACAAACGCATGCCGACCAGGACGACGACATCCGTGAAGATTGGCGCCGCGTCCTGGACGCACACTACAATGTGGGCGAGATGTTCTACGTCGATTGCCTGAGCGCTCTGGCAGACGCCAGGCAGGGCGTGTACCAGGGCGAATTCGCACGGCTCGTCGAGCACCTCACCCGCGAACTCTCCGGCACCGCCGCCAAACGCATTCGCCGGGCCAACTTCGTCGACTTGCTGCAAGAGACATTGGCCCGCTGCCAACAGCGCTGCCAAGAGTGGCTGCCCGCGGTGCAGCGGCTGCAACTGGCCCTGCAAGAGCAGCGCCACAGGCTGGCTCAGTCCCTCGTCCGCCGGCTGCAACAAGAGCTGACGGCAGACCGTCGTGAGTGGGAAAGGCGGCTCTTAAGCGAACTGGCGGCGCGCTGGGGGGCGAGCCCCTTCGCTTGGGTGCTGCGCGCGTACCTGGGGTTGGGAGGCCTGGTATTGTGGGCGGCACTGCTGCGCTCGCGCTCGCCCGCACAAATGATTCTCTGGGGGTCGGTGGAGGCTGGCCGAGTGTGGCGCCGCCGCCACCGCGCACGGCGGGCCGCGGAGGCCGGGGCACGTATCAGCCAGCTCGCCTGGGGCAAGCATGAGCTGCGCGAGGCGGCCACGATCGTCGCCGGCTATGCACGCGATGCCGGCATGCGCCGTGTTCCGAGTTGGGCACAGGGCGACGCACATCTGGAAGGCCTTCAGGCCGAGGCGGCGGCGGCCGTCGAGGCGTTTTCAGCGCGGGCAGCTCAGGACGTGTCGCGGCTCGTGGAGCGGATGGTGGACGCAAACCGAGGGTGGTTGCTGCGCGGTCCTTTGGAGCTGTTGCTGGTTGCGATGGTGGGGCTACTCGGGTTCCGCCTGGCGAGGAATTTTTTCTACGAGTCGTGGCTGGCGACGCCCCGGCAGCCGGTGCTGGGACTGGATTTTTACGTGACCGCCGGCCTATGGCTTGTCGTATGGTGCGGGCTGCTGGTATGGCTGCTTAGCGCCTGGCTGCGCAGGGGCTTGAAGCGCCGGGTTAACGAACTCAGCGAAGGATGGGCGAGAGAACACCACCTGGGCCGCCTGTTTGCCGCACACGAGGAGTACTGCCGTGCCGTGCAGGGCAGCGTCCAGGAGCTAGAGCGGCTGCAGGCCCGCGTGGAGGAATTGCGGCAGCAGCTTGAGGTCCCGCCGCGGCTAGGCCATCGGTATCCGGTACCTGCGGCCTCCGGTTAAGCGCTATTGGCATGGAGGGCACCAAATCACATCTGGCGAACGGCACGGCTTGTGTCGCAGCCTGCTGCTGCCGGCCAAGCGTGATGCTCGCCTATGGCTCCCCGCCTGCCGCGAACGCCCTGTTCGGGCTGGCATCTCCGTCTTCCCGCTCCCTGAGAGCGCAGGGGTCTCGCCTGCCTCTCGCTTGTGCAGCGGGCATCTCCATGACGTTGTGCCACCATGTCTGATCCCTGGGCCCAGTTCCTCCAGGGCCTGTTGCCCCTAGCTTCGGGGCGCTGCTATGCTGGCGGCATG
Organism: Pirellulales bacterium; assembly: GCA_023511675.1. Lineage (GTDB taxonomy): Bacteria > Planctomycetota > Planctomycetia > Pirellulales > JAIMBC01 > JAIMBC01. The sequence goes on from JAIMBC010000027.1 coordinate 23,273, forward strand.
GAACAATCAGGTGAGCAGCCGCCAGTCGATCGACCGAACCGTTCAGCCCCATCCGCGGCGTCCAATCCTTACGCATCTCCTCTGGCAAGCGGCGGGCCGTCGTGGTCCGCCTCGTCCCCTCCTCGCCGGGGCGGCGTGACGGCCGTGTGCGTGCTGCTCATTCTGCTTGGGGCCATGGGCGTGCTCGGATCGCTGCTGCAAGTAGGGAGCATGCTCATTGCGGAACGCATGCAATCGTTTGCTGCGGGCGTGCAAGGCCCTGGCCTCTCGCCAGAGGCTCAGGAAATTCAACAACGGATGAACGAGCGCATGATGGACCTGCTGCGCGGCTGGCGGCCAGTGTTTCTCCCGCTCTACGGCGTCAACCTGGTGGTGTCTGGCGTCTTGGTGGCCGGTGCGATTGGCGTGCTCCAGCGGTTTGCACGGGGCAAGGTACTGCTGATCGTGGGCTTGTGGGGGGCCCTCGGGTATCTGCTGCTTCATACGCCGGCCAATCTGATCTACGCGGCCAAGAGCATGGGAATCGTGCAGGAGTTCACTCCCGAGTTGATGCGAGCCACAGGCCCGCAAGGGGACGCGCCCCCCGCCGGCGCCGAGGAGGTCATGCAGACCACGATGATGGTAACCCGATTCCTCGCGTTTGGGTGGATTCTTATCTGGAGTCTGGGGCAGGCCGCCTTCTATCTGTTCAGCATCTTTTATCTGCGGAAGCGCGCGTAACGAGTGAGGTGCAAACGGCGGTCGCTGGCCGCTAGCGCTCCCTTGCGGCGGTCCCGGTTGGCAGACGCCGCCTCAGCAGGCCGAAGCACTCTTGCCATGTGTGCGTGGAGTGCTATGTTGCGGCGAACGGAGCCGACACCTCCTCACGGTGAGCAGCAAGATTATGGCTGAAAGCGATTTTCGCGTGGCCGTCTATACCGGCTCCTTCGATCCCATTACCCTGGGGCACCTGAATGTCATCGAGCGTGCCAGCCGGCTGGTGGATCGGCTCATCGTGGGTATTGGCATCAACGCCGGCAAGGATCCCTTGTTTACGCCAGACGAGCGCGTGGAGCTGGTACGCAGCGCCACGCAGCGGCTGGGCAACGTGGAGGTGCGCAAGTTCTCCGGACTGGCCGTGCGGTTTGTGCGAGAGTGCGGTGCCCGCGTGATGATCCGCGGCGTGCGGCCGCTCACCGATGTGGAGGCCGAGCTGACGATGATGCTCGCCAACCGGCAGCTCGATCCGGACATCGAAACGGTGGTGCTGATGGCCGACAAGGAGTTTGCCCACGTCTCCAGTTCCCTCATCAAGCAAATCGCACCCCTGGCTGGCGACGATGAGCTGCGCCGCTTTGTGCCGCCGGAGGTGGTGGCCGCCCTGCGACGCAAACTGCAAGGGCCAGCCGTTCCCTCCGCATCCTAGCATGCAATCCCCCTGATCGCAGGGCAAATGGACCGCAAAACCAGAGGCCGCATCCTCGTCTCGTCGGGCTGGCGGACGGGCAGGGGTGGACGCCGGATGGCTTCCACAGCGCGGGCGCTGGGCCTCCGTGGTGCGAGGGCACAGGTGTGATGTGCTGGCCAGCGTGATCTGCTGCCTCTACCGGTGCCGTGGCGGGTGTGTTAAACAAGCTGCGTCCCGCCGTGAGGGTGGGCGCAGTCTGAACTTCACGCGCCGCACCGCCGGCCAGGCGAGAAAATGGAGAGCGAGCCATGCCCAAGTATGTCATCGAGCGAGAGCTGCCGGGCGCTGGTAAACTGACCCCCGAGGAGCTGCGCGCCATCTCACAGAAATCGTGCGGAGTGCTTCGCAGCCTGGGCCCGCAGATCCAGTGGGTTGAGAGCTATGTCACCGACGATAAGATCTACTGCATCTATATCGCCCCCAGCGAAGAGGCCGTCCGCGAGCATGCGCGCCAGGGCGGTTTCCCCGCCAATGCGGTGATGCAGGTGCGAGCGATCATCGATCCCACCACGGCCGAATAGGCTGGCAGCGTGCAGGGGCGGGGCGCGGTGGCGTGCAGTGGTGGGGCGCTGCCGGCTGGAGGGGCGGCACCGAAGGCCTGCTATCCCACACGGACCAGCTTTTGCAGGGCGTGGCAGGTGGGCGGTACCAGGCCGCGCGAGCCGCCTGCACTGTAGACCACCTCGGCCACGTAGAGGCTGCCGTGGCTGTCCAGGCACAGGTCGTGCGGGGCGAAGAAGTTGCCCGGCTCGCACGGGCGGTCCGCGTCTCCAAAGCGAGCGATGAGTTTGCCATGCGGCTCAAACACGCTGATCCGCGCGCCCGGAGCGCCGGGCGGCACGTCTGTCCACGGGTAGAGGCCGGCGCGATAGCCGACCTCGGCCACGTACAGCACTCCTTGCGGATCGACCTTCACCTGCATCGGCCGCAGCACGTCTTGCCATTGCTCGAGAAACTCTCCCTCTTGCGTGAAGAATTGCAAGCGGCTGTTCTCGCGGTCCGCCACAACCACTCGGCCTTGCTTGTCGATGGCGATGCCATGCGGCAAGTTGAACTGGCCCGGTCCGCTGCCGGGCTCTCCCCAGGAGCAAAGCAGCGTGCCATCGGGGGCGAAGCGGTGCACGCGGGCATTGCCATAGCCGTCAGAGACGAAGATCTCACCCTGCTCGTTCAGGGCCACGTTGGTGGGTTGGTTGAAGGGGGGCGCGCCACGGCGGATGGTGCGATAGTCGTTTCCCTGGATGCCGCTGGCAGATGGCTCGCCCGTACCAAGCGTGGAGAGCAGTTTGCCGTCTGTGGTAAACCGCCGCACGGTGTGGCCGAGGTCGTCGGTAAGAAACAGCGTGTCGTCCGGGGCAATCGTGATGCCGTGCGGGCGGCGGAACATGCCCTCGCCCCAGCAGTGCAGGAAGCGGCCTTGCTCATCGGAGACAATGACAGGATGTGCACCGCGGTTGAACACATACACCTGCCCACGACTATCGACGCCCACCCCTGCGGCGTCTACGTACTCCCAGCCCGGGGGCAGTGCTCCCCAGCCGACCAGCGGCATGAATCGGAGCGACATACGGTTTGTTCTCACTTCAGGCGGCGGCCCCGACCATGGCATTGACGCGCGGCATCACCTCGCGGGCGAACAGCTCCATGCAGTGGATCCACGCGGGCTTGTCATCCCAATCGTAGCTCATCAGCACGAGTGTGCCGCAGGGGCCGGTCTCTTCAAACAGGGCTTCCAGGCGGCGGACCACTTCATCGACGTCGCCGGCGATGATTTGCTCTTCCATGAGAAAGTCCAGGTTGCAGTCTGCATCGGCCATGGCGAGGTCGCGCTTGTAGATCTGGCGGCCAAGACCTTTATCAAAGAGGCGGCCGATGTACTCGTAGTTGCGGCCGAGAGAGTTGGTGCGGGCACGTCGGCGTGCCTCGGCCGTGGTATCGGCCAAGAAGATCGAGCGGCAGATGCGTAGGTCGCTGCGATCGGGCAGGCGGCCTGCCTGGCGCGCGGCCTCGGCATACGTCCGCCACATGTCGGCCACCACGTTGCCGGTCACCAGGCAGTGTGCAAAGGGCTGAAAGCCCTTACGCCCCGCGAGTTTCATGCTTGATGAGTTGCGGCTCATCCCCGGCATGGCAATGGGCGGCAAGGGCTGCTGATAGGGCCGCGGGATGTAGCCGATGCCGGTCTCCTCGTCCACCGTCTTCTTGAGTTCCACGTTCCAGAACTTGCCGTGATACTCGTAGGGCGGATCGTGCGACCACAGGTACAGGATGATCTCGATGGCCTCTTCCACCATGGCGGGGGCCTGCTTCGGTTCGACGCCATACAGCTCCTGGTCCGCGGTGACGCTGCCGGGCCCGAAGCAGAGGTTCAACCGGCCGCGGGAAAGATGGTCCAGGAAGGCCAGCCGGCAGGCCACGTGGGCCGGATGATGCTGCTGCAAGCAAACTGGCGCGGCACCGAGGCGGATCCGCGTCGTTGCGCCCAGGGCCCGGGCAATGAAGATCTCCGGCATCACAATCGGTTCGTATTTCATCGTGTGATGCTCGCCGATCCAGAATTCGCAGAACCCCAGCTCCTCCGCTCGGACGATCAGCTCCAGATCCTCGTCCAGCGCCTGCACCAGGGGCTTGGCGGGATCGTGAAACGGCATGATAAACATGCCATAACGCACGGCCGATGGCAGCTTTTCCATGAGTGGTAACTCTCCATGAGGGGTGAATAGGGCAACTCAAGCGGCAAGGCATCCCCCGCGCCGCGCGGGCGGCACGGCGGGCTGCCGTACCGCATCGCCTGACCAAGGCCCGCAACCTGGCCTGGCATTGCGGACTGCCGCCGTAGGACACGGCTCAGCGGATGGCAATCGGGTTTCCTGGCGAACCGGTGGCTCCTTTCAGACGCAAGGGGCAAAACACAAAGGCAAACTCGTACACCTCGTCGGCGGCCAGTGCCTCGAGATCCAGGTTCTCCAGGTGATACACTCCCTGCCTCACAAGGTTCCACTGATGGACCGGAAAGGCTGTCTCGGCATCCTCATGCGGCACGACCTCGATGGCCCACGTGTCGGCGCCGATCAGCGACACCTTCTGCTCCGTCAGCCAGCGGGCCGCTTCCAATCCAATGCCCGGCTCGCCTTCTCCATATGTCTTGTTGTCCACCATCCACAGCTGCCCGTGGCCCGTACGAATTAGCACCACGTCTCCAGGCTCCAGCCTCAACACCGCCTCCTTGAGGCACGCCTGAAGGTCCGACGCGCTGATCACGTGCCCGGGCTCCAGCCGCCGCACCCCCTTGAGCCGGGCCACGTCCAGCAGCACCCCACGCGTAAAGAACACGCCCACGTTCTCCACCCCTAGCTTCTTCAGGCCGTAGGCATCCCCAAACTCAGAACGCTTGAAGCCGTTGTAGAATAGATCCTCTTCTCCCACGCGCACGCCCACGTGGCCCAAGCCGTCGAACTGCGTGCCCACCTGGCCGATCTCGGCGCTCACCAGCTCGTCGTGCGAGACGATCATGTTCTTCCCCGAGGGCGGCTGTGTGGGCGAGCCAGGAATCGTCAGGCTGAAGTGCCGCTTGCCCGGCAGCGGCATGCCATGCTCGTACAGCCGGCCAAGCTGGTACACTTGTCCCGTGCGAATGAGATCGCGTGCGCGCAACACGCGTTCTGGCGTCTGGCGATTGGCGGCGCCGCGCTGGTCATCGGGCCCCCACTCGGAAGGCCACCAGATGGGGCCGATGGGCGTATCCGCGGCGAGAGCGAGATGGCACGCGACGACGAACAGCACGGCGGCCCGGCGGGGAAGCCGCACCATGCGGCGGGACCGAGTTGGCGACACGGCAGGCTCCTTGAGCAGACGAGAGGCAAGCGGAGATGTCTGGGCTCAGCGGCACATCACGGGGCCGCCAATGAGGTCTCCCACCACGCGGGCCTTACTGACCACCGCGTCGGTAAGCGTCTCGTCCCGGCCGTGGTGGCGGTAGGTGAGCCGGTTATGGTCCAGGCCGAGCTGGTGCAGGATGGTGGCGTGCAGATCCTGCACGCTCACGCGGTTCTCGACGGAGCGGTAGCCCACCTCGTCGGTGGCGCCGTGGCAGTAGCCGCCCTTGAAGCCGCCGCCGGCCAACAGCAGGCTGAAGGCATTGCGGTTGTGATCTCGGCCCATGCCATTTTGCGAGACGGGCAGGCGGCCGAATTCACCGCTCCAGAGGACGATCGTCGTGTCGAGCAGGCCGCGCTGCTTGAGGTCGGCAATCAGCGCCGCAGCAGGCTGGTCGGTCTGGGCGCAGATCTTCTCGTTCTCGTCCTTGACGTTGGTATGGGCATCCCAGGGCTGGCCCACCGGCGGGTGGATCTGCACAAACCGCACCCCCAGTTCGATCAAACGGCGCGCCATGAGACAACGCGTGCCATAGCCTGCCGTGGTGGGATTGTCGAGCCCGTACATGCGGCGTGTAGCCTCCGTCTCGCGGCCGAGATCCAAAGCTGCCCCGGCGGCAAGCTGCATCCGCGCCGCCAGTTCGAAATTGCGGATGCGCACCTCCAGCTCACTGTCGCTCCCGTAGGCACGCAGGTGCCGCTCGTTCAGCCGGCCGAGAAACTCCAGATCGGCCTGGCGCGCGGCGGGATCCTGGGGCACCGCCGGTTGCAGATTAAGCACGGGCGAACCCTGCGTGCTGAACTCGGTACCGCGATACAACGCCGGCAGCCAGCCGCTCTGCCACAGCAGGGTGCCGCTCGTGTTGTAACCGGCGGGATCCCGCAGCACCACATAGGCGGGCAGATCCTGGTTCTCCGTCCCCAAGGCGTAACTGATCCACGAGCCTAACGCCGGCCGGCCCTGGAAGATCTTCCCCGTCGCCAGCAGCACCAGCGCCTCGGTGTGGTTGTTGTGCTCGCTATACATCGAGCGCACCAGACACAGCTCGTCCGCCACGCTGCCTAGGTGCGGAATCACCTCAGAAAGCAACATGCCGCACTCGCCGCACGGCAAGAACCGAAACGGCGTGCCTAACAGCACATTGCGCTCGCTGCCGAGCTGGAACATCTCCACCTTGATGCTGTGGCGCTTACCGTCTAGCCGGTTCAGTTCCGGCTTGGGATCAAACAGCTCCATCTGGCTCGGGCCGCCATTCTGCACGAACATCACCACGGCGTTCGCCCGAGCAGGAAAATGCCCGCTACGCGGCCGCAGGTCGAGCGGCCTGTTTTCCCCCTCGTGCGCCAGCAGGCCCTCTTCTTGCATGAGCAATGCAAGGGCTATTGTCCCCAGGCCAAAGCCCGAGAGTTCCAGCAAACGGCGCCGCGAAAGTACCGGCCCGCTTCGGCAAGACCATGCCCCACAACCAGAACCGTCCTCCGCGACACGCAATGTGGGCATGCGATGCATGACAGGCATCTCCGTTCCATCAGGGAACATAAAGGAATTCGTTGCTGCACAGCAGCATGTGGCAGACCCTCGCCAGCGCCTGGGCGCCGGCTGCGGGGGAATCCGCCGCCGACCGCTGCAAGTGGTAGGCCAGCAGATCCATCGCCCATGCTGCTTCCTGGGCGTCGGGCGGCCTACCCAACACAAGCCGAAAGGCCTCTCGCACCTGGCTCGCCGCGTCCTCGGCGCGGGCGAGGATCCGCTCGGCCAGGTAGCCCGCCTGCTCGAACATGAAGCGGTCGTTGAGTTGGAGCAATGCCTGGCTGACCACGGCCGAGTTGCTGCGCCGCGTACAGTTGGTGGGCATGGCCGGGCGATCAAACTCCGCCAGCAGGGTCAAGTGGTAATTGCGGCGGGCCAATACGTACAGGCTGCGGCGGAACCTGCTTTCCGGGCTGGGGAGCGACCCTTCGTGCAGCACGACCATGCCGTCTGGCAGGTTCTCGAGGGCCAAGGGAGGCCCCCCTACGGACGCCTGGAGCTTGCCACTGGCGGCCAAAATGCCGTCTCGCACGTACTCGGAGTCTAGCCGCCGCAGCCGCATCCGCCAGAGCAGCCGGTTGCCGGGGTCCACCGTTTGCGGATCATACTGCGTAATGGCGCGAGCATCCGGACGCGAGGACTGGCGGTAGGCCCGGCTCAGCACCATCAGCCGCAGCAGCGGTTTCATACGCCAGCCGCTTTCAACGAACTCCGCCGCCAGCCATTCCAGCAGCTCAGGGTGGGTGGGGGGCTGCCCCGTGAGTCCGAAATTGTCTGTGGTGGCAACCAGCCCTTCTCCGAAGAGTTGCTGCCACAAGCGATTGACATAGACGCGCGCCACCAAACCCGCGGCGGGCGTGCCGGGCCGTGTGAGCCAGCGCGCAAGCGCTAGCCGCCGGCCGCTGCTCTGGCCCGATGCCACGGGCGGCGGCAATGGCTCAGGCTCGCCAGCCACTCCACCCTGCGGCGTGAGAACCGAGAGAAAGCCGAACTCGACGGGCCGTCCCGGAGTTTCGTGGTCTCCGCGGCGCAGCACGAATGTTTCGGGGGGCGGCCCCACATCGTAGAGCGCCTGAAGCTGGCCCCAGGAACGCTTCTGAGACCGCAGGGCCTCGATCTGCCGGCGCCACTCGGCAAGCTGCACTCGTTCCGCCTCGGATAGTGCTGCCTGGACCTCTTCGGCAGTCACCGCCACGCCGGGCCCCAGCTTCTCTGCCAGATAGCGCTCGACCTCCGTCCGCTTGTCCGGGGCGGCGATCACAGCCCGGCGAACATCTTCGCGCAATGGCTCAGGAAGCTGAGCCAGCTTCTGCTCGAACAATCGCTCGCGGTGGGCCTGTTCGACCGCCGCCACGCGGGCCTCCAGCTCTACAGCCTGCTGCTCCAGAGCTGCGTTCTCCGCCTCCATAACCCGCACCTCGGCTGGAGAGACGTCGGGCAGCCGGCGCTCGTTGGCCGGAACCCAGGCCTGTGGGTTATACGCCGGGGTGAACACAGCCATCAGCCGGTAGTAGTCCTCTTGCGGGATGGGATCGAACTTGTGGCTATGGCAGCGGGTACAGGCCAGCGTCAACCCCAGCAGCCCCGTGCCCAGGCTTTCCAGAGTGAGGTGCAGCACGCGATAACGGATGAGCGCCGTGTTCAACTCTCGCTGATCGGTGTCGTCCACGGCATTGCGCAGATAGCCCGTGGCGACCAGCAGCTCTTTCATGTCCGGGGTTAAGGTCGGCGCATTGCGCCAGTCGACCAGCTCGTCCCCGGCAAGCTGCTCGAGCACGAAGCGGTCGAAAGGCTTGTCTGCATTGAATGCCGCAAGCACGTAATCTCGATAGAGCCACTTGTTCGGGGCAGTCTTGATGATGGCCGCATCGTTGTCTGCCCCCACCGTATCGACGTACCCTGCGGCATCCAGCCAGTGCTGCCCCCACTTCTCGCCAAAATGCGGCGAGGCCAGCAGCCGATCGACCACCCGTTCGTAGGCGGCATCCAGCGCGTCCGGCGTGCGTGCTGACGCAAACTCCTCCAAGACCTCCGCCTCCGGCGGCAAGCCTACCAGATCCAGCGAGATGCGGCGCGCCAGACTGAGCGGGTCTGCCGGCGCAGAGAACTCAAGCCCCGCCTCTTCCAGCCGCGCCAGCAGAAACCGGTCAACAGGCGTGCCTACCAGGTACTCTCGCTGGACCTCGGGCGGCTGGGGCCTCACCAGCGGCTGAAACGCCCAGTGCCGACGGGCCTCCTCGGCAAACTCCGGCGGCGGCTCCTCTTCCGCACCGCCTTCTCCCGGAGCCCCTGCGGCAATCCAGCGGCGAATGACCTCGATCTGCTCATCCGTCAGCGGCAGTTCCCCTTCGGGCGGCATGCTGCGATCCCACACGCGCTGCCACAACAGGCTTTGTTGAAGGTCGCCCACGATCACCGCCGGGCCGCTGCTCCCCCCGCGCAACACCAGGCCGCGCGTGCGCAGATCCAGCTCTGCCTGCCGCCCTTCCAGGCCGTGGCACTTCAAACAGTGCGCGTTAAATATTGGCAGCACGTCCCGCTCGAACTGCGGCTCCGCCGGCTCGCTCGCATGGCCCGCCGCAGCCTGCCCCAGCAGAATACAGAGGCCGCAGATCGGCCCCAACACAGGCGTGAGCGCACGGTGGAGCCACGTGGGGCCTTGCTGAGGGAAAGCGGCTGGCATGGGTGGTCGGTGCTCGTGCTGTGGAAAGGTGCAGGGGGGAGCCG
>JAIMBC010000268.1 GCA_023511675.1 Pirellulales bacterium
ATATCAACGATTGTTCCCTGACCGAAATTGCGGACATTCTGGACGTGCCCGTAGGAACGGTCAAATCTCGGTTGAACAAATGCCTGAAGCTGATGAGAAAAGAATTGCAAAGCAGCGATGCAGAAACGGAAAGGAGCGGCGAATATGAAGCAAGTCGATCGGATAGAGCGAATCTTTACCCGGTTTCGAAACGATGACGCACCGCTGAACGAACCGGATTTCGACGCGATGTGGGAGCGGATTGAGCAGCATCGATCCCATTCTGCCGGGATGGCTTCGGGTCATCCGGCGGCCGCCTCGGCCCGGAGACGGGTATCCCGAACGGCGGTGCTGGCGACCGCGGCCGCCGCCGCGGCGAGCGCGCGGGCTATTCTTCGCACACCCGGGATTGTACGGATCGAACCGCGTCCTGCAAGGCGACGCTCTGCGGCTCGGCGGAGCGGCGGGCCTGGTACTCGATGCGCCCGTCCTTCAGCCCGCGCTCGCTCACGACGACGCGGTGCGGAATGCCGATCAGCTCCATGTCGGCGAACTTGATGCCGCTTTCGAAGTAGAACACGCCGCTGGGAGGCGGCATGCTCGCATTGGGCGTATTGGCATACTGCGGCCACCAGGGGTTGCCGTAGATGATATCGCTGCCCTGGTTCACGTAGTAATTATTGGCGGCGCCGGCATTGGGCGGAATTAGGCTGTTGGCGTCCGACGGACAGCGAAACACAGACACCGCCATGGTCCTGGCCGGCTGATTCAGCGGATCGTTCCAGGGCAGATCGAACCGTATCAGGTCGCGCACACTCTGCTTCTCGATGAAGGGCAGCAGCCGCGCCTGTGCCGAGACCCCTAGCCCGCCCAGGCCGGACGATCCCGTGATGAAGATTCCCGCGGGAGGGCAGGCACTGTAGGTCTCGTGGTAGTGGTGCAGTGCCAGCCCGAGCTGCTTGAGATTATTCCCGCACGTGGCCCGCCGGCTGGCCTCACGGGCAGCCTGCACGGCCGGCATCAACAACGCGACAAGCGCACCAATGATGGCGATCACCACCAGCAGCTCGACGAGCGTAAACCCGCGCCGCGATGTGTACATGGTTGATCCTCCGCGTGAAAAGAATGATGTGACAAGATGATGTGAGAGATAACCGGGGAGTAGGACACGATACCGGCAGCCGTTGCTGGCGGGCCACGGCTGCGTGCCGACCGGGCAGGCCAAGCACGCGTCATAGCTGGGATGGCAAACCACGGTGCGCAGCGGCCTCGCGCAGGGGGCCTCTCGCGCGGCGCTGCCGCCCGCGCGAGGGCCCTGTGGCACCACACGCTCGCTCGTCCATGACAGCCGCTTGCGCGACCGCACGGAGAGACAGGTGCGAGACGGCAACACGCAGCGCCTCGTGCCGTACGGACGCCTCCGCTGCGTTGAGACAGGGCAGGTCGTACGAGGCTTGAGGGACGCTGGCGTTAGAGCGCGGCGCACGCGGCGTGGAGAGGTTCGTCCGCAACCGTAGGGCGCGGCACGACGCTCACCTCACGGCGGGCCAGCCGAGTCAATGCGTGGCGATATCGCGCAGCCGTGGAGGGCGAAAGATCCCCTCGGCCGTCACTCCATAGGCCGGGGGCGAAGGATCCGGGTAAGGACGAGACAGGGTAGGCCACAACAATTCGCGAAGCCCGGCCCACCAGAGCCATTGAAGCGGCCCGGTCAGTGTTTGGGGTACAGGCGGTATGCCCTGACCCGGATCTTGGGAGCATTGCGGCCCGCGGCACGGCACACCTAGGGGCCGTTGATGCGACGAGTGAGAACCGTCTTGCTTCGCGCCCAGCTCGTGCGGCATGGAGATCAGACGCGAGCCGATGGTCACATAATCTCCGCAGCCAGCGGCAGCCTGTCGCGGGGCCAGCAGCACCACTAGCGCCAAGGCCACGACGGCCAGGACAGGTGACAGGCGGCGGCATGCCAACATGTGAGCGCGGCCGAGCAGGGCGACTGGGAAACGCAGAACCGCAGACGTTCGTGATTATAGAAGTCGCGTGCGGCAGCGTCAAGGAATTGGTGAGATGGTATTACTGCTTGCTTTTCGCCGCCCGCGATGAGCCTGTTACGCGGCCGCCGGCGAAGCGCGCCATTGTTATCAACCGCCGGCTGCCCTGCCCCCTTCTCGCCGACTGCAAGCCGTTCCGCGAAAAGCCGATGCTGCCGGCGGAGAGCCCTCGTCGCTCATCCCTGCTGAGCACCTTCGGCGTGGCCCTCCGGCGCGGCTGGTCTGTTACATCGCCTGCGGCGTGATCTGTTCAATGCGGTATGCCGGTGCAAACGGCTCGCGGCCGACGCTTCCGGCCAGCACGCCCCGTACCTCCACGAATTCGCCAGGCTCGAAGCCTTCGAGCTTCTGAGGATTCGTCAGCACCACGCTGCCGCCATACTGGTCCGTGTTGCCATCAATGGGGATGTAACGCAGCTTCCATCGCCGATCGCGCTGCGAATACTCAAGCTTGCCGCGCAACCAGGCATAGGAGGGGTCGTACGCGTAGGGTGCGCTGCTGTTGGCGGCCGCTGTGCGGGTCTCGGTCCGCGCGTCAGCGGCGACGCGCGGCGCTGGCCGACTCACGCGCTGCGGCGAGGCATAAGGCATCCGCTCGTTTTGCTGGGGCGCCGCGCTGTGCGGCTGAGAAACCGGCCCCGGCGTCCCGGAGGCTTCGAGGTCGCCGTCAGGCGGCGTCTCCGGGGTAAGAATCCGAATCTCGCTCTGGTACTCGGCCGTGACCACGTCCGAGGCAGACCCCGCGGAAGCCGTGCCTGCGGCAAGTTGGATGCTGCCGGGCGACCGTTCGGCTTCGCCTGTTGCCAGATCCACTTCGAGTGGTTCTCCCTCATTAGCTGCTTGCGGCAGAGGGGTGGCATCCCATGAGGCGGAGGTGCGGAATCGCGCCGGGAAGTTCTCACGCCCGTAGGGAGTCTGGCCGGGCGCGCTCGATGTGCCGGGCTGGCTGCTGCTGGCAGGCGGCTGGTACGTCTCCGCTCCCGGAGAATTCAGCGGCGCCGCAGGCTGTGCGGGACCATAGCTGTCGTTATAGAGGGGCGCAGCCTCGCCAGAAGCGGGGGGCGGCACGCGAGTCCGCAGGAAGGGGTCCATTCCCGGAGGCGGTGTCTTGCACCCCAGCAGGAACGCGGCGGTCATCCCCAGCACGAAGGTTCGCATGCGACGCATCCTTGCTTCTGCCTCCAACGTCTTGCCCTGTGTGCCCCGGCTATGCCCGCGTGCCTCAGAATGGCGGTCAGGCGGGACCGCCTCTCCCCTCACCAGCACTCCGCCGTATTACCGCTGGCCAGCTAAGTGGAGAGACGTCTGCCCGACGATGCTCTGGCCCACCGTGCGGCCCTGGGTGAGCGATGCCCAATCCGCAGCCGCGCATCAGGGGCGAACCTGGCCGGCCTGGGAACGCAAGCTCTCAGCACGGCGCAGGTCTCACGCCGTGGTACGGCGCGGAGAAGCGTAGCAATTCTGCCAGGGCTGTCCAGCCCGATTTGGCTGTGCTAGCAGCCTCCAGCAGGCCCTAGTCGATGAAGGCGAACTCGCTGGCGGAGACGAGCACGCGGCACAAGGCTTCCCAGGCCTTGAGCCTGGCCTGGTCTGGCTCGGTGCCGCCGGCCAGCACAGACCGCTCATACGTGGTGAGGAATTCGAGATTGCGATGGATTTCTTCGGCGCGTGGCAGGCGGGCATAGGCCCTGAGATAGGGCGCCTCCATTCGGGCGGTGTCGCTCATAGTCTGGGCAAGAAGGCGTTCTGCCAAGGCCCGGCACTCGCCGCGGACCAGCGGGCTGTTCATCAAGAACAGGGCTTGCGGAGCGACTGTGGTGGTGGGGCGATCTCCGTTGAGGACGCTCGGCTCGGGAAAGTCGAAGGCCTGGAACACCTCATACAGAGCGCTGCGGATGACGGGGAGGTACACGCTGCGGCGTGGGTAATCGTACACCGTAGCGTTGACGGAGGTTGTGCTGGCCACGTACTGGCGGTTCTTGTAGCCGAGCAGAGAGCCGTGCATAGCCGGGTCGAGCCTGCCGCTGAATGCCAACAGCGCGTCGCGCAGGGCCTCGGCCTCCAGGCGCCGCCGATTCATTCGCCACAGCAAGCGGTTGTCTGGATCGGCCTCGGCAGCCGCTGGCTGATAGGCCGTGCTCTGCTGCCAGGTTGCCGAGTTGAGGATCAGCCGGTGCATGGCCTTGATTGACCAGCCGCTTTCGATGAACCGGCAGGCCAGCCAGTCCAGCAGCTCCGGATGGCTAGGCCGCTCACCCAGCATGCCGAAGTTATCCGTGGTGCGGACCAGCCCCGTGCCAAAGTGCCACCGCCAGATGCGGTTGACCATGACTCTGGCCAAGAGCGGGCGTGCCGGCCCCGTCAGCCATTCGGCCAGCTCGAGACGGCCGCTGCGATCTGCCGGAATGGGCCGCTGGTTCTCGCCTGCCAGGATGCGGGGAAATCGCCTGGGAACCTCCTCGGCCAGATTCAGGTGGCTGCCGCGGATATGGATCCTCAAGTTCACCGGCTCGCGCTCGCTGACGGCCATGGCCATTGGCGGCTCGGGCGGCTGCTCTGCTTCGACAGCCGCCAGAACCGCACGCAACGCCGCGAGCTGCTGGCGCGCCTGCGGGTCACACAACTCGTCTACTGGCTTGGGCAGACGCAGCGGCCCGGCCTCGTCCTCCAGCACCTTGCGGATTTCCGCAACTGCGGCAGGATACGTGGCCGCTTCCGCTGCGGAGGCCTTGGCAGAGGTTTCAGCCTCCGCAGGGGTGTGCCCATCCTCGGCCATGGCGGACAGCAGCAATTCCCCATAGCGCTGTGCAAGCTGCTCACGCGTGGCGGGGGTCGGCTCGGCACGCAAGGCTTCGGCAACCGGACTGGTCGGCAGGGACATGAGCAAACCTTGCACGTCCGCTGCGCCGTGGCAAACCACCCACACATGGAACGGGTTCTGCGGATCGTTCGCGGCCTGTTGCAGGTACACTTGCCACTGAGCGAGGATCGCGGGGAACAGCTTTGTATCGGCCGCCACATCAGCCAGCGAGCGAACCTCGGCCGAGGCGATACCCGTAACCTCTCTCGCTACCAGCGCCAGTTTGTCCAGGTGGGGGAAGGGGCCGTCCCGCACCAGTCGCAACGTGTGGCGACCCGCGGAGACCGGCAGCACGGCGACGGCAAACCAGCGCTGCGAGTCAGGATACCAGCTCCCCGTCACCTCCGCGGCGGCCGCACGTGAGAGCGGCAGGCCGTCGAACCACACTTCCACGGGCCGAGACTCGGCGGCGGCATAGCGCAACTCGAGCTGGTAGAAGCCTTCCGGCAAGTCGAGTTCGTACTGGCAGAAGTTGGGCAGCTCGCCCGCGTTGTACACCACGCCAATGCCCTGGCCGTATCCGTCGCGGTCAATCTTCACATTGCCTGACGTATAGGCTTCCGCCTCGAGCAGCGTGGCGCTGGGCGACGATTCCGCCAGGGGCGGCCCAAGCGCTGCGGCAAGCAGCCGGTTCTGGTGGGCAAGCCGGCCGGCGGCAAGCAGGTACGCTTGCGCCTGCTGTCGCAACTGGACGCGCAGTGCCGCGGCCGCCTGCTGCTCGGCGGCAGTTAAGTCGGCCTGCGCCGCCTCGTGGCGGCTACGCCATGCCGCCAGCGCGTCTAGCTCGGCCTGGGTCGCCAGCGGCCGCTCTTGCCACACGGCCACCACGCGGAAGTTCTCCATGGTCTTGGTGCTCTTGAAGATGCCAGCGAGGGCATAGTAGTCGTCCATGCCCAGCGGGTCGTACTTGTGGTGGTGGCAGCGGGCACACCCCATGGTCAGGCCCAGCAGTGCCGTGCAGAGCGTATCGACCTGCTCGTCGATGATGTCCATCTCCATCTTCACGGGGTCGTCTTCGGCAAGCATTTTGGGCCCCACGGTAAGGAACCCCGTGGCCACAAGCCGCCGCTGGTTGGTCGCTTCATCCTCGGCTGGGGGAAGCAAATCGCCCGCGATCTGCTCGCGCACAAACTGGTCGTAGGGTAGGTCGGCGTTGAAGGCGTCGATCACGTAATCGCGGTAGCGGAAGGCGTTTGCATAGGCCAGATTCTCGTCAAGGCCGTTGGAATCTGCGTAGCGGGCCACGTCCAGCCAGTGCCTGCCCCACCGTTCGCCGTAATGCGGAGAGGCCAGCAGCCGATCGATCAGGCGCTCTAGGGCGCCGGGCTGCTCATCGTTCAGGAATGCCTCGATCTGCTCAGGGCCTGGCGGCAGACCGATCAGGTCGAAAGTGAGACGGCGCAGCAGCACGCGCTTGTTCGCTGGCGGGTTGGGTGCAAGGCCCTCTGCCTCGAGTCGCGCCAGCACGAAGCGGTCGAGGGCAGAGCGAACCCACTCCTCGTGCTTGACGTGGGGGGGCTGGGGATCTGTCAGCGGCTGAAAGGCCCAGAACGAACGCTGCTCTGGCGAAAACTGTAGCTGCCCGCCGGAAGCACGTTCACGCTCGCCAGGTTCCGCTGGATCGGTCCCGTCTGGCCACACGGCGCCCTCCGCCACCCAGCGCACCAGTGCGGCAACCTGCGGCGGGCTCAGCCGCCCCTTGGGAGGCATTTTGATTTCGCCCTCGTAGCGGACCACCTCGATCAGCAGGCTCTGTTCCGGCTGCCCTGGCACGACCGCCGGCCCCGAGTCTCCACCCGCCAGCAGCGCAGGGCGGCGGTCGAGCCGCAGGCCCCCCTTCTGCTGGTCCGCGCCATGGCAGGCGTGGCAATGCTCGGCCAACAGCGGCCTGATCTGGCGCTCAAAGAAATCTGCCTGAGGCGTGCCGGCCTGCTGGGCGCGCAGACCCGTGGGAAGGCAGACCATGGCGGCTGCCAGGCCCAGAGCTAGTGCAGGCAGGTCTCGCTTCACTTGCTCCTCTCACGTACCAAACGAGCGCTCGCACGCCGCCGCACAGGCAAGAACCTATCGGCAGACTTCGATATGCTCCATGTGACCCAGCTTGGCGTCGGCCGTCAAGACGCAAGCTGGGCAAAACGCCACACGTCCCAGCCCGGCTGGCTCGACAAGCAAGTGGGCCGCCATCGCATCGTGCGTCCGGTGCCGACACGGGCAGTTTGCTGCACATCGCTGTACGTCCCTCGCGACGGCTGGCAAGCGGAGGAGTTCCACCCAGACGGGCCGCGAGCCGGCGGAGAGGCTGTGGGGTACCGCATTGCGGCGGAGGCCCTGGGCGACCTCTCGCGCCGGTCCGGCATCCTCGGCGGAGAGGCTGTGGGGTACCGCATTCGGACGGAGGTTCATGGCCACAGAAGCTTCGATCATTCGCCTCAGCCGCTGGCTTGCAATGGCGGAGAGGCTGGCCAAGAATGGTAGGGGCATTCTGGCAAGAAGTTCGCAACCTGGGAGGATATGAAGTATGCGTCGTTTGTTGATGAAGGCGGCGGTCGTATCGGGGCTGGCGGCGCTGTCCACAACCGGCACGGCCTGTGCTCAGGATCACAAGGCCTACACGGACCCTGCGGAGGCCGGGCCTGACTATGCCGTACAGGGGGAATATGCCGGCGAGGTACGCAGTGACGAGGGGCCGAAGAAGATCGGCGTCCAGGTTATCGCCCTGGGAGACGGCAAGTTCATGGCCACGGCGTATGTGGGCGGCTTGCCAGGAGAGGGCTGGGAGCGCGGCAACGAACGTTTCCAGGTGGAGGGCAAGACCACCAATGGGGTGACGGTCTTCAAAGGCGAACGGGGCGAAGGGCGGCTGTCCGACGGCGTGCTGACGGTTTACAACTCGGGGGGACAGAAGATTGGCGAGTTGAAGCGCGTTGAGCGCGCCAGCCCTACACTGGGTGCCAAGCCGCCCGAGGGCGCCATCGTGTTGTTCGATGGCACGTCTCTCGACGCCTTCGAGGGCGGCACCCTGACGCCAGACGGCCTGCTGCTGTCGCGGCCGACCGCTCGCAGCAAGCGATCCTTCGGCAGTTTTCACCTGCACCTGGAGTTCCGCACGCCCTTCATGCCCACGGCCACGGGACAGGCACGCGGCAACAGTGGCGTGTACCTGCAAAACTGCTATGAAATTCAGGTGCTCGATTCCTTCGGTCTGGAAGGCAGGAGCAACGAGTGCGGGGGCATCTACTCCGTGCAGGAGCCCCGGCTGAACATGTGCCTACCGCCATTGGTGTGGCAGACCTATGACGTGGAATTTACCGCACCCAAGTTCGACGCGCAGGGCAAGAAGACGGCGAATGCCCGCGTTTCCGTCAAGCACAACGGCGTGAGCATCTATGAAGATCTCGAACTTCCCAGGCTCACCCCCGGC
>JAIMBC010000269.1 GCA_023511675.1 Pirellulales bacterium
GAATCACCGTGAGCACGCTGCCACGCTGCGACCAGGACACCAGTTAGCGCTGTAGTACTAAAACCGGAAGAGCCAAAACACATGCCCACGGCGGTGTTGCCCTGCTTGGTGCGCCCCGTGCCCTTTTCAAGCACATCCCAACTGGAGCCAAGCCAACCATGCGAGTTGTATTGATCGGTTTACTGGTGTGCGTGGCCAGCCTGGCACGCCCCTTGCCGCCCCTCGTTGCGGATGACTTGCTGCAAGCCCTGCCCACGGAAGCCGTTGCCGTGGTACGGCTGGCCTCCCCAGACAGGTACCTGGGCAACGTGCAAAACCTCCTCACCTCGGTGGGCGGTCCCGCCGTTCGACTGGCCCCCACCCAGCAAACGGTGCTGGCTCAGTTCTTGTTCGAGCGCCCGCTCGACCTGGGCCTGGTGGATCGCTCGGCACCTGCATACCTCGTCGTCTTCTTGGTGCCCCCCGGCACCCCCGCCACCGCTCGCTTGGTAACCACGGCCGACGAGACCGCCTTGCGCCGCGCCCTGCTCGGCGCTGCCGAAGGCCAGGAGCTGACCGTCGAAGCCAGTGCGAACGGTTTTGAGCGGGTTACGGCCTTAGGACGCAGCCTCTACTTTGGCCGCCGTGCCGGGATGGTGATATATACCGACCGCGAGGAAGTAGTGAAGATGCTGGCGGCGCCGCCCCAATCGCCTTTGAGCGCTGCTTGCCCGCCCGCCGTGCAGGAGTTGATGGCCGGCGGCGATGTGGGCCTGCTCATCCACGCGGGCCAACTGGTGCAGACCTATGCCCGCCAGTTCGACCAGGCCCGGGCCGAAGTGCTGCGCGGCATCAGCCGCATTCCGCCGGAGGTGACTGGTTTGTCGGCCGAACAGGCGGAAGAGGTCAGGCAGGGTCTGGCAACCGCGGCAAACGGCGTGTTCGACGCGCTGGCCGACACGCTCTTTGTCGGCGTGCGGCTGGATCTAGGGGCTGGCGGCGTCACGCTCGCCGCGCTGGCAACCGTGGCGGAAGGGTCCTCTACCGCCGCCTTGCTGGCTGCCAATCCACCCAGCGGCCTCGATCTCTTGGGCCTCCTGCCGGCCGGCGCGCCTTTCTACTATGCCGCGCGGCCTGCGCGTGGCGAGTGGCTCACGCGCCTCGGCAACCTGCTGTCCAAGGCCTACGAGCAGCTCCAAGCCGCCACCCCTGAGGCGCAGGCCGCATTGACGCAAGCCGAGCAGCTCGCCGCGGAAGCCGGCCTGCAATCCGTGGCAGGCAGCTTTGCCTGGCCGCTCAATGCCTCCAGCGGCGTGATCACCTCGGCCCTGTCCGAAGCCGACAATCCCCAGGCCTTGCTGGCTGCCGCGGCCAAGCGTGCCGCCGCGGTTGGCGTGGTGGAAATGGGCGCCTTCTCGGACCGCACTGAATATCAGGTCGCCGCAGAAACGCTTGACGAGCAGCCGGTCGATCTGCGCATCAACCACTTTGTGCCCGGTACCGGCCAGGATGAGCAAACCCTGCTTGTGAAGGCGCTCATGGAACGCATCTACGGCGGGCCGAGCCTGCAAACGCGCCTGACCGTACGCGAGGGCGTGCTGGCCGAGGCGAGCGGCAACGACCCGCGCTTCTTGCAACAGCTTGTCTCCGGCCTGGCATCGGGAGAGGGCCTGCTCGGCCTGGACCCCAACTTCGCCGAGTGCCGAGACGCGCTGGCGCCCCAGGCCAACCTGGTGCTCATGCTCAACTTGCCCCAGATGCTCGTGGAGGCCGTGCGCACCTTCCGAGACGTGCCCCCCTTCAGCGTGGCGGTGGCACAGTTGCCCTTCAACTTCAACGTACAGCCGGGCAGCTCCTACGCCGGCCTCTCGCTTACGGCTGAAGAGCAGGCCCTGAGGATCCACCTGCACGTGCCTGCCGCGCAACCACGTGGCCTGCTGCAAGTCTTTGCGCCTGGCCAATAGCTGGCAGCGGGGCGAGACGCCGCCTCGGCTACTCTGTGGCCTCCGGCTATCGTTCGTCTCCCTCGCGCACGAAGATTGCTTCTGGACAGCAAGCGATCGCCTGCGTAGCGTCTTGCAGGCCCGTCGGATACCGAGGGTGCCGAGGCGCTGGCGCGGCGAGACGTACCACCGGCACGCCCCATGGCCTGCCGCCCTGCGCCGCCCGGTACAGAACCGCCACGCCTCCTCGCGGCGCATGCGCTGCATAGCACGTGGCGATGCCCCCCGCACAAGCCGCATCCGCCAGCAGCCGCTAAAGTGCAGGCATCGAAGGCGGCATGCCCACACGTACAGCCGTAAGCGGGCGGCTCGGCACGGGCCGACCAACGGCCCCGCGTTGCGATGGCCTAGCCGCAAGTATAATGTGAACCGTGGTTTGGCCTAAGGGGAGCTACGGCTGTCCGACCATAGCGACCGCCCACGCCGCTCGCGACAGCGGAAACACGTGCCGACTCCTCTCCGCCGGACCGCCAGGGCAGCCCTGGCCATCCGCTGGGCTCATGGCCCAAGACCGCTGCTTGCCCTCGACGATGCGCCCCCCAGGACATCTCCCGTGATGGACCAGGATGCACGACTGCAAGCCGCCCGGCAACGCATGGTGCAAGACCAGCTCATCCGACGCGGTATCCGCTCCCAGCCCGTGCTCGAGGCCATGCTACACGTACCGCGCGAACGCTTCGTGCAGACATTAGACCCAGAGGAGGCGTATAGCGACCAGGCCTTGCCTATCGAGTGCGGGCAAACCATCAGCCAACCCTACATGGTGGCCCTGATGACCGAGGCATTGAGCCTCAGCGGGAAGGAGCGCGTGCTGGAGGTGGGTACGGGCAGCGGCTACCAGACGGCCATTCTGGCGCGGCTGGCGGCGGAAGTGGTCTCCCTTGAGCGGCATGCCGAACTTTCTGTCCGGGCCAAGCAGGTGCTGGCGGAGTTGGGTTGCCGCAACGTGGAGCTGGTGGTGGGAGACGGCACGCTCGGCTGGCCTGCGCGGGCGCCCTACGACCGCATCCTGGTAACGGCGGGGGCAGCGTGCGTGCCACAGCCGCTATGGGAACAGCTTGCGGAGGGGGGCATTCTGGTGATCCCTGTCGACTGTGGCGACGGGCAGATACTGGAGCGGATCACCAAGCGTTCGGGACGTGCTGTGCGCGAGGCCCTCACCGGCTGCCGTTTTGTGCCGCTGGTGGCCGGCATGCCGCCGGTTCCTGATGCCTGAGCAACCGAGCAACCCCATTGGCGTTGACCGCGCGGCCCCCCAGGTTAGAATACGGCACGGCTTGCATCCCTCGGGGCGTAGCTCAGCCTGGTTTAGAGCGCTACGTTCGGGACGTAGAGGTCGCTGGTTCAAATCCAGTCGCCCCGATTTGTTTTCTAAGGCAGCCCATCGCCACTCGCGGCGCCGGGCCTTTTCGCCGGTTGCGCAGCACTTCGAGCGATGGGTGAATGGCAAGGGAGACATTCTACTCTTCTTCTCCCTTGCGCGGCCGGCCACGCGCACGAAGGCCGGCGTACCGTCCCAGACGCCGACCCAGGCTCTTCGCCCACCGGCTCTCCCCAAACGGAGTGCCTCTGTTGACGTCGCCGCGGAAACGGGCCTGGGCAATTGTGGAATAGCTCAGCTCGAGCGGCGCCACGGTCGATCGCGCGATCGCAGACACCACCCTGGGGTCGACGCAACGTTCGAGGCAGGAACCAGAATCAGCCTAGGGCAACGCCCATTTCAATGGCAAAGTAGGATGCTCCCCGTACCCGCTTGCAGCGAACTCGTGGGGACCGCATTGTGGAGGGGGCTGCTCCCCCTACCTCAGCCGCCGACCAAGCCGTGGCGGCATAGCACTGGAGAGCCAACCATGGACAATCATTACGCACCGCCACGGGTCCTCTTGAAGCACACACGGGACGAACACACCACATTTTCAGCCATGCTGCAAAGGTGGTCGTGGCGTTACGTTATCTTTGACTGGAGCGCTGTCGCTGTTCTCTGGCTGCTCTCTCGATATCACGGGCGGGCGCCTTTCCATGCTGACGAACTACCCGGCCTTCTAAAAGGCATGCTCGACCTGGGGAACTACATCGCCACTTGCCCTCTGTTCTGCTGCATTATTGTTTCGCCGATCATATGGGCTTCACTGCTTGTGGGCGTTTTGCTGCTGAGCCGTGGTAATCTGTTCCGCCCTGTCGTGTGGAACGCTGTTGCGTGGCTCGCCCATGTACTGGTCCTCATTCCACTCTGTCCTTAGCGCGCCCACGGAACAATGTAACCCAAACCGTCCACCACGGCCGCCTCTGACACGGTTGGTAGCTTGCACGCGGCTCACCATACACCAGTACCATTGGCCCGCGGGGGGCGCACGGGCGGGCCGAGCAGCGGCCTGCCGGAGAGGCCGGACCTGGCAGCGTGGACCGGAGTCGGCAGAGGGTTCTTCGGCGCAGGGGGGCTTGAGGTCGGCGAGGGGGCCCGGGCGATGCTGGCTGTGGCGCTGGCCAGAAGCAGGCTGAGGGCAATACACCAAGGCGTGGGCGCAAGACGGCCGTCCTGTCGAAGGTCAGCGTGCCTGGGCCATGGGACGCACTCGGTCCAGCGTTGCACACAGAACGGCGGGCGGCGGTCACGGCCACGACGGAGGTCAACCTGCCCCCCGGCGGGAGAATACCAAGAGTTTCCACCTACAAACACGACGCACACACCCCGATGCTGGGCGCCGTGAGCTGCCATAGGAGGCGATGCGGCTTGTCATTATAATCTCGCCCCTTTCCCGCAGTCCTGCGTGACGGGGCTGTTTCGCGCAACTCAAGACCTAGCAAGATGATCGGACACGGAGGTCCGCAGTCATCCGGCCGGTTGTTTGGGGCTGGGGCCAGCATGCACTGCCCGAGCGGGGCATGTCTGCGCGCCGTGTGTCGGTTGCTAGCGTGCTGGGTTGCGTCTCTTGGGTGGTCGGCCACTGCCACGGCCGAAGAGGTTGAGCTGCGTGTACGCGTCGAGTGGGGCGGGGTTGCGGCGCAGCGCTGGCTCGGCACCCTGGAGTTGAGCGAGGGGCGTCTGGAGGAGCTAGTGCCACTGGGCGTGGAGGCTGACGAGGCCGGCTCCATGTGGCTAGAAGGAGGGCAAGTTCGAGTTCAATCCCTCAGCGAGCGCACGTACGACGGCTTCGATGTCTCCGTGCGCGCGCCCCGCCACGCCAGGTGGATCGTCAAGCTAGCACCGAAAGATGGGCCCAGGGACGCCCCCGCCGTTGAGGTGCCACTTGAGGTCCTGTTCGCCGAACAGGCCTCGGTAGAATTGCCGGAGGGCGGTGCCTCGCTGGTGATGCGGCGAGCGCCAGGAGACAAGCTGCGCGTGGACGTGCGGCGAGGGCATCTGGTTTTTGCTCCAGGGGAGAAGTGGTCGCTGTACGTGCAGCCCCACTTGGTGGGGATGCCATCGGGCACGAGGCTGCGGCTGACAGGAGAGTTGCGGCTGGCCCGCAGCAGCCAGGCGGCATGGACGGGGATGGGTGAGACGTGGGTGGCAGAAGACGGAACGGTGGCCGGAATCGAGTTCGAGTTGGTCCTGCCGCGCCAGGAGGGGGCGTACGACCTGCACCTGGAGTTGGTGCGGCGCGGTTTGCCCAGCCGGCTTGCCCTGAAACAGACGATTGCAGAGCGGGTCGTGCAACTGGTGGTGGTGGGAGAGGAGGCGAACGAGGCGCGGCCGCCTCCGCCCGAGCATGTGGTGCTGGAAATCGACCCGGCCAACCCGGGCTGGTGGAAGCGTTGGACGAACATGCCATGGCTGCCGGGCCTGCGCCGAGGTCCATTGGGCAGCGGCGGCACCGAACGGTGGCAGTACGAGCCAAGCCGGGTCCTGATGCAGCTCGGCCCCGGGGGACGCGAGCCGAAGATCGATTGGGAGGCATACCCCCTGGCGGTGCATGTGCCTGGCCAGCCGCACATTTTGGAATTGGAGTACGCCACACAGCAGCCGCAAAGCCTTGGGGTAAGCATCCTCGAACCCAATGCAGCCGGTCAGTTGAGCCCGATTGGGCTGGACGCAGGGGTGTACGTAAGCGGTTCGGCCGCGGCCAGCGCTGGCATGGCTCAATATCGGCTGGTGTTCTGGCCGCAAACCCGCTCGCCGCTGCTATTGCTTACCAACCGCCAGGAGGGGACGCGGCCGGCATACGGCCGCTTGCGCGTGCTCGGTCCAAAACCGCCGACGGTTCCCATGCCGCTGGCGCGGGCTCAGGAGAGGGCTGCCTTGCCGCGGCCGTTCGCCGGCATTGCCGAGGGGGGCCGGCTGCTGGCCGCGTACTACGATCGTCCTCTGTTTCCGGCCAGTTTCGGTGCAGAAGAGGCCCGCGATCCGGAGACCGGCCGCGCAATCCAGGACTGGCAGACTTTCTACCAAGGGGCCGTGCGCCTGGTCGAACATCTGCACTACACGGGGCGCAACGGGCTGGTGCTGGCGGTGCTGGCGGATGGTTCGGCCATCTATCCCACGCGGCTGGTGAAGGCCACGCCGCGCTATGACACGGGCGTCTATCACTCGCGCGGCCAGGATCCGCTGCGTAAGGACGTGCTGGAACTGTTGTTGCGCCTCTTCGATCGCGAGCGGCTATCGCTGATTCCCGCCGTGCATTTCACCACGCCGCTGGCGGCGCTGGAGGCCATGCGGCGGGATCCGCAGCAGGCCGCCGGGTTGGAGCTGGTAGGCAGCAAGGGGCAGACATGGTTGGCAGAGCGGGGGGCGCGCAGCGGCCTGGCTCCGTATTACAATCCGCTCGATCTCCGCGTACAGCAGGCCATGCAGGAAGTGTTGCGCGAGATCGTGGAGCGGTATGGCAAGCACCCTTCGCTGGCAGGCGTGGCGGTGATTCTCTCTGCCGATGGCTATGCGCAACTACCGGGCGTGGAGTGGGGCCTGGACGCACAGACGCTGGCGCGCTTCGCCAGAGAGACCCGCACCGTTCTGCCCGAGGGTGTGGAAGAGCAACGTCAGGCAGTGCTGCTCGAGCCTCTCCGGCGGCAATGGATCGCCTGGCGTGCCCAGACCCTGAGCCGCGCGATGGGTCGGATGCAACGGGAACTGGGCAGGCTGCGTTCGGGGTTGAAGCTGTACGTGTGTGGCACATCGATGTTTGATCGGCCTGAATTGCAGGCGCTGCTGGAGCCGCGAGCGGGCAAGGGGGCACAGGTGGCAGAGGCTCTGGCAGCCGTGGGATACCTGCCGGAATACTGGCCGGCGAGCGGCGATGTGGTGTGGGTTCGTCCGTTGCGCGAGGCCCCGCCTGCGCTGGCGGCCGATCAAGCGGGGATGGCATCGGTCAACCAGGCAGCGGAGCTGGATGACTGGTGCAGCCGGCAGATGTTTGCGGCCTGTTCGATCTATCATCCTCCGCTATTGGGTCGGGTACCGTCTTTTGATGCACGGGGGCCCTTCCCAGACAGCCGCGTGTGGCTGGTCAGCCAGCTTGCACCTGGGGGCGCAGAGAGTCGCAGGCGGCTGGCGCAAGCCTTGGCGGCCTTTGATGCGCGGGCCGTGTTTGCGGGCGGCTGGCTGCTCCCGCTGGGAGAGGAGGCTGCGCAGCGGAACCTGGTGCAGGTGTTCCGGGGGCTGCCTGATCAGCCGCTGGCGCTGCTGGAGGGCGTGCCCCAGCCCTTGGTGGCTCGCGTGTTGCGCGAGCCAGGCAGCACGCTATTGTGCGTGGTGAATGACTCTCCCTGGCAGGTGGGGGGGGCGGTGGAGATTCGTGCCGCGGCGGGCACGACGGCCACGTCGCTATCAGCGGAGATTCCTGCGCCGGCCATGCCAGCGGAGATGGAGAGCTATCTGTGGCGTTTCGAGCTGCCGGCGTACGATGCGGCGGCGATCCGCTTCAGTTCGCCCGCGGAGTTTGCCCACTGGGAGGTGGACGTGCCGGACCAAGCCGTGGCCGAGCTGGAGGAGCGGTTGCGCGAGCTGTGGGCGCGTGCGGCAGTGCTTCGCAAGCCGCCGCGGCGCGAGGCGATGGCAAACGCGGGATTTGAGGAGTCGGCAGACGCGCAGGGCCGCATTCCGTTCTGGCAGACGGACGGAGAGGTGGAGTTAGATCCGGACGTGCGTCACGAGGGAAAGCAGTCTGTGGTGATGCGCGGGGGCAAACGTCCCGCCCGGTTGCGCACGCCGGCCCTGGATCCGCCGCGATTGGGACATGCCGAGGTCACGGCGTGGATGCGCACCACGGCGGCTGTCGGATCGCTTCGCGTGCGGCTGATGCTGGAGACGACCATCGGCGGCGGCGACCGGATCATCATCACCCCCTGTCGCCACATGAAGCGCACC
>JAIMBC010000270.1 GCA_023511675.1 Pirellulales bacterium
GGGCGTGGCCATCACCGGCAGCGAGCAGGTGGGGCTGACCCTGATTGTGACCGAGGGCTTCGGCAACATTCGCATGGCCGAACGCACCTGGCAGCTCCTCCGTTCGCGTGCAGGGTGCGAGGCCTCGGTGAACGGCGCGACGCAGATCCGCGCCGGCGTGATGCGGCCGGAGATTCTGGTGCCGCTCGATGCCGCCACCGGCAGCCAGGGGCCCGAAGCCGCCGCGGCAGGCCAGCTTGAGGTGGGCCGCATGGTGCGGATCATTCGCGCACCCTACTTCGGCCTGATCGGACAGGTGTCCGCCCTGCCGCAGCAGCCGCAGGTGCTGCCCAGCGGCTCCAGGGCGCGGGTACTGGAAGTGTCTCTCGGCGACGGACGTACCTTGACCGTGCCGCGGGCCAATGTGGAGCTGATCGAGGAGTAGAGGGTCATGACATGCTGGCAAGGGCTGGCCGCATCGGGCCTCACATCGACCGCGGGCAACAAACATGCGTGTAGCAGCCCATCGCTGTGGGTGGGGGGCGAGAGCGTAGCGGCACGGCGCGTCGCTGGGCGCAACACGCTTGTGCCCCGCAGCCGCGGGGCGCCGGACAGGGCAGCCACACCCCAGCGCATGGCGCACAGTGCGGCGGCCTCGCGTGCTGGCGGTGTGCTGCTTTCGCGGCGCGCTGGGGGCGCCCGGCTGCCGGTGAAGAACGCGCACCTGCCGCATTTCAGGTGTGGGGCCGCCGCGGCATGCGCGCTCGTGGTTACGTTGTGTGCGGTGCGCCTGACGGCGGCGGAGAATGACGTGCCCAGACCGCCGCGCAACCTCTCCGCCAGCGACCATCCCTGGGACGGTGGAGACAAGATCGACTTGCGGTGGCAGCTCTCTCCCGATCACAACGACCCTTCGGGCGGCGGCGTGCAGTTCTATCGCATCTTCCGCGGTTATGAACGGGATGGCGAGTTCGAGGAGGTGGCGCTGGTACCGATCGATCCCTCCATGCACGCCGCGGGTGAGGCGGCTTTTACCGTAGAAGGCTGCAAGCGTCAGCAGCCTTATTTTTTTCGCGTCACGGCCGTGGGAGCCGGAGGCGAGAGTGCCCCGGCCGAACTGGTCGATGCGGTAGAGACGCGCCGGCAGTTGTTCGAGGGCCGCAAGCTGGTGCTGGCGGTGTTTCTGATCGTCCTCTGCGGTCCGGTGCTGGGATTCATCGCCGCCGCTCGCCGGGGCAGGCCGCTGCGTGTGCGCCGCATCCCGGGATTGGAGGCCGTCGAGGAGGCGGTCGGCCGGGCCACGGAAATGGGACGCCCCTGCCTGTTTGTGGCAGGAATTCAGGACATGAACGACATCCAGACCATCGCTGGCATCACCATTCTGGGCCGCGTGGCGACGCTGGCCGCTCAGAACGATGCCCGGGTGGAAGTCCCCACCAGCCGCTCCTTGGTGATGACCGCCGCGCGAGAAACCGTGCAGGCAGCATACCTAGCTGCGGGCCGGCCTGATGCCTACAACCCGGACCTGATCTACTACGTCACGGATGACCAGTTTGCTTATGTAGCGTACGTGACGGGCTTGATGGCGCGAGAGAAGCCGGCCGCCTGCTTTTACATGGGCTCGTTTTTTGCTGAGTCGCTGGTGCTGGCCGAGACGGGCAACGCCATCGGTGCCATTCAGATGGCCGGTACGGCGCAGGTGGCGCAGTTGCCGTTTTTCGTGGCCGCGTGCGACTACACGCTGTTGGGAGAAGAGTTCTTCGCAGCCAGCGCCTATCTCTCGGGAGAACCGGACCAGCTTGGCAGCCTCAAGGGGCAGGACGTGGGCAAGCTGGTGGTGGGCGCGCTGGTCTGCCTGGGTTGTCTTTTCGCCACGCTGGCGGAGCTGACCGGCGGCGGCGTGTGGCAAACCGTGCTGGACGCAATGCAAGACTACCTCGCCCGCTAAGAGCATTGTTATGAAACGCACCATACCCCTTTTCATCACGGCCATCGGCGGCTTTGTGTTGGTGCTTGCCGTGTTCAGTCCGTACACGGAAAGCTGGGGCGAGGAGGCGGCCATCTGGTTCGATATTCTGGCGGCCATTGCGTTTGTGCTGGGGGGCGGCAACCTGCTGAAGATGCATTTGAAGAAGATCTCCGATCGGCAGGCCGGCTGGGGTTACTCGGCGGTAACCGTAGTGTCCTTTATGGTGATGCTGTATGTAGGTCTGGTGAAGTGGGGATCGCCACCTGCGGCCAACCAGGAGCACTACGGAGAGGTATTTGTCCCGCTGAAGCTTGATGAGCTTCCCCTGGCATATTCGGCCGAAGGCGACTTGCCGACCCCGCCTTCTGAAGAGCCGCTGCCGGCGAGCGTACGTCGGCAGGTAAGCAGCTCGCCGGGCTTGGTTCGTTTCACGGGATGGATGGACGCCTCGCAGCGCCGTGCGCTGCGAGAATACCACCCCGGCCGTGCCTGGCACGCCGTGGTGGAACGTCTGTATGAGCAGGCGCAGCCTCCGGAGCCTGTCCGCGAGCGTGCCAAGTATTATGCCGACCAGGAGGTGCTGGCCTATCAAGGGCGCATGACCGCCGAGGCGCGCGATGCCTTGCTGGCGCTGGCCCATACTCCCGCCTGGCACCGTGCGGTGACCCAGTTGTATGAGGCCTCACAGCGCGAGGCGCGCGTGCAGGTACAGGCTCCCGCCCGGCTCACGCCCGAACTGCTGGCGGGGATCAGCCCCGACCTCGCCTACGACCCTGGGCAAGGACAACTGGTGTGCCGCGGTCCAATGACACTCGATGTGCGCAGGCGCCTGATCGAGGCAGGCTTGCCTGCCATCCAGTGGGATGTGGCACGGGGTGAGGAGCTGGCAGCGGGCCTGGCGGAGCGCGGGCCGCTCTCTACGGCACAGCGGCAAGCGATCGAGGCCGTTTCGCGGCGGCTGGCGGCGCTGGGCCAAACCAGCGAGGCGGAAGCGGTGCTGGAGTTGTTCCGCGAGCTGGCTGTGGCTGGGCCGCTGTCCACGCAGCAGCGTGATTTTCTGCTTGCTCCGTACCGTGCCAGCTTCCCATGGCGGGCTGCGGTGGACCGGCTGTTTCTTGCCGTACACCAGCAGAAGTACCGCTGGTCAGGCGACTACCGCGCCGAGGGCACGCCCTTCTGGTGGCTCTACGAATACGCCATGAAGCCGCTCACGGCCACCATGTTCGCCATGCTGGCCTTTTATGTGGCCAGTGCCGCCTTCCGCGCCTTCAGGGCCAAGAATGTGGAGGCCACGCTGCTGTTGGCCACGGCTTTCATCATTCTGCTAGGCCGCACCTTTGCCGGGCAGTTGCTCACTGGCTGGTTGCCGGACTGGCTGGGATGGTTGCGCATCGACCGCATCTCGGCAGAAATTATGAGCGTGTACAACACGGCGGGGACGCGAGCCATCATGATCGGCATTGCCCTGGGCATTGCCTCCACATCGCTGAAGGTATTGCTGGGGATCGATCGTTCGTACCTGGGCTCCGACCGAGAGTAGGCCGATGTTGTACCCCAACTTTGGCACGGCGCTGTCGAGAGTTTCCATCGCAGGGACACTCTGGCGCTGCGCCTGCGCCGCCGGCCACGATCGCCTCATGCCTCTCCGCTCTCCACTCCTGCTAGGCTGCGTGGCACCCTTTGAAGTACCATGTATCCCTTGTGTCCCTGGTGGTGCTCTCTGTACCCTTCCTTTTGTTCCTCTTTGTGTTCTTTGTGTCCTTTCTGGTCCTCCCTCCGTGGGCTTCTTCGCGCTCTTCTTTGTGTCCTTTGTGTTCTTTGTGGTCCTCCCTCCGTGGCCTTCTTCGTGCTCTTCTTTGTGTTCTTTGTGTCCTTTGTGGTCCTCCCTCCGTCTGCTTCTTCCTGTCCTTCATGGTACTCCTTTGTGGTTCTCTGACCGCTTGATGCCCAGTGTGGTTCTGGAGTGAGCCTGATGTACGACTTTCTCCGCACGCTCGACCGCCGCTGGATCTTCCTGTTGGTGTTGCTGGCCATTTCTGTTCCCATCCTGCTGGGGCTGAAGTTCCCTGAGACGCCCACGGAGCAGGTCCGGAATGCTTTTGAGGAGGTGGAGCGGCTGAAGCCGGGCTCGCGCGTGCTGCTGTCGTTCGACTACGATCCGGCCAGCGAGGGCGAGTTGGGGCCGATGGCAACCGCTTTTGTGAGGCATTGTTGTCAGAAGCGGCTGCGGATGTATTTCATGGCCCTTTGGCCGATTGGGCCGCAAATGGCTGATGACACGATCGACCGCGTGATCCACCGCGACTTTCCCGATCTGCAATATGGCCGCGACTATGTGAATCTGGGGTTCAAGCCCGGCAACGAGGGCGTGATCAAGGTGATTGTCACGGATCTGCGGCAGCTTTATACCACCGATGCGCGAGGGACGAACATCGACCGTATTCCCATGTGTGCCGGCATTCGCACGGTGCGGGACTTTGATCTGATCATCAATGTGAGCGCGGGCTATGCGGGAACCAAGGAGTGGGTCCAGTATGCGGCCAGCCCTTATCCCAAGGAGGTGCGGCTGATCGCCGGATGTACCGGAGTGCAGGCGCCGCTGATGTATCCGTATATTCCAGATCAGCTCCGCGGCATGTTGGGTGCCATCAAGGGAGCCGCGGAGTACGAAGCCCTGTTGTTGGAAAAACAGTATATTCGCCCCGACGAGGTCCGCTACCAAGAAGGGCTGCGTCGCATGGGTCCGCAGTTCGTGGGACATATATTGATGATCGCCTTGATCGTCTTGGGCAATGTGCTGTTCGTGCTGGGCCGCCGCCGGGAGCGTGTGCGATGAATCGCTCGCAGATGATATGGGTCGTGCTGTTGTTGCTGGGCGGGTCGTGGCTGGCGTGGCGTGCCACCAGCATGGGCGCGGGGCGCGTGTTTGTGGTGGAGGAACGGGGCACGGAACGTTTGGCCGATGGCTGGGAAGCCGCGGCGGGGCATGCCCGTCTAAGCGTGTCACGCACGGTGGGGGTGTGGGTCGCGGCATTCTTCACGCTGGCTACGCTTTCGTTCTTGTATCGGGACAATCCACTGTACAAGCTGGCAGAGAGCGTGGTTGTCGGCGTCTCAGCCGCCTACTGGATGGTGGTATCCTTCTGGACGACGCTGATCCCGAATCTGTTCGGCAAGCTTGTGCCGGACTGGGTAAACGACTGGGCCATGCCCGATCTGTCCCCCGTGCGGGACGACGAATGGCTGGGCTACCTCGTGCCCCTGGTGCTGGGCGGCATGCTGCTGTGGCGGCTGGCTCCACGCGGCAACTGGATCGCCCGCTGGCCGCTGGCGTTCATCGTCGGCACCACCGCCGGCATCCGGCTGGTGGGCTTCATCCAGGCCGACTTCGTCAACCAGGTCCGTGCTACCATTCGTCCCCTGGTAGTTGCCCAGGAGGAAGCCAGGGCACGGGGAGTGTTTCAACTCGACGTGGGCGATACCATCTCCAACATCATGCTGGTGATTGGGGTGTTTGCCTGCCTGGTGTACTTCTTTTTCTCCGTGGAGCACAAAGGCGCCGTGGGCAAGGTCGCCAAGCTGGGCACCTGGTATCTGATGATCACCTTCGGTGCGGCCTTCGGCTACACGGTGATGGGGCGGATCGCCCTGCTGGCCTTGCGTCTGGAGTTCCTGTTTGACGACTGGCTCTGGCTGATCGACACCCGCGGTGCACGCCCACCGGATTGGACCGGCTGGTGGTAGCACGCCTGCACCTCGACGCAACACGCCTCAACCGCCAGCAGTTTGCCCACGCGGCTAGCAAGGCTTGAAGCCGCCGGCAGGCAGTGAGGATTCATATGGCGAGCGCCCGTAGGGCGGCCCGCCTGGGGCTAGGGGCATCGGTGCGGTCCCAGCGCGGTACTGCTGGCTTACGGTGGCACAGCGTGGCCCCTCGCGTGTTCATCAAATCCCCTCGCAGCAGGCAGACTTGTCCGGTAAGCTATGATTCTGGCGTAGGCACAGCATCATGCAGGTCGATCGGCACGTGCCGGATCGGTCGCGCGTGCCTGATCTTCGATTTGTAGCACACAGCTTCCGCCGCGCTTGCGGCGTTGACTTGCGGCCATGCCCACTGCTGGTCCCCGCACATTGTTCGAGAAGGTCTGGGATGCCCACGTGGTCCATGAGGAGCCTGGGCGGCCGGCACTGCTGTACATCGACCTGCATTTGGTGCACGAAGTGACCAGTCCTCAGGCATTCGAGGGTCTGCGGCTGGCGGGCCGGCGTGTGCGGCGGCCGGAGCGGACCGTGGCCACGGCGGACCACAATGTGCCGACCACCGCGCGCAGCCTGCAGGGGGGCCTGATTGCCATTGAAGATCCCATCGCTCGCCAGCAGATCGAGACGCTGCGGCGCAACTGCCGCGAGTTTGGCATACGGTTCTACGACTTGGATAGCGTGCAGCAAGGCATTGTGCACGTGATCGGGCCGGAACTGGGGCTGACGCAGCCGGGCATGACCATCGTTTGCGGAGACAGCCACACCTCGACCCATGGGGCGTTTGGGGCGTTGGCCTTTGGCATCGGCACCAGCGAGGTGGAGCACGTGCTGGCCACGCAGACGCTGTGGCAGAGCCGCCCCAAGACCATGGAGGTGCGGCTGAACGGCTGCCTGGCACGCGGCGTGACAGCCAAGGATCTGATCCTGTACGTGATCGGCCGGCTGACCACTGCGGGCGGCACGGGGTATGCAATCGAGTACACGGGAGAGGCCGTGCGGCGGATGAGCATGGAAGAGCGGATGACGGTCTGCAACATGTCGATCGAGGCAGGGGCACGCGCCGGCATGATCGGGCCGGACGAGAAGACGGTCGACTACCTCCGCGGCCGCGAGTTCGTTCCCAAGGACTTCGAGGCTGCTGCCGCACGCTGGCTGAGTCTGGCCACGGATCCGGGCGCGGCGTTCGACCGCGTGGAGGTGTTCGACGCCTCGGAGGTCGCGCCGCAGGTGACCTGGGGCACCAACCCCGCGCAGGTGGCGCCGGTAACCGCCTGCGTGCCGGACCCCACCAGCCTGGCAGACGAGGAGGAGGCCAAGAGTGCTGCCTCGGCCCTGCGCTACATGGGTCTACAGCCGGGCACGCCGCTGCAAGAGATCCGCGTGGATCGCGTGTTCATCGGCTCCTGCACCAACAGCCGGATTGAAGATCTGCGTGCCGCCGCGGCGGTCGTGCGGGGTTACCGCGTGGCGCCGCACGTGCGGGCGATGGTGGTGCCCGGCAGCGGCCAGGTGAAGCGGCAGGCGGAGGCGGAAGGGCTGGATCGCGTGTTCCGCGAGGCGGGCCTGGAGTGGCGCGAGGCGGGCTGCAGCATGTGCCTGGGGATGAACCCAGACATCTTGCAGCCGGGCGAGCGGTGTGCGTCGACCTCCAATCGCAACTTCGAGGGCCGGCAGGGGCGCGGCGGGCGCACGCACCTGGTCTCTCCCGCCATGGCAGCGGCAGCCGCGGTGGCGGGGCATTTTGTTGACATTCGCAAGTGGAACTATCGGTGACTTCGATGGAGCCGTTTCGCAGGCATACGGGCCTCGTCTTCCCGCTGGACCGGCCGAATGTGGACACAGACCAGATCATTCCCAAGCAGTTCCTCAAGCGGATCGAGCGCACGGGCTTTGGCCAATACCTGTTCTTTGATTGGCGGTTTCAGCCCGACGGAGCCGAGAACCCCTCGTTCGAGCTGAACACCCCGCGCTATCGGGGTGCCACCGTGCTCTTGGCACGCCGCAACTTCGGTTGCGGCTCCAGCCGCGAGCATGCCCCCTGGGCCCTGGCAGACTATGGCTTTCGCGTGCTGGTAGCCCCCAGCTTTGCAGACATCTTCTACAACAACTGTTTCAAGAACGGCCTGCTGCCGATTCGGCTAGGCGAGGCGGAGGTCGAGGAGTTGTTCCGGCGTTGCGCGGCTACGCCCGGCTATCGGCTTACCGCGGATCTGGAGGCGTGCACGCTCGCTGACGACAATGGCTGGCAGCGGGCTTTCCAAATCGATCCCTTCCGCCGAAAGTGCCTGCTGGAGGGCCTGGATGATATTGCGCTGACGCTTCAGCACGAGGACCAGATCGCCGCCTACGAGGCCGCGCACCCATAACGGCGAAGCTCCGGCATCGCTCCCGTCGGTGCTAGAACACGCAGCCGACGAGGC
>JAIMBC010000271.1 GCA_023511675.1 Pirellulales bacterium
GCTGCCACGTAGTTGCCCCCGCCGCCGGAGCCGGTGGAGCCGAAGATCAGGCCGCCGGCGATGACGGGAGAGCTGACGGAACGCTTGTCCAGCACGTCGATTTCCCAGTTCACGTGGCCGGTGGCGGGATCGATGCTGGTAATGCCGTGGGCGCCGCTGTTGAAGATCAACTGGGGCGGTCCGTTGGGAGGCTGGTACACGCAGGGGGTGGAATAGGCCACCTGCTCGCTGCGGCGCGGCGTCTGCCAGCGCGTTTCGCCCGTACGCCGGTCCACAGCGATCAGAAAGCTGGTGCCCTGCACTTCCGGATGTTCGCGATCGGCACCATCCTGGTCGTTGGCGAGGATCACGAGGTCTTCGTAGACGATGGGAGAGGTGCCGCAGCTATGCTGGCTGACATAGGGGCCTAGGTCGCGTTCCCAGACGGGTTCTCCGTCGTGAGTGAGTGCCAGCAGGGTATAACGTTCGGGGCAGGACCAGCAGACGTAGACGCGCTGTTCGTCGACGGCGGGGGTGGCGGAGGCGAAGCTGTTGCGGGCATGTTTGGTGTGCACGCTGGAGGCGTAGCGTTGTTCCCAGAGGATGCGGCCGCTATCGGCATCGAGGCAGAGGACGATGCGTTGGGCCGTATCGTTTTCGGCGCTGAGCAGGAACACGCGATCGCCCCAGATGACGGGCGAGGCATGTCCCACGCCCGGCAGGCGTGTGCGCCAGTTGATCTCTCCTTCGGTCCAGCTTACGGGGATTCCCTTGGCGGTGCTGATGCCTGTGCCGTTAGGCCCGCGAAATCGCGTCCACTCCTGGGCTTGCAGCGGGGCGGATAGCAGCAGAGAGACGCCAACGGCGGCGGTTGCCAGGACGCAGGTAAGGTGCTTCATAACGGCTCCTGAAGCATGCCAGAGTGTTGGGAGGCACCCGCCATGTTAGTTGAGGCGCCGCAGCAGAGACAAGTGGCGGCGCACGGCTAGCGGCGGCAGTGGCAGCTTGACCGGCTCCCTGAAGTAGGCGATGATGGCAGGCGCTGGGGCCCGCCGCCTGGCGGGCCGCACCTCGCTCGAACTGCCTAGGGGGCGCCTGACGTGTTCGCTCCGCCTGGTGACACGCCACGTACGCTTGCACCGCTGCGCCGCTTGCCGGCTGGTGGTCTGCGCGGATGCGCCTGCCGGAAGCAGCCGCGCGCTGCGTGGCGCGGGCGCCGCGGGTTGACGCTCATCGAGCTTTTGGTGGTGATTGCCATCGTGCTGTTGTTGCTGGCCCTGTTGTTCCCGGCCGTGCAATTCGCCCGCGAGGCGTCGCGCCGCTCGGGTTGCACGAACAATCTCAAGCAGCTCGGCATCGCGGCACAACATTTCGAGGATACGTACGGCATCTATCCGCCGGGCTATCTGGGTCCGCCCCAACCGGATCCTGATGCCACGCTTGGGCAATGCGTAGGGGTGTTGCCGTACCTGTTGCCCTACCTGGAACAGCGTCCCCTTGCCGAGCGGCTGGACCAGAAGAGCATGCTCAATATCCGGCGAGGCGCCCCGCCCAACTGGTGGCAAGACCCGGAGGCCTGGCGAGCCGCCCAGGTGTGGGTGCCGGTGTTCCTCTGCCCTTCGGATACGCCGGAGACATCGAGTTACGCGCTGGTGTACCTGCACACGTACTATGATGCGGCCAATGATCAGGCGGTGCTGGTGGGGGGCGCGTATGCGGCCGCAGCGGGAGGGAGTTCGCTGGCGCGGTCCAATTACGTGGGCGTGGCCGGTGGCATGGGGCGGATTGGGCACGCCCCGTGGGACTACTGGGAGGGCGTGTTCACCAATCGTTCGCGCAACCGGCACGCATCGATTCTCGATGGCGCGAGCATGACGCTGATGTTTGGCGAGTCGCGCGGCGGCCTGATGGGTCCGCAGACGGGCGTGCAGCAGCGCGAGTATGCCTTTACCTGGATGGGCTGTGGGACACTGCCCACCGCCTGGGGCCTAAGCTGGAATCCCGCCAGCGAAAACGGCGGAGAGTGGTACCGTTTTGGCAGCGCCCACGCCGGGATTGTGCAGTTCTGTTTCGCCGATGGGTCGGTACGGCCGCTGCGCGTAACCATTGACGATTCGCCGGGCGTGTACCACTTTCGCAGCCTGTCGGGCATGAAGGATCGCCGTAACGTTCCGCAAGACGCGCTGTAGAAAATCGGGTGCTGAGCTGAATAGGGAGGCGGGGTAGTGAGATGGGCGCGCCGATGGCAGTCGTATTGAGGGTCAGCAACATGCAGGTGGAGCGGGAGCCGACACTGCCGGCAGCAGGGTGTGGCATGGGAGCGGCTGAGCAAGGTTTTCTTCATCACCGGGCAGTACGGCAGGCCGTGACGTGGAGGCGCGCAGCCGGGCGTGCCAGGTCCATGAGGGGGAGATCGTGGTCCTTTCACGTTGGATTGCGGTGTGTGGCCGTGTCTGTGGTGGTGCTGAGTCTGCTGGGATGTGGGGGCCGCAAGCTGCCGGATCCTGGCAATGCGCCCTTGCCATCGGCACCGCCGTCGCCCGTGATGCCTCCCTCGCGCCCGCCGCCGTAGGGGGCTGCTGCAAGATCTGCTCCACTGCCGAGATCGCATAACTCGCGCCCGCCCCCGTAGGCCGGCCGTAGCCGCAGCGTGTGTGTTTGTAGCCGTACACCGCAGCTATTCTTGGCGGGGTTGGTAGCTTGCGCGCAGGGCGGGGAGAGTAGGAGTGCACGCAAGCGAGGTGAAAGATGGCTAGGCCGATTGATCGAGAGGGTTGGGAGCGTGGCCCTCCATCGCGCCCTGGCGGTACGGGCTCCGTCGCGTCCGGGCCTCCTGGAGGGACGTGCTCCGTCACGTCCGCCCCAGCGCAAACGTTAGGCGGCAATCGCGGCCACGACGGAGCGTAGCCCTCCATCGGGGAGCGTGGCGCTGCATCCGTGGCCTGGAGGGACGCGCTCCGTCGCGTCCGGGCGAGCGCAAACGGCTGACCACAATCACGGCCACGACGGAGCGTGGCCCTCCATGCGAAAGCGTGGCCCTCCACAACGCTGCACGAACCCAATCCCGCCTGGCCCTCAAGACCCGCCGGCAACTGCTTCCCGACATAGCCCCCGGCGCGACAAAAATGGTATCCCCCCTTCGGCCAGTCCCCGCGCCCATTCTCTCACTCCTCACTCCTCTCCGCTCACTTCTCTGTTCCCCATGTTCGCCCCCCCTTGCGCAACGGTGGCGGTGTACGGTTACTTACGGGGTGCTGGTGTACCGAGACGTAGCGCTGCTGAAAGCCGGTGCGGGGCCAAGGTGTGACCTACCGGGGCGTTTCCTCGTCCTCGCGTGCTTCGCTCTCGCTCGCTTCGCGAGGTGTGCGGCGTGAGCTGAACCTGGCGAGCCACGCCTCGTCCCACAGGCTGGGGAAGCTTTGCGGCTGGTAGGGGTGTGCGGCAATGGCAGCCTCGTTCAGTTCCAGGCCGAGACCAGGGGTGTCCGACAACTCGAAGACGCCGTGCCGCAGCGGATTCCAGCCGCACACCAGCTCGTCTCGCCAGGGAACGTCCCACTCCCCAAAGGCCTCTTGAATCATGAAGTTGGGAGTACAGGCATCGA
This sequence comes from Pirellulales bacterium, assembly GCA_023511675.1. Taxonomy (GTDB): domain Bacteria; phylum Planctomycetota; class Planctomycetia; order Pirellulales; family JAIMBC01; genus JAIMBC01. The sequence continues at coordinate 3,584 of JAIMBC010000271.1, forward strand.
AATGCAGGGCGGCAGCCAGAGCCACCGGGCCAATCGAGCAATGTGGCGCCACCAGCATGTCTCTCGCCTCTGCCATGGCCGCGATCTTTTTGCCGGGCAGCAGACCGCCGCAGTGGCACAGATCCGGTTGCACCACATCGCAGGCCCTCAAGGCCGCAAGCTGGAAGAATTCCGCCAGCGTGTACAGCCGCTCGCCGGCCGCCAGCCGCAGGTCCGTGCGGGCGCGCAGGGCGGCCAGGAGATCCAGCCGCTCGGGCGCCAGCGGCTCCTCGCACCAGGCGGGCGCCAGCGGCTCAAGCAGCTTCAGCATTTCGGCCGCAGCAGGCAGCGACAATCGGCCGTGAAACTCGATGAACAACTGCACCTCCGGCCCCACCGCCTCTCGGATGGCCGCGGTAATGGCCACCGCACGCTCGGCCTCCTGCCGGGTGAGTTCTTTCCAGGCAGTGCCAAAGGGGTCGAACTTCAGCCCGCGGTAGCCACGCGCAGCCACGTCCCGCGCGCGCTCCGCATAATCTTCCGGCGTTTGGGCTCCTCCGTACCAGCCGTTGGCGTACGCCGGAAGGTGCTGGTGCACGCGCCCGCCCAGAAGCTGGTACACCGGCCGCCCACACGACTTGCCCAGCAGATCCCACAACGCCACCTCCACGGCGCTGATGGCTGTCATCACGGTCGCGCCACCCTGGTACTGATCTCGTACCATGCCCCCCACCAGGCGCTCGATGCAGGCAGGATCTTCCCCCAGCAGGCGGGGCTCCACCCACTCGTGCAGCAGCGTCTGCACGGTACGCTCCTGCCACTCCAGCGTGGCCTCTCCCACGCCCGTCAGCCCGCTGCTCGTACGCAGCCGCACAAAGAGGTAGTTGCGCAGCCCGCCGTTGCACAAGAACGTTTCCAGCCCAACAATCTTCATACAGCACGCTCCCCAAACGCTCTTGGGCCGGCACTTGAATTCCGCCAGCCAGATAATTCAACTCTGGGTTCCTGCTCGTTACGCTGTGTGGCGGTCTTGCGCTTCATGAACTCCGCCGTATTCACGCCCCATGAACCACTCGCAGAAGACGTTCCTTGGCCACCCGCTGGGATTGTACGTGCTGTTCTTCACGGAAATGTGGGAGCGCTTCAGCTACTACGGCATGCGCGGCCTTTTGATCCTCTACATGGTGAACTACTTCCGCTGGACCCAGGAGCAGGCCTCCAACGTGTACAAGGTTTATACCAGCCTGGTGTACGTGACGCCCATCCTCGGCGGCTACCTGGCAGACCGCTACCTGGGCAACCGGCGGGCCGTGATCATCGGCGCGATCCTGATGGCCATTGGGCACTTCCTGATGGCCTTCGAGGCCTATGCCGTGTTCTACTCTGCGCTGGCCTTCCTGATCGTGGGCAACGGGTTCTTCAAGCCCAACATGTCGACGCAAGTGGGCCGCCTGTACGCGCCCAACGATGGCCGGCGCGACGGGGCCTATACCATCTTCTACATGGGCATCAACCTGGGGGCCTTCCTATCGCCGCTGGTGTGCGGCTGGCTGGCGGAGCGCACGCTGGGAGGCTACCACTCCGGATTCACCATGGCCGGCATTGGCATGGTGATGGGGCTGCTGATCTACGTGTTCGGGCAACCGCTGGTCAAGGAGCTGGATCAGAGCGACGCCGGCGCTCAGACAGCGGCGGGCAACTCCGGGGCCTTGCTGGAGCAGCAGGCGGCCGGCGTGACATCGGCGTGGGGCGCCGCGGGCCGGATGGCCCCGCCTGTGTTGCAACTGCTGGGCGCCGCGGGCGTGGTGCTGGCGGGGGTCGCCTGGGCGGTCGGCTGGCTGGCCGCCTTTGACGCCGTGATGGCCGGCATGGGGGGCGTGTGCCTGCTGCTGGTGGCCAGCGTCGCCGCACAGGTCACAGGCGGCGTGCGCGACCGCGTACTGGTGATCCTGCTGTTGGGGCTGTTTGTGATGTTCTTCTGGGCCACGTTCGAGCAGGCCGGCAACGCGCTGAACCTGTGGGCAGACAAGACCACCAACCGGTACCTCACGCGCTCCATGCCCATCCCTGAAATCGCTCCCGTGCTGGCAGAGGATCCCGATGCGCCGGCAGTTACCGTTGATGGCCGGGAACCGTGGTGGCGGCGCATCGGCACCATGTTCCGCATCAAACCGCGCCCGCAAGCTAACGGTACGGCCCCGCAAACCCACACTTCCTGGACCGACAGCCTCAACCCCGTGCCAACCACATGGTTTCAGTCCATCAATGCCCTGGCCATCTTCGTGCTGGCACCCGTGTTTGCCTGGCTGTGGGTGGCACTGGACCGCAGGGGAAAGCAGCCCTCCATTCCGGCCAAAATGGTGTGGGGCCTTGTGTTGATGGCTGCTTCGATGGGCATCATGATTGGGGCGGCGCGGGTCGAGGATCGGCCCAGTCAGGTCGCGCTTGCACGGTTGCCCCGCGGCCTCGAAACGGATGCACAGGGCCGGCTGGGCAGGCGTGATGCGCAGGGCCGTCTGGTACTGTTCCATGCGGGGCGGCTGCGATACGACCGTGAGCAGGGCCTGCTGCTACTGAAAGGCGTGCTGCCGGACGTGGAGCGCGACCGCATGGTGGAGGCCACCGTGCCGGCAGATTTCCGGCGTGCCGTGGAGGAGCTTGCCCAGCGGTCGCAGCGGCTTGATGCCGGTCCTGGCAATCACGTAGAGGTGCAGATCGGGTCTCTGCCGCGCGGCTTCGACCTGCGAAAGGCAGGCAACCCCGGCGGCAGATTTGAGGTGGGGCAAGGCAGGCTGATTGCGTACCGGCCGCTTGCCGATCGGGATGTGAAGGCCCTGTTCGTGGCGGGGGGAGACCCGGCGTTTCGTGCTGCCGTGGAAGAGCTGTTCCAGAAATCGGCCAGGTGGTGCGTGAGTCCTTGGTGGCTGTTCTGGAGCTACATCCTGGCCACGCTGGGGGAGCTGTGCCTGTCTCCCGTCGGGCTGTCGATGGTCTCGAAGCTGGCGCCAGCACGGTTTGCCACCATGCTCATGGGCGTGTGGTTGCTTACGAGTTCGTTTGGCAGTTTTGCGGCCGGCGCCTTGGGGGAAGCGTGGGGCAGCATCGCCCCGCTGCCGTATTTTACAATCTGCACGCTGATTAACCTGGTGCCGGCCCTGGTGCTGATGCTGCTGGTAAAGAAGACGGTGGCGGCCATGCATGGGGTGAACTAGCGTGTCGGCGGCTGAGTCAGGCACACGGCCTGTTGCGAGCCGGGAAAGCGGCGGGCACGCCATGGGGCCGCGTGAATAACCTCGGCAGGGCTCGCGGGGGTGGCCAATCTTTATGGCCATGCCTGTTAGGGACCGCCAAACAGGGGCGGGGCGCCGCACGTAGCAAGGGTGATTAGCGTGATGGGATGGGCGGAGCGGCGTTCCCAGATTCTCCATTCATTCCACATTACTCAATCTTCCCCTCTTTGCGGCCACTTGACACTGAAAAGAGGTCGAAGTCTATTTGAGGTGGTACGTGTGCCGGGGTCAGGCGTGATTGAGCGGCGGCCGGCGGCCACGTGCGGGATGTGAAGAGGCCGCGAAACCTGGTTGACTCTGGAGACTTTGTGCATGACGAAGCTTGTGGCGACGACATTGGGTTTGGCCGTGGCCGTGGCCATTGTGTGGGGGCCGAGTTTTCATGAGGCTGGTGCCAAGCCCCCGTACAAGAAGGAGTGGGATACCATGTACATGCAGGAGGGCTCTGCCATGTACAAGGCCCTGGAGGGCAAGTCCAACTGCAACGTGTGCCACCAAGGCAAGAACCGCAAGAACCGCAATGCCTACGGCAAGGCCCTGGCCAAGTATCTGGAAAAGGGGGACGAGAAGAAGCCCGAGAAGATCGTCGACGCTTTGAAGAAGGCGGCCGAAGAGCACTCCGACCCCAATGACGCCAACTCTGCCACCTTTGGGGAGCTGATCGACAAGGGCGAGCTGCCCGTCACCCTGGACGAGCCCAATTAGACGCTGCCTCCGCGGCTGAGCCAGCACAAACCCGGCCGGGTACGCCCGGCGCGGGTTTTTTTGTTTTTCTGGCCCTGGCTGCCGTCTTGCGCGGCGTGGGCGGCAAGCGTTCAAGGTTGCGGAGGGGCGGCTGGGCTGTTGCCGCCTTTCAGCGGTGCGGCCGGTTGGGGCGCGGCAAGCAGGGGCTTGAGCCGCGCATCCAAGCCTGGGGATTGGAGGCCAGCCGATGGGATTTATTGCTTTTTGGGCTTGGAGGCCGTCTTGGTTGACTTGCGCGGGCTGCTTGGCTGCTCCTGCGTGATCTCTTCCAGTTTTTGGCCTCGTGGCTGCTGGGAGGATCCGGTGAGGAAGTTATCGATCTCGGCGGCATCTTGCAGGGCGTGGAACTTTTGAGCCATGGCCAGGCGTAGCTTTTTCTCGTAGAGGTCTTCATAGATCAGGTCGCGGACCTCGTCGAACTCAAAGCGGGTAGGTTCCGTGTAGCCCTCGCAGAAGAGGATCA
>JAIMBC010000272.1 GCA_023511675.1 Pirellulales bacterium
GCTCGACGAGCCGCGCCGCGGCCTCCTCTTGGTTCGGGATATGGAACAGATTGGACACGTGCCACAGCTCGCCGAGCTGCCGCACCACCGCGTCCTTCACGGCGTCCGGCACATGTCCGAGGTTCGTCACCGCCAGGCCGCTCATGCGGTCCGCTTCGGCCCATAAAATCGTTTCCAGCTTGTTCGAGGGCACCACTTCAAAGTAATTCGTGAAATCAAACCGCGTGGAACCGTTCAGAATTCCGCCGTTGGCCTGGATCAGCTTGATGAACTCCATCTTTCCCAGGTTCTGCGAGCCCTGGAACATCATGTGCTCGAAAAGGTGCGCGAAGCCGGTGCGGTCCTTCGGCTCGATCCGGAAGCCGATCCGGTAGTACACGCCGACACAGACCGTCGGCGCCGTATGGTCTGGCGAAAGCACCACGCGCAGCCCGTTCGGCAGCTTGTAGTATTCCACCGGTACGTGGAATTCATCCGCCGCCTTGGCGACGCCCGGCAGCGTCAAAACCACCAGCAGGTTCAACAGTGCCAGCACACCCAATGCGGCACATCTTCTTCCAACTTCCATGCTTCCTCCTAAACGGGAAACGTCCATTCAAATTACGAGGATATATCTTGAGGCGAGCCCCTACCCTGATAAAGACGCAACGCGCGGCGGAAAGTTTCGTTGTTGGCAGTCGCCCCTAATATACCGCCCTTTGCTGCTGCATGGCCTTGCTCTCCAGCGAGAAGCGGGGTTCCGCCTTTTGTTCGCCAAGCACCAGCCCGGCCAGAAGTGCCTCGTCCCAGCTTTCGGACCTCAGCCAGTGCCAGAACCTCCAGGCGGCTGCCAGCCCCAAGCCGGCCGCCGCCACATCCGGCGTGAGAAGCTGGCCATGTCCCAGAATGTTCGGACACACGCACCACAGCACCAGAGCCAACAGGCCAGCGCGGCCACCATATAGCTCGCTGGCCCAGCGCCAGGCCACCCAGCCGCCCACCAGCGAAAACGGTATGCACGCCCACCGGCCCAGCGTGTACAACCACATGGCACGCTCGCCGTTGGCCGCAATGAAGGCTTGGCCCAGGGAAAAAAAGTCACTCTCGTCCCCGCCGGCTCGCCGCCAGTCGAAGGCGCTGCCCACGGCCATCACGGGCAGCGCGGCCACCAGGCGCACCAGCGGAGGGTTGACATTGGCCAGCGCAAACCGGCCGTACTTCCAGTGATAGATGCCGGAGGGAAGATAGCCCGTTTCGTCGAACGTGGGACTGTGTATGTAGCCTCCCCAAGCGAGCAGGCCGGCATGGGCTGCCAGCAGTACCCAGTGCAAATGGCGGCGAGCAACTGCTGCGGCACGCATGGTGGTCTAGTCTGGCGGCGGGTACTGCTTCCTGGCCTCTGGGGGGGACTAGAACTGTCTGTCGTCGATGGGGAGCAGGTCGCGGCGATTGCCCAGGCGGCGGTGCACCTCGGCGTCGATGGTGTAAGCGATGCGGCGCAGCGAGCCGTCGCACATCACCATGTGACAGGAGTCGAAATGCGCGCTGCCAAAGATCAAATCGCCCACCGCCGCCGAGTCCGGCCGCGGCACCAGGCCGAGATCGCAGGTGCGGATGGTGTCCACATCGTACCCCGTGTACATGCTCTGATCGTCTCCCAGATCAAAGCCGGTCGTGTTCACGTACTTCTCGCCCAACATGTAGGTGTAGGACTTGCCGTCCTCGATGTGCTTCATGCCCACCTCGCTGCGCATGTAACAAATGCCCGTGGCCTTGGAAAAATCGACCCAGGGATATGCCGGATCGTCCGCCTCCGCATAGCTCGCCGGGCCAAGACCGGAGGCGATCACCAGGTCACCCCCATTGGCGGCATAGTCGCTCTTGGCCACCATCGGTACCAGGTCGCAGTTGCGCGGTACCCAGGTGGGGTCGTACGGGTACAGATCCGCAAAGCGGCGGCTGGGGCAATGCATCACCTCCAACGAACGCTGGGTAAGCTGGGCCAGCGCGGCCCGCCGCTCGGGCTCGGGCAGCCCCTTGCCCAGCCGGGCCAGATCCGGCCGCTCCAGATATGGCAAGATACAGTAGATCCATCCCCCAGGCTGGCGCCGGCCTGTCCCTCGATCGGGATCTCCCACCCAGACAAAACTCCACCCCCCCGTGGGAAACCGGCCGTGCGCGGTCTCGTGCTGCAACATGGCCAGCGAAAGCTGCTTCAGATTATTCTGGCACTGTGTGCGCCGGCCGGCCTCCCGCGCCGCCTGCACCGCCGGCAACAACAACGCCACCAGTAGCCCGATGATCGAAATCACCACCAGCACCTCGATCAGGGTAAAACCACGCCGTCGCGCACGCATGGCCTAGCCTCCGCAAAGACCAAATTATTGTACCACGCTCAGCAAAACCCGCCAGGCCTGCCTCGCCAAACCCACGCACGCGATGCCACCCAGACATGCCGTTCCCACGCCGGTAGCGTGCTGCAAGGCCACCCAGCCATATTCAACCTTGGATCGTGCCTGGTTCGCTCCAAACCTCGCGCCAGATGTCTGAGCAGACGGCGGACCTCGCTCCGTCTGCCGTCTTGTCCCAGGCCCGCGCCGCGGCAGCGCGGCCACGGCTCGGTGCTCGCAAATGGGTGCTACCATCATTGCACCTCCAACGCCGGTAGCGCCTGCCTAAGCTTGGCAATGCCCTGGCTCGTCACACGAACTTGGTCTAGATAGAGCCGCCGCAGGCTCTTCAGTTTGGCCAGGTGAGCCAACCCTTCGTCGGTGATCTCCGTGAGGCTGAGGCTCAGTTCCTTCAGGTTCCGCATGCCGCCAAGGTGAGCTACATCCGCGTCGCGCAGTCCTCTACATGCGAAAAGCGATAGATCCTCCAGGTTGGACAATCCCGCCAGCTTCTCGAGCCTACCCTCGCCCAACGGCGCTCCCACCAGATGAAGGCTGCGCAACGACGTGAGCTTGCCCAGCGCATCCAGCCCCGCGTCGCTCCACTTGATGTTGGCGGCCTGCAGCGTCTCCAGCTTCGCCGGCTCTGCAAAGTATGCCAGCCCCTCGCCCTCCACGCCGGTCGAGTCGATGCTCAAGAATTCCAACTGCCTCAGCTTTTTGAGATGCGCCAGCCCCGCATCGGTCACTTTTGGCAGGCCGTTCAAGTAAAGCATCCGCAGCCGCGGCAGCTTACCCACATGCCGCAGAGTCTTGTCCGTAATCCGCGTGATGGTCAGATCGAGCATCCACAGGTTCTTCAGGCCGGCGAGCTGCGCCGCGCCCTCGTCGTCGACCTGGGTCTGATTCAGGTCGAGCGTCTGCAAGTGGCGCAGGCGGGCGATCTGTTTCAAGCTGGCGGAGGTGATCGGATTGTGGGTCAGGTCCAGCGAGCGCAGGCGCTCGGCCCTGGCCAGTTCGGCCACGCCCTGATCGGTAAGCTGGTTGATTGCCAGCCCCAGGATCCTCAACTGCTGGAAGCGCGCGATCTCCTGCGCATGCTGGTCGGTGACCATGGACCCTTCCAGGAACAAACCGAAGGGAACCCGCGGCTCGGGCAGCCCAGAGAGCTTGCCGGCGGGAAGGGGTTGAAAACGGAACCCGGCCAGCGCGCCAGCCCCCGGCTCCTCAGACTGCGGCTGCCATGCTGTGACGCCACGCTCGTCGATGCGAATCGAGCCGTACTCGGCCCCCGCCGCCTCCCAGGCGGCCACCACGTCCGCATCGATGGGCTCGTATCGCTCCTCCGGCAGGGGCTCCGGCTCGGGCTCCCGCAACCTCCCCAGCGCCCACCAGCCGCCTGCCACACATGCCGCCAGCACAAGTATCGCGGCCATCCACACTCCTCTCTTGCCACGCATCGCAAATCTCCCGGAATATGCCCCTCACCTCGCACGCGTTAACTTTTTGGAGTCCCCTTGCCGCCCGTAACCCATGAACCTTGCACCCCTGCCCTCCCCTCACTCCAAACCCAGCCTGCGCCGCAACGCCGCGGCCTGCGCCGCCGTCACATGATACACCAGATACGAGTATCCAATCCGCCCGCACGGCTGCAAGTGCCGAAAATATTCAAAGTTCAGCCCCCGCGTGCACAGCCGCCGCCGCGTCCCCTCGGGCTGCGAAACGCCCCAGTGCGTGCCGTGCAGATGATTCACGTCGATCACATACCAGCCCGGCCGCGGGCCCAGCCCCGCAGCATCTTCGGGCGCCTCGCCCATCACCACCCGCGCATCCGCCAGCAGCCGCTGCAAATGGGCCGCGTCCCGGATGCGCTCAGACGGTCCAATCGGCGGCACCAGGTACTCGATGCCAAGCTGCGCCGGGTTCACTCCGCTGGCCGTGGCCAGGTGCAGCGGCCGCGCCTCCGGATGCCCGCGCTGCCAGGCACGCAAGAACAACAGGTCCTGCCCGCAGGCCACGTTGCTGTCCAAAAGCCACTCGTGTCCCCTCGCTGGACCGCCCACCAGGACATTGAAAAACGAGATCCCGTGCGGATATACCGCCGCGGCCTCCATGGCCGTGATTCCGATCAGCACCCAGCAGACGTACCGAAGCTGGCGCCGCACGGTGCCCGCGGCCAGCCCGCCCGCAGCGATCGCCAGATACGGAGTCGCCGGCAACGCATACCGCACGTGGTTGCTGAACCCCGTCTGCGTGCACAACAAGGCAAAGATCCCCGCCACGGGCAACAGCAGGCACAACTCGTCCCACCACGGCGCGCGAGCGTCCCCGTCCCCCGGCCAGCCGGGCGATGGCCCGGTCCGTTCCCGGCTGCGCCGTACCACACCCGCCGCCAGCACGGCCAGTCCCAGCCCTACCAGGGCCAGCGTCCCCACCGGTGTCTTGAGCGTCAGGCCCACCGGCTGGTACCACCACCAGCCGCGCTCGCTCCACCTCCCGCCAAAGTACGAACGCCCGCCCACCTCGAAATCGCCGCGCTGGCAGTCGATGCCCATCACGTAGTCTCGCGGCAGCGGCACCGGCAGGGCTGCCAGCCACGTCCCTTGCCAGCGATTGCCGGCCACCAGCCGCACCGCCGGCTCCTGCTCGGCCAGCGGATCGCCTGGCGGCCGACGAATGGGCTCCGGCCGCTTCCCCGAAAACAGACTGCTGGCAAAACGGTACTCTCCCAGCGGCAAGAAGCTGTCTCGAAACCCATAGCCCAGGTTGATCACCAGCAGCGCCAAACCCAGCATCATGGCGATGTGCAGGCTGCCCCGTAGTGCACGGCCACGGCCCCTTAGCACGTGGGCTGCCGCCAATCCAAGCCAGATGGGGACCAGCACCAGCAACGTGAACTTGGTAAGCTGCGCCAGCCCCAGCCACACGCCGGCAACGGCCGCTGCGCTCCAGCCGCTCACGCCATGGGAACCCGCGCCATCTCGCCCTGTCGCTCCTCCCCTGCTCCGCCTCTCCCTGCGCCGAATCTCAGTCTTTGCGTCGTCCCTGCTAGCCCTCTCCCCGCCTGCAATCTCTTCCTGCCCCGGCTGCGCCGCCGGTGGCGGGGCCGGCCTGGCATCCTCGCCCGAGCGCGGGCAGGCCCTCGCGTCGCGGCACGCGCGCAGCCACTTCCAGAAGCTGTACGAGGCATAGGCGCCCACCGCTGCCGCCGGGACATCCGGCATCACCAGCGCGCCCCAGCCCCACACCAGAGGCTGGAGGCACCACAGCATGGCCGCGGCCAGCCCCGCCCGCGCATCCCGCAGTGCGCGGCCCCAGGCGTAGCACGCCCAGCCGCCCAGCAGCAAGAACACTAGATTTGCAGTGCGGGCAATCCTGAACCATCGCATCGCCCGCTCGCCATTGGCCTTGAAGAAGCGGATGCCCATGGGCACCGTCTCGCGCGAGAGTGGGTCGAGCTGGTAGTTCGACCAGTCTCGCCTGGGGCCATACTCACCCAACAGGACCAGCGGCAGCGTGGCCGCCATCCGCGCCAGCGGCGGGTTGACGCGGTACAGCTCGTACCGCCCATACTCCCAGTGGCAGATCCCCGCCGGCAAATGGCCCAGTTCGTACAACGGCGGGCTGTGGAGGACACTAGCCCCGATGGCGAAGGATACCAGTACGCACAACGGCAGGGAACACATCGCAACGCGCGTGAGACGGACCGCCCTTTGGACGCCCTCATCTGGGCTTGCCACTGCCCGTTCCATGCGTACTACCGCCAGTTGTTATTGGCGCCCTGTACTGTCAGGCTTTCGGCCACTCGTCTGAACGGAGATGGAAACGACACAGGCTCGGCCGTAAACGGGCACATTCGCGTGCGCCTTGTCCCTGTGCTACGGAAGCCAAACTCGCTACCGGCAAGCGGCATCACACTATGCGTCATTCCATACAGCAATCCTCTTCAAACGCTTCCAGCTTAGGGCACGGTGTGGCGCGCAACCACCGTGTGCACCACCTTGACACCAATCCACGACAACCAGCGCGCTACAGCAGGCGAACAGGCTGCTGGGGCCGGATGCAGAGAGACGCTCCGCCCCGGCTACGAACACAGGTTCGTCACGCCGTGCGTACCCGGTGTACCCTGAAAACTCATACAATTACAAATACCCGGCGGATTGCCGGATGGATTATTGGTGCCATCGCAGTCTCCATGAATCTGATCACGGCAGTTACAAAACCAGTACTGCCCGAAGCACGTGGCCACAATGGGCGGCGGCGGCTGGTCGTGCCCTGAGTAGCACCACTGGTTCGCATTCTTGGACCAGACGCATTCCTTGAACGGCCCCCCCATGCCACCCATTGTAAGAAATGACACGCACGCCCGTTGCAGTTCACATGGCGGGTCCGTCCAAGGCATCCACACAACGAAACACGTACCCCCCGCGCAGGTGAGATTGGGCGTGCACTTCGCGCTGGAGATGTCGTTGGTGAAGCCCCAGCCCAGCGCGGCCAGCACGGCCAGCAGGCCTGCCGAAAACAGCCCCGTCAGCAACGCAAAGTACCACGGCCAATGACGCTCGAACATCGCTTCCTCCTTTCCTTGCAGTAAACTGCTATCTCTTATACCTGCTCGCTGCCAGTAGAAGCCGATACTGCCATGCCCCTCCGCCTCCGACGATATTGCACGAGGCCGATGCACCCAAACAAACAGACCGCCAGGCCCAGGCCTAGCCACCAGCGCCACTGGCGCCATAGCGGCGCCGCTGGCCGCACCTGCGGATCGGCCGGCGTGCCGACCTGATAGCTCTTCAGGATCTCCTGGCCCTGAACCTCGTACACGTATGTGCCCGGCGGGAAATCGAACCTGAAAAACGAAACATCATGCTCCGGATGGAGTTGCACGGTCTCGAACGAGATCTCGTGTCGATGTAAACGATTATCCGTGCCAGGCTTTGCCAATTGCCCTATATAGTGCGCCTCCATCTGCACTCGCCAGGGAAACCAGATGCCCGGCTCCAGCTCTCGCCATTCGGTCACCTCGCCCCCGCCGTCAGGATCGGTCCGTGAGAGCCAGAAGGCATAGCCCACTGCACGCGCCGGGATGAAGTTCCGCTCCTCCGCCAACCAGAGTTCAATGGCGCCTGAGTCACCCCTGCCGGGAACGAAATGGTGAATGTAAACATGGTGGCAACGCAGCCCACGCCACTCCTCTACGCCCTTGTAGTACGTCTGCACCGAGCCCTTAAAGCCCACCTTCCACTGCGAGCGATTGATGGCATCGGTGCCCGCGAGATAGAGAGACAGCGGGATATCCGCCCACCGATGCACCAGCAGATTGTGCGGCGTGATATACAAGCCCTGCTTCACATAGCCGTTGCTCACCGTCGCACCTCGGTCGAACAGCACGCGCGTCTTCTCGCCGTCGTAACCGACGTAATAGGGCAGCTCTTTTTTTTCGTCGTTGCGATACAAGAGGAGCGACTGTTGCCTTCTTAGCATGTATGGCGGCTGGTATACCAAGCGGAGGTGCTGCTCCTCTTCGAGAATAGTCTTCCAACTCCCATGGTCGGGCGCAAGACGGTCGCGATTGAACGTCTCGTACTTGCAGCGCCAGGTAAAATCGATCCGCTCATACAGCAGCTCGTTCTGCCGGACCAGCTCGATCAGCTCTTCCAGCGTCATGTCGCCGG
>JAIMBC010000273.1 GCA_023511675.1 Pirellulales bacterium
GCCGCCCTCTCGCCGCCCGGACCCAACGCCTGAACACGCGTGCGCGTTACGCCGGCGGATCAACCCCATACGCGCGCATGAACCCTACTCCCCCAGGCGCGCGCCTTGCCCCAATCGCCACGTACGACGCGGCGCAGATATCATGGGCCGTTTACTGCGGACTGGCGCCTTGTTGCAGGCGGGCGATCAGGTCGCGCAGTTCTTGCAAGGTGAGCTGCTCGACCAGATTATCGGGCATGATCGAGCCGGCGTGCGGGGTGCGGCTTTCGATGTCGAGCGGGTGCAGCACAAAGGTTTCGCCGCTGGGGGCCATATACACCTGCTCGCCGCTGACCAGATCTCGTACCAGCAGGCCCAGCAACACGCGGCCGTCGTGCATGACAAGTTGCCAGGGGACGAAATGAGGCGCTACCTCCTTGCTGGGAGCGAGCAGCGACTCGAGGAGTCGGGCACGCGGGAGGGTGCGCACCAAAGACAGCTCCGGGCCGGCGGCGCCTCCGCGGCCGTCGAGTTCGTGACAGCGGTAGCAGCGGGGGCCCTGCGGGTGGAAAAAGATGCGTTCGCCTGCGGCGGGGTCGGCCTCGCCCTCCAGCAGCGTCAGCCAGGCTGCGAGGTCGTTCTTGGGGGGACGTGGCGGTTGCTGGCCGGGATGTAGCAGGCGGCCGAGCAGCTCTTGCTCGGCAGGTGTCGCGGCGACGCCATCCAGCAACCGCCGTTCTTCTGCCGTGAGGTTTGCCAGTTGCAGGGTGCGAAGGGCTTCGCTGCGGAGCGTGGGCGAGCGATGCCGGGCCAGTTCAAGCAGCAGCCGGCGCGAGGGGGGGTTGCTGGGGGCCAATCCCGCCACGGCCTCGGCCCGCAACGAGATGTCGGCGTGCTCGTCCTGGGCCAGCGCTGCCAGGCGTTTCTGTACGTGATCGCCAGACTGGTCGCGTAGAGTGCGGACGACTTCGAGCTGCAATTCTGGCTGCGGTATTGCGAGCCAGCGGTCTAGCAACTCGGGCGCAAGCACGGGGTGGTCTGGCCGCAGGCGGCGCAGTCCTCGGGCGAGCGTGGCAGGGGGAAGATCTGGGCGCGCAAGCAGGGCGGCCACGTATTCGTCTCCGCCCAGCTCTTCGTGGGGAAGTTTTTTCTGCACGCTGTCTAACCGCTCCAGGGCCGCGAGGCAGGCCTCGAAAAGCTGCCGCGGTATACCCTCTGCGGCCAGCAGGGCCGCAAGCTGGGGGCGGCAGGCATCGAGCCGGCATTCGGCCACCCATTGCACGGCCGCCTGGCGGACCCGCAGATCGGCGTCGGCCAGCAGGCGCGCGGCCGTGCTGGCGGCATGGCTGCCCTGCTCGCGGAGGGCCACGGCGGCGGCCAGACGAAGTTCCGGATCATCAGCACAGGCGAGTGCTGCGAGCCGGCCTGGGCTGGCAGACTGCACCAGACCCGCGATTGCGGCGCGGCGTACGAAGGGATCCGCGTCGCGGCACGCCGCCACGAGTCGCTCCAGGTGTGCTTCGCCAACAAGGCGGCGCAGCACCGCCGCGCGAACCGCTGGATGCCCGTCCTCGGCAGGGAACCACGGCGCCTCGATGAACCGCTGCGGCACGCGTTCTGCCACAGCCTCTCGAAGGTCTGCGCAGGGATCGCACGCAGCGCACTCGTACACCGCCGCGCAGGCGGCCTCGCCCAGCTCTCCGGCCAATGCCGCTTCCAGCACGTACATGCGGCTCTGGGCCTCCGGCAGCGACTGCCACAGCACAGCTATTTGCTGAGGGTCGTGCGCCGCGGCGGACAGCTTGCGCATGGCCAGCCAGCGCCTCTCCGCCGGAGAGCCCGGCCAGTGGCCTGTCCTGGCAGGGGCAGACACAGGGGACGCATCGCGCAAGCGCACACGCCACAGCCGCCCCTTGCCGTGCAGGTCGTAAGACTTATCGACCCAATCGCTCACCACAAGCGACCCGTCCGGCAGCACCGCAATGCCCACCGGCCTGAAGTTCTCTCCGCCCACCACAAACGGCTCCGCCTGTGAGCTGAAACTTGCCCCCTGCCGCTTTAACCTGAAGCGGTCCAACCGATGATCGCCCCAGCTTGTCACGAGCAGAGCCCCCTGATACTCCTGCGGCAGGAGGCGGTGGGCATAGTATGCCACGCCAGAGGGTGCCTCTCCCGTGCCAGCGGTCATGGGCAGGGTGCCGGGCAACTCGCCGTTCCACGCGGTGAACGGGTGCAGTCCGCGGCGGCCGTTACGGTAGCGGTAGCCGTAGTCGCCGCCTGAGACGATCTGCAAGAGGCGGCACGGCGGGCGCGCATCGGGGTCATTGTCTACGGCGAACAGGTGGCCCAGCCCGTCGAACGCCAGATGGAACGGGTTCCAGAAGCCCGTGGCGACCCGCTCGAGCCGGCTGCCGTCGGTACGCGTGCGGAACACATTCCCGCCTTCGCCGCCGCCTACATGCGTGATGCCGTCGCTGCCTATCAGGGCATACGGCTCTCCCAGGTTTTCGCCCATGCCAAAGTAGACCCACCCCTGCGCGTCGAAGGCGAAGCCCGCCAGTCCGTTATGAGGGTAGTTGCCTGCGGTCTCGAGGTGCACCAGCCGCTACGCTTGATCGGCCGCCCCCGCCCCCTGCACGTCTCGCAGCCGCCAGACGTCGCTGCGCGTGGCCAGGTAGACGGAGCCGTCTGGGTGGAGTGCGATGCCCATGGTGGCCACGGTACCCTCGAACCAGGTAGTCATGTGGTCCACACGGCCGTCCCCATCGGCATCCGTGAATACGCGAATGCGATCGGCGGGAGGGCCGGCGTAGTCGGGCGGGCGGAAGTGCGTGTGGCTTTCGATGACAAAGATGCGTCCCGCCTCATCGGCTGCCAGGCCCACCGGCGTTACCAGGTCGGGCTCGGCCGCCAGCAGCTCGATCGTGAGCCTTTCGTCAAGGACCCTGGGGTATTCGATGTTGGCCGTCTGGGCGGGAGTGATTGGGCCCAGAAGCAGGGCTGCCAGGCAGGCGATGGCAGAGGGCAGTCTCGCAGATGAGGCAATGTGCGACATGAGGGGGCTCTCTGGGGGCTGGTGCCCAGGATACCCAGCGGGGGTGCGTACGTGCAAAGGCACTGCAAGGCGATGCTGCTGAGCGTGCAAACCGAGCAGGCCGAAGGATGGGGGAGATGGGTGGGTCCAATGCTCCTTTGGCAAGGGCGGACTGCACGCTGGCTCGCCGACGAAGGTGTGGATGGCAGGGGCTGGCCACGATGCAGGGGGGCGAGCCGTGGCGTGGCCGCGGCGATGGGGGCTACGCCGTCTCGGCAATCACGCTGCGGAGGCGGCCGCTGCATTGTGCCAGGATCTGGCTGGCGACCTGATTGGGGTTGTAGCCGCCGGGCAGGCGGACCAGGGGCTTGCCGTAGCGGTCGCAGAATTGCTTGACATCGCCGTAGGAGTGGCTGGACCAGCGGATGGCCAGCAGGACGACGGCCACGTCCGGGCGTGCCACGTGGGATTCGAAACCTTCCAAAGACTGGTGCTCGCGTGTTTCAATCCAGTCGAGCTTCTTGAGGCGCAGGGCGGAGAGCAGAGCGCGCTCGGCGGGGGGTCGCCGGTCGCCCCCGATCAGCACCACTGTGCGTCCTGCCAGCAATCTTGCGGCCTGCTGGACCTCGGGCGTTGGGGTGGTCGGCTCGGAGGACTCATCTGCCTCATCGCGCGAGGCCAGGTAACGGTCGATCTCGCGCCACACCAGCCGAAAGGCGGGCGAGAACTGGTCTTCTTCGGGCAAGTAGTCTAGCAAGGGAAGCAGAATCTGGCGTAGCTCCACGCTGCTGGGAGGCATGCCCTCGGCAAGCAGCTCCTCGGCCGCCTCGTTGATGCGGCGCCAGTCGTGCTCGTGATTGGGTTGGGTGGGATTCTTCAGGATCAGGGAGGCGTGGTAGCGCATCCGCTTCAGGCGATCCTGCTGCCGCCGCACGCTCTGCTGAGACGCTTCGATCTGCTCCCGCACGCGTTCGAGCCGCGCGGCGATATCGGGCCAGGTCGTGGGCTCTGCCACGTCGTCAGCGCGCATGTAGCGCCGGACAAACAGCTTCATCTCCGCTGCCGTCTGCCTCAGCCACTGATAGACCTTCATCTGATCGGGATCCGGCTGCGCATCCAGGGCCGCCACCGCGGCACGCAGCGCCGATTGTGCCTCTGCAGCCAATTGCATGGCCTGTGCAGCCAATTCGCTGGGCGGGGCACCCGGCGGCAGGGCACGACGCAGTACCTGGGCCGCCAGAGCCAAGGTCTCGAAGCACCCGGCCAGGTCCTCGTAGCGAGCTAGGTTTTCTGGCTCCGGGGCGTGCGGGTTGTTCATCCACAGGTAGCACTCGGGCAATTCCCGGGCACGGGCAATGATGTCGCGGTCGCGGGGGGCAACCACCGTGCGGTGGTCCGCTCCTTCGGCGATCAGGCGGCGCCGCTCGCCCGCCCAGCGTGCGCCCTCTGCCTTGAGTCGAGCGCGGAGTTCGACGAGTTCCAGGTCCGGCAGCGGCTCTGGCGTGCGCCCGGCGGCATACGAGTCGGGCAGCTCCACGGTCGGTTCGGTTTGCTGGCTGGTGTGGAACTTAAGCTGCTCGATGGCTAGCGACGCCGGAATGACGTCGGTCTCGGGCGGCGGCGGCGATCTGTCTGGCTCAGCTAAACCGTCCCCTGCCATAGGACCGGGCGGTACCGGTTGCGATGCTGGTTCGGCAGGCGCAGCCGGCAGGCGGTCGGGCGAGAGGCCTATACCAGCGGCCGCGGCATGGGAGGACGCCGCCAGCGGTCCGCCAAAGCTGAAGGCCGCCCCTTGCTTGCCTGCGGCCCGCGCGGAACTTTCTCCGGCGGCCAGCGATACCAGTCGGCCCACAGCCCCTGCCAGGCGCGTCAGTTGTTGTTGCAATTCGGGGTCCGTGGCAGCCGCCTGGTGCAACCGTTCTAGAATGCCGGCCATCGCCGCGAAGAGTTCAACTGCGGGATGGAGATCGGGGGATCTATCTTCGAGCATAGGTGGTGACGTGTGCCCACTAAGTGTCGATAACAGCCAGGGGACCGGTGTTGCGGAAACGACGGTGCCCCCGCTGCGGCAGGCTGCGGATGACCTCGCCAGGGGCGTGCACGCGAGGTGCAGCCGCCAGGAAGGGATGGTCGTGCGGGACGAGAGCAACCTTGCGCATGACGACGATATCCGTATCGAACCGCGGCCCATGTGCTCCACGTAGTCTCGGCCACTGGGGCCTTCATGGCCTCTAGCAATCAAAACTAACAACTTTTGAGCACTTCGTAAACTTGAAAACGGCCGTCACGTTCGAGTCGTCTGCCGCGGGACGCCGTAAGCAAACGCCGCTTGGCTACGTTGTGCAGGCGGCTGGCCACCAGGCCATCAGCTTGCGGCAGAGCGGGCCTTGGGCCGAAGCATGGCAACGGGCTCGCGCCGCAACGAGCCGTCGCGCCGAGATGCACCCCGAGTTCGAGTAGGGTGAAGGGACTTCACTGGGGCGGCGCAGAGCGCTGCGCGGGCTCCTCGGATCTCGCTTCTGCATCTGGCGGCAGGAGGAGGGAGTCTTCCGCCAGGCGGGGAAGAAGCACCCGCTGGCGGAATCGCTCGCTCGTGCGGCGCTCGTACCACAGGTAGGCCAAAAGGGCCGCCACACCGAGCAGTAGGACGACCACCGCCACGGCTGCCGCAGGGCCCCGATCTAGAGAGGGGGGCGGAACGAGTTGCGGCTCCAGACCGATCAAGAGGGGCGCCACTTGCTTGCGCCGAGGTTTGCCTGCCGGCTCACCGCGGGGGACAAAGCCCCAGGACTTGAAGAACACGCCGGCTACGCGCACCGTTTCCGAGAGTTTTTCGCCCGGCACCAAACCAGGGGGTAGCCGGCGCACACAGAATACTAGCGGATTGCCCTGTGCCTCGGGCGGGTATACTTCCAGCTCATAGTAATGGTCCACGCGCAGGCGCTGGGCCACGTCGGCGTCTTCCACCCGCACCAGCACCGCACGCCGCAACACGCCGGTAACGGCAACCAGCTTCCCCTGCTGCCGCGCAGGATGGTTGAACAGCTCCACCATCGACGGCTGCTGCTCGGCTCGCGCCAGCAGCTTGCGCGGGGAAATGCGCGCCAATGCTGCCAGCAACTCGTAGAAGCACTCTCGGTCCTCATCGTTGAGATTGAGGCTGCGTTCGTTGGCCAGCCGCTCGTGCCTGGGGGCGCCGGCGGGCAGGCGCGGGTTCCACACGCGAACGTCGTCCCACAGGCCGGCGTCGAACCCCAGCTCTCCCAGCAGCCCCGCCTGATACCACCGCAGCCGCTGACAAGCCAGCACAGCCTGCGGCCCCTCCGGTGCCGCAGCTACCTTGAGAAACACCCCGGCGCACTCGGCCCGTTCGTCGAGCGGCGGTCGCTCGAGCCAGGCGCGTGGCACGCGCAGGGCCAGGCACGTGGCCGTGATGGGGGAACCTTCCACGCGAAGCGTGCAGGCATAATACTCTTTAAAGGCGAAGCGTTCTTGGACCTCGGGAATGATGGGGACGCGCTCCACGGCCAAGACGCGCCCCGCCACCCGCACCATCTCGCCCTGATAGCGATCGGGCTGTTGCATCATGCGCGACAGCACCGACCCTGGACGCTGCCAGGCATGAATCTGCTTGGGCGTGAAGCGGCGCAAGGCAAACAACACGCGCCACACGGCCTCCTGCTCGTCCGGCACCAGAGGGCGGCCCGAGCGGAGGCTGCGAAAGTGGCTGTCGCTCACGCCCAGCAGCTTCAGCAGCGGCCGTGGACCGGCCAGCGGTCCTGCGGCGGCAGGAGCTGCCTCCGCCGCAGCATCGCCATCCTCTGCCGTCGCCGCGGGAGCGTCCGGCAGGTTTTCCGGAGCGTCCGGCAGCGCGGCGTCAGGTTGTGTTGCCGCGTCCTGCTGCTGTGCGGTGTCGGGTTGTTGCGCAGGCGTCTGCTGCTCTGCAATCTCCGCTGGCAGCGCCACCCGCTCTGGCGTCTGCCAGGACGCACCGCCCGCCTCCCGCTGATCAGTGACCGGCCGATCGCTGCGCGCCGGCGCAGCCAGCACAAGGCAGGCCATCAACCACAGCCATGCCCCCACCAGTTGACGGCGAAGGCGGAAGCGGCTCGGGGCTGCTGGCAGCGCACGGCTCGGCCACACCCGGTTACTCCCCTTCATCACGGCACGTTGTCGCGGCCTGGGCCAGTTGCTTCAAGAATGCCCGCGGGTCGCTGGCGGCTTCACTTGACTGCGGCCCGCCCTCCGCATGGCCGCCTAACGAGAATCGCGGCCTTCTCCCAGGACTTCGCGAGTACCACACAAACAACAGAATCAGCAACAAGCCACCGGCAATGGTGAGCGCCAAGGTGGGCATCAAGGTACCCAGCCCACGCCCGGCCTGTGCCCTCGCCACGTCTGGCGACCGGGACTGCCATTCGAACGACCTGGCCAGCAATAGGGGAGCGGAACGGAGGCCGCTGGCGGCACGGTAGGGCCAGCGTTTGAAGAACACAGCGTGCACCCGCACTTCTTCGTCGAGGTCCCTGCCCTCGGGAAAGCCCTGGGGCAACTCGGCGAGATAGATGATCACGGGCTCGCTCCTGTCTGACGGTTGCAGCCAGGTCTGGTACAGATGGTCGATGCCCTGTTCATTGCTAGAAGCGGCAAGGCGGAAAGCCCGCCGCACCCGGCCCGACAAGGTGACCAGTTCGCCTCGGTAGGCCTGAGGCTGAAGGAGCAGTTGGGTATAGGCGACGGGGCCGCTGGACTGAGCGGCGAGTTTGCCATGGGGGATCTTCCTCAGCGCGTGCAGCAGGCCGAAGAAAGCCTTGTTCTCGGCGGCGCGCAACGGGGTGTCGTCGTGCACACCGGTCCACCACTCGTTGGGTATGCCGCCGAAGCGCTGTTTTTGAGGCGGCACGTGCGGCTGCCCGCCCGCTTGAGCATCGGCAGGCCTCGCCGCCGCATTGGCGGCGATGCGCTGCTCAGCCATACGAACTGCGGGTTCGGGCTCACGGTGCAT
>JAIMBC010000274.1 GCA_023511675.1 Pirellulales bacterium
GCGCGCACGATCCGTCGCGCGTAAGTCGACGCATCGCAGGCAGTTGCATCGAAAAAGGGGGAAAAAGTTCGGTCTAGTGCGCCTCCACACCCACGCGACTGCGGGGCAGCAGGCCGCCTTCGGTCTGGCAAAGCCTAGCGGGTTGACGCGAGGCGACTCCCCACCAACAATGCGTACGTCTTTGAAGCTGCCCCGGCACCTTGGCCTTTCTGCCGGGGCGTTTGAACGCAAGACGATCGGCATGACGGCGGCGAAACCATGCGCAGCATCGGTCGGAGGAACTTCTCCCGGGCCATGCTGGTGTTGGCCGGGTGGCCCTTTACGCCTCTTATTCCTCTCGGCTGCAGCCGCGTCCCCCAAGCTGCCAAAGGTGATGGTTCTTTATCCCATTTGGCGCATCCTAGCCCTCCCGACACCCTCGAAGGCGAGCCTATGCAACTCCACTACCTCGAAATCGTAACGCCGGACGTGGAAGCCGTTTGCACGCTCTATGAGAAGACGCATGGCGTGAGCTTCAGCGAGGCCAGGCCCGAACTGGGAGGCGCACGCACTTTGCGGCTGCCGGACGGCCTGACGCTGGGTGTGCGTGCGCCCATGCACGATGGCGAGCGGCCCGTGGTCCGGCCCTACCTGCTGGTGGATGATATCGATGCGGTCGTCGCTGAGGCGGAGAAAGCGGGAGCCCACATCGCCGTACCGCCCATGAAAATCCCCGGCCACGGAATCTGCGCCATCTACTTCCAGGGCGGGATCGAAGTGGGGCTTTGGCAGGCCGAGCGCCCCTAGCCAGCCCAACCAACATGCATCCCTCCCAGCAGCTTGTTCACACAACGGATGAGAAAGTCGGCAACGTGACAGAACGGCCACGTGGGGCTGGTGGGTCCCCCTGCCGCTCCTCGTTCCCTCACCGCAACCCTCCCATATCGGACCGCCCCCATGACCCTCAAAGAGGCCCTCAAGCAGCTCAAATCGCTTGGCAATGAAAAGGTGCGCGCCCAGAATGCGAAGAACGGCGCGGGAGACAACCAGTTCGGCGTCAGCCTTGGCGACATCAGGGCACTGGCCAAGCAGATAGGCACGAATCATGCCCTGGCCTTGCAGCTCTGGGGTACCGGCAACCTGGATGCCCAGTTCCTGGCCGCCCTCTTGATTCAACCCAAGCGGCTCTCCCTCGAGGAGATGGACCGCATGGTGCGCTCCATCTCGTTCGTCCGCGTGGCAGACTGGTTCAACTCGTACATCGCCTCCAAGCACCCGGAGAAGGAGGCACTCCGCCAGCAGTGGATGGCCGCCGACGACAGCTGGGCAGCCAGATCCGGCTGGCAGCTTACTGCGGAGCGGGTGGCAAAGGATGCCGGCGGCCTCGACCTGCCGGCGCTGCTGGACCGCATCGAACAGGAAATGGCCGGGGCGGCGCCTGAGGTCCAGTGGACCATGAACAACACCCTGGCGGCCATTGGCATCCATTCCCCCAAGCTTCGCAAGCGAGCCATTGCTATTGGCGAGAAACTGGGCATCTACCGGGACTATCCCGTGTCCAAGGGATGCACGTCTCCCTTCGCTCCCATCTGGATCAAGGCCATGGTCAGCCGTCAGGGCTGAATGGGCCTGTTCGCACCGAACTAGGCCGCCGGGCGATCATCGTCGCACGCAGCCAGCCAGAGCTTGCCGAGGCCGACGGATCGAGACAACCGACCGTTGCAGGCAGAGCCACGCTCACCATGCCGAGCCGCCACGCCGTGGGAGCGGCGCAGCAATCGTAGTTGGTACTCACTTGTGGTAATGCGCTTCAGGGGGGCCGTGCGGGCTAAGGCCTTCAAGTGCCAGCGGATGGCGAAGCTCCCCGACCGCATAAATGCGGTCACTGCGAACCTGGCGGCTCTGGCCCGAGTAAGGAACGAGGCATCGAGACACCTGCCTTTGATGGTGACGAGCGAGGCAGAGCCTCGCGCGCAGCGCGTTTCCAGGCAAGAGGCTGCGAGCCCGGAAGCGAGAGCAAGGGTGTTCGCGTGGCGAGATGCGTTAGGCGTCGTCCGCAGCCTCGAAGGCGTTGCGGAAATGTTCGATGTCTGGGCGGCGCTGGCCTGGCGGCCAGGTAACGGCCAGGACGTCGAAGCGGGCCGGCAGATGTGCGAGCCGATGGCGTTTGAGCCACAGCCTGGCGGCGCGTGTAAGGCGTTGCTGCTTGCGGGCATCGACGGCCTCGGCCGGGTCTCCAGCGTCGGGGGAGGTGCGGGTCTTGACCTCTACAAAGACGATCACGCGGTCGTCGACGGCGACGATATCAATTTCACCGTAGCCCGGCCGGGCGCCGCGTTCAACGATGTGGTAGCCGAGGCGGCGCAAATAGCGACAGGCCGCCCGTTCCCCCTGCTCGCCGAGAGAGCGGGGACGGCGGGGTAGCGCGCGGATCAGGCTGTTCCAGCATCGCCGCAGCCTCCTGCACGCACGCAGGTAGGAGGGTCGGAGCCGCCGGAGCAGTTGATCCCACACGGACTGCAAGCGGCGGCGGGGGCGAACTGGTTGCGCCCGAGGCACGGGGGGATCGCGGCGAGGACCTATCCTTCGCCTTTGGCCGTGCCGCGGCGCTCCTTCAACCGAACGGCCTTGCCCACGCGGTCACGCAGGTAGTACAGCTTGGCGCGGCGGACCACGCCCTTGCGCTTGACCTCAATCTTGGCGATCCGAGGAGAGTGCAGCGGGAACTTGCGTTCCACGCCTTCGCCCTGGACGATGCGGCGAACGGTGAACATCTCGCGGGTGCCGGAACCGCTGCGTGCGATCACAGTGCCGCTGAAGATCTGGATGCGTTCCTTTTCACCTTCGAGGATGCGGGTATGGACATCCACGGTATCGCCGATTTCGAACTCGGGCACGTCGGCCTTGAGGTTGGGCTTTTCGACGAGCGCGAGGATTTGTTGCTGGCTCATGGGGCAGATCCTTTCAGGCTAGGAGTGATAGGCTGGGTAGAAGGGGTTTGGGCCTGCCTGGTGCGTTGCTGGCGGCGTTCCTGCCGCCAGCGAGCGATGGCCTGGTGATCGCCGCTGAGCAGCACTTCAGGCACGCGCAGCCCGCGGAATTCGCGGGGGCGGGTGTACTGCTCGCACTCCAGCAGGCGGCCCTCGCCGGAGAACGAATCATCGCGACTGCTGCGCTCGTCGCCCAGCACGCCAGGCAGGAGGCGGACGACGGCGTCGATGATCACCATGGCGGCCACCTCGCCACCGTTGAGGACGTAATCTCCGATGGAAATCTCTTGCGGAGCCAACAGCAGGCTGACACGTTCGTCGAAGCCTTCGTAGCGGCCGCATACCAGCAGCAGCCGCGGCTGAGCGGCCAGAGACTCCACCAATGCCTGGTCGAGGCGGCGGCCGCGAGGAGTGAGCAGCACGACATGGCCTGCCGGCTGGGCCTGGGCCTGCACCGCCTCCAC
This sequence comes from Pirellulales bacterium, assembly GCA_023511675.1. Classification (GTDB taxonomy): domain Bacteria; phylum Planctomycetota; class Planctomycetia; order Pirellulales; family JAIMBC01; genus JAIMBC01. Next base: position 3,434 of record JAIMBC010000274.1, read on the forward strand.
CGCCTCAACCACGGGCTTGACCATGAGGACCATGCCGGGCCCTCCACCGTAGGGCCGGTCATCCACGCTGCGGTGCGGGCCTTCAGCCCAATCGCGGATGTTGTGCAGGCGCACATCGACCAGGCCGCGGTCCAGTGCCCGCTTGAGCAGGCTTTGGCCGAGGTAGCCGGAGAAGATCTCCGGAAACAGGCTTAATACGTCGATGCGCATGGCTGGTTGACAAGGGATGCTCCGGCAGGGAGCGTGCAGGCAGCGTTGGTCAGGACTCGGCGGCCGAGCCGGCGTCTGGGACCGCGTCCGCGGCGGCAGCCTCCTCTTGGCGGCGCTTCGGCACCACCACCGGCTCCGGCGGCGGGGGTACCGGCTTGGGCTGGGCCAGCCGTTCGCGGGCGGCCTGCTGCTCTTTAACGCGGCTGCCCTGCGGACCGTACTTCTTGATGAGCACACGTACCTTGTCGCTCGGTTTGGCGCCGACGCTCAGCCAGTACTGGAGACGTTCCGCGTTGAGGGTGGTACGAGCATCCGTGTCTGGAATGGAGGGATCGTAGGTACCGAGTTCTTCCAGCACGCGCCCGTCGCGGGGGCGGCGGGCATCCACGGCGCAGATGCGATAGAAGGCCCGATGTTTGCGGCCTAGCTTTTTCATACGAATGCGTACTGCCACGCGACTACTCCTCCGTCAATCTGAATAAGTGAATGCACTAGCCCTCGCCCCGATTGCGGCGTTTCAGACGGCGCAGTTCCTTTTCCCGCAGCTTGCGCAGGCGGGCCTTTTCTGCGCTGGTTAGCCGCCGCCCCGTGTCTCCCTTCACCTTGGCGATCCTCCCCCCTGGCTGGAGCATGCCGCTGCGCTGCATCTGTTGGATGGTCTGCATCCGCTCGCGCAGGCCTTGTCCGGCCATGCGGCGCATCAGGTCGGCCATGCCATCGAACTGCTTGACCAGCGCGCTTACCTCCGCGGGATCCACCCCGGCGCCCGCGGCGATGCGGCGCCGCCGGCTGGCATCGATCACCTGGCTGGGATTGCGGCGCTCCGCCGGCGTCATCGCGTCGATGATCCCAAACAGCCGCCGCAGATCCTGCTCCGCGTCCACATCCCCCATCCCCTCCAGCAAACCGCTCATGCCCGGGATCATCGACAGCAACTTCTTGATCGAGCCCATCCGCGTGATCTGCTGGAGCTGCTTGCGGAAGTCGTCCAGCGTGAACTCCCCTTTGCGCAAGCGCTCTTCCTGGGCACGCAGCTCCTCTTGGTCTAGCTTGCGCTGGGCCTGCTCCACCAGCGTGAGCACGTCTCCATGACCCAGGATCCGCCCGGCCATGCGGTCAGGGTGGAACTCTTCCAGCGCGTCGAGATGTTCGCCCGTGCCGATGAACTTGATCGGCACGCCCGTCACGGCCTTGACCGAAAGGGCAGCGCCCCCCCGCGCATCGCCGTCCAGCTTGGTCATGATCACGCCGTCCAGCTCCAGGGCGTCGTTGAACGCTCGGGCACTGTTGACGGCGTCCTGGCCGGTCATGCCGTCCACCACCAGGTACACCTGGTCTGGATTGAGCCGGCGGTCGATACGCTTGAGCTGCTCCATCAGCTCCGGGTCGATGTGGAGCCGCCCCGCCGTGTCCAGCAGCACAACCTGACAGCCCGTGGTGCGGGCATGGTGCACCGCATGCTGGCAAACCACGACCGGATCCGTGGCACCGGGCTCAACGTACACGGGAATATCGAGCTGGCGCCCCAGAATCTGGAGCTGCTCGATGGCGGCGGGGCGCTGCAAGTCTGCCGCCACCAGCAAGGGCCGCCGGCCGCGCTCCTGGATCAGCCGCCCCAGCTTGGCACACGTGGTGGTCTTGCCCGAGCCTTGCAGCCCGCAGAGCATGATGGTGCTTACATCGCCCCGCAGGTGTAGCGAGTGGTCCACCGGCCCCATCAGATTCACCAGCTCGCGGTACACGATGCCGATGACCTGCTGGCTAGGATTGAGGCTCTTCAGTACCCGCTCTCCCACGGCCTGCTCCGTGATGCGGGCCATGAAGTCGCGGACCACTTCAATGCTGACATCCGCCTCCAGCAAAGACTTCTGCACCAGTGCCAGACCCTCGCGCATATTGGCCTCGGTCAGCCGGGCCTTGCCGCTGATGACGCGTAACGCGCTGGTCAGTCCTTGTTGAAGTGCTTCGAACATCGCCAGTTGCACCCCCCCAGGAGCCGTACCGGCTGCCGCCAGGCAGCCGAAGCACACACGGGGGAAACGACCTGCACAGCGGGGAAGCCGCTGCCCCCGCATGCGAGGTCAAACCAATAATTCTAGTGCCTTGCTCCCTGTTCTGACAACCCAGACTCGGTCTGTCCTGCTTGAACGCTTCACCCTGCTTCACCGCCACTTCTGCCACACCCTCATGCCGGTCGCGCGGCACGTCGGCCAGGTGCCACGCTGCCCACCCGCCTCGCAGCCTTAACGCCACGCTCATGTCGGGCCCGCCCCCCACAGAGTGCGCACGCCCTCTGCACCTCTGGCCCACCGGGCGACGCAACTCCCACGCCGGTAGGTACATAGCCGCAGATAGCGGACTCTGCCCGCCCTGGAATTCCCCCAGCGGCAGCAGCGCCAATTCGCCGCCCGCAGCCATGCCCCGGCTGCGGCCCTCGGTGTATCATGGTGCCTCTCCGCTCGGCCCAGCAGACTTCTGCCACCCAGGTGGCGAAACAATCCCATTCGGCACACACCACCGTCTACCCATTGCGACCACCCATGGCTCGTCTCTTTCGCGGCATGCAGCACGTGGCATTGGTGTTGCCCCCGCTGGCCATGTTGTTGCAGTTGGCCAACAGCATCAGCGTGAAGGAGATGCTGCTATGGGTGCTGGCAGCCGTCTGCCTGTTCTGGATCGGCCGCCTGCTGGAAGGCTACGCCGCCAGGTAGCGGGGGCGTGCAGCGAGGCCAAACCGGCCGTTCTTCCACAGAAGCTCACGAGATGGAGATTTAAGGGCCCGGCCGCCTCGCCCTTTGCATGACTCGCCCGCCGCGGCCACAGGCAGGCGGCGGCTTCACTCAAGCGGCGGCCCAAACGCCGTGCCATCTGTGCATGAGGTCAGCGGCGTTTACACCCAGCGGTGTGGCTACCCATGGGTGTCCGTGACCAGGGATGGGAACGGCAACGCTAACCCTCCTCAGCGGGGAACACGTGGAGTACCGCATCATCCAGGCGGAAACCGAGCTTGAGCGGGTCCAGCAAGCGGTGGAGGGCTTCCTCCACGGTCAGCTCGTTCACTTCCAGTTCCACAAGGGTGTCGGCGGGGGCGCCGGCGGCAGCCAGCGCGGCCGGGTCGAGGTGCAGTGCAAGGCCGTAGTTCGACGCAATCTGCTCCAGCACGCTGCCCAGTTTGCCACGCACATGCAATCGCTTGATACGTGGCCGCGCGGCGGCTTGCTGCCGCGGCGGACGTGCGGGCCGGCGCGTGCCTCCTCGCAGCAGCTCATGATCCTCTAGCAAGCCGCGCACCACCACCTGTTTCCCCTGAATCTCGATCTGGCAGTGGGGGGCCAATGCCTTCCACCGCTGGACGAGCGCGGCAGGATTGCTGCCGCCGGCGTAGCTGCGTTCGAGCAGCACTTCTGGGGGAATCGGCAGCAGCGCGAACGTGCCGTCCCCGGCGGGCTGCAACCATAGGTCGAATTGCACCGTCACGATCAACACACGGTCCATCCAACTGAGGGGGGGCAGATCCGCTGCTGCCCAAAGATCGTGAGGAACCTGTTCCAGGCCGCTAAGTTGGATCCCGGCCGACTCGGCCAGCCCTGCCAACAACTCCCGTGGGGCGGCCAGGTCGGGCCAGGAGAGGCTGGCCTTCTGGCCGGCAAGGCGGCGCACTGTGCCGGGAGCATGGGCGAACGCCTCTTCCACCACGGCCGATAGCGTTCGCAGCCGCGCGGCCACGGAGGACGGCCCGATATAGGCCACTGGGCCAAACTGCGTGTAACCGCAATCCGCCGCTGCGGCCATGCGGCCTAACGCCTCGGCCAGCGGCACCTCGTTCAGCCTCAGCTCCAGCGGCTGAGTTGGGTCAATCCGCCGATCGACTAAGACGCTGACACGCTGCGCGGCGGATAACGACCGAGTTGCTTCCCGCAACGGCGTGCCTGCCCAGGCAGCGGAAACCGGCGTTTCAAGGCGGGCCGCAAGTTGCTTCCCTTCCAGCCACTTGGCGCCCTCTCGCTGTGCCCAGGCTGCATCGCCGCACAACATCCCCGCGAGCCAAGCGGCCAGGCAGGCAACCAAAACTCGCATGATCCCTCGCATCGAGGCGGCCCAGGTACACAAGGCGTACACCACTAGCTTAGCAGGCTGTTCCGTCGACCGCATCCGCACGGCCCAGCCGCGGGAGCAGTTTGTCCTTGTCCAACGTCTGAACCCCCTCAACCTCCCAGCATCGGCACGGCGGTGGAGGGGTCTGAAACCACCGGGCGAAGTCTGGCCGGTGCGGGGCCTGTGCAGCGGGCCTGGTGGTTGGAGCAACCGGGCGTGCCCCAGGGAAGCCAGACGAG
>JAIMBC010000275.1 GCA_023511675.1 Pirellulales bacterium
CGGCAGCGTCAGATGGGGATAAGAGACAGCCTTGCGCCCGCGCGGCACGAACATGCCCTTGGGGGTCAGGCTGTACTTGGTAAAGTGCCGCGGATGGCTCTCGGCCGGATTGCCGCCCCAGAAGATGATCAGGTCTCCCCGGTTGCGAATCTCGCCCAAGGTGCAGGTCACCTCTCCCACGCCCTGGAAGGCCATGCCGGAGGGGCCGTGGCATACGCTGGTGGTGGTATCGACAGTTCCGCCGATCCAATCGGCGATCGACACGGCCACGCGCTGGGCCTCACAGGTGGTATCGCTCAGGCCGTACACCAGCGGATAACGGGCCTTGGTGAGGATCTCCGCCGCGCGCTGGACGCCTTCCTCTAGCGTGGCGGGCTGGCCGTCGACCGTGCACACGGGCCGCTGTTCAACGTGATGGTTCAGGAACCAGGCCTTGCCCAGCACACAGGCGTTCTTGGCTTCCAGAATATGGTCTGCCTGGACCTTGAGCGTGATGTCGTCACAGACGCAACCGCAGAACGTGCAGGTAGCGTCTTCGACAATCTTCAACGGGGCAGCGGACGCATCCACATTGGCGGTAGTCATGACCTTGCTAACGGTGTCCATCAGATTCATCGTCGGCCGCCCTCTCGGAGGGCCGGGGGGTTTGGTTGGACGCCTGGGCTGCGGCCTGGGAGGGCGGGATGGGCGCAGCCAGCTTTTCGATGGTCACATCCAATCCTTTGCTGGTGGGCATGCCGGAGCCGTGGGTATCTGCGCCCATCAGGCGGCTGGAGGCATCTCCATAGGCAATGAACAGCAGGCCGCGGGGCAGTTCCCCGGCCTTGGCCGGGGCCACCTTGACCTCTGCCTGGCCCGCCTCGCTAGAGAGCCGCACCCGGTCTCCCGCATTGAGGCCCAGCTCTTGCATGTCTTCGGGGCACATCAGCAGCGTCTGCGTTTCCTCCTGGTAGGCGGGGCCGAACTTTCCCTCGCTGATGCCACAGCCCTGGCGGCTGGTGCGGCCGGGTATCAGGATGAACGTCTGCGGCATGCGGCAGGATACGTGGCAGGTGGGAGTCTTCGCCAGTCGAGCGGGGCACAGCGGCTCTGGGGCCGGCGTGCCTCGGGTGGCTTGCTCAACTATTCTGGCACCCCACAGGAAGAAGGAAAGGGGGGCGCCGCGCTGAAAGCAACGGCTGACTGCTCGGCGCGGCATGCCGTGGGCAAGCCGCACCGCGGCAGCTCGGCAAATCTGAGATTCTGCCTGCTTGCGGAATGGCCCTATTCCTCTTCTTCCTCCGCCAGCACCGCCTTCTCGATGATCTCCTTCTGCACGTTGCCGGGGACGACGTCGTAGTGGCTGAACTCCATGGTGTAGCTGCCCTGGCCGCCCGTCATGCTGGAGAGGCTGCGGGCATAGGTGGTGACCTCCGCCAGCGGCACCTCTGCGATCACGGTTTGCAAGTCGCCGCCGGCCGAGTCCATGCCGAGCACGCGGCCGCGGCGTCCCGACATATCGCTATTGATGTCGCCCAGCTTGGCGGAGGGAACGGTGATGTGCAGCTTGACGATCGGCTCCAGCAGGCAGGGCTTGGCCTGCTGGAACACGTTGCGGAAGCACATCGAGCCGGCCGTCTTGAACGCCTGCTCAGAGCTGTCCACCGGATGGTGTTTGCCAAAGAACACCTCCACGCAGACATCTTGCACGCGGTATCCCGCGATCACGCCCCGCTCCATGCGCTCCCGGAAGCCCTTCTCAACGGCGGGCAGGAAGTTGTTGGGGATGGAACCGCCCACGATGGAATCGATCCACAGGAAATTGTTCTCGGGATCGTAGTGGTACTCGCGCATGGAGGGGAACCGCTCCTTGGTGGCGAACTCCTCAATGTTGGTGCCGCGCGGCAAGGGGAACATGCGAATATGCACCTCGCCGAACTGGCCGCGGCCCCCGGTCTGTTTCTTGTGCCGGTACGAACCCTCTGCCTTGGCCTGGATGGTCTCCCGGTAGGGGATCTTGGGCTCCTTGGTATCGATTTCCACCTTGTCGCGCCGCTTGAGCCGCTCCCGCACGATTTGCAGGTGCAGCTCGCTCATGCCCGTCATCACCAGTTCCTTGGTTTGCGGGTCGCGATCGAGCCGGAACGTGCTGTCCTCTTCCGCCACCTTGGCCAGGGCCGTGGAGAGTTTGCCCTCATCTCCCCGGCTGCGCGGCGTGGCCGCCAGCCCCACCATGGGCGTGGGGAACTTGATCTCCGGCAAGGTATACGAGCCGAGAGAAGTGCCCGTGTGCAGCTCCTCCACCTTGGCAATGGCCACGATCTCGCCAGGACCTGCGCTCTCGCACGGCTCCGTCTGGCTCCCTTGCACCCTGAGAAGCTGTGCCACCTTCACGCCGCGCCGGCTGGTGGAGGCCGGCACGGTCTGGTCCTTGCTGAGGGTGCCGGAATAGATCCGCACAAAGCTGAGCTTCTGCACAAAGGGATCGATCCGCGTCTTGAACACCTGGGCCGCCAGCGGCGCGGCGGGATCGGGTTGGAGGACGACCTCCGTTCCCTCGGCGGTGCGGGCGGTGCGGCGCACTTTGTGCGGCGGCAGGGCGCAGAGGGCCAACGCGTCGAGCAGTTCGCTCAAGCCGACCTCCGCCTTGGTGGAGATGCACACCATGGGGATCAGAGAGCCGCCGGCCACTGCCTCGACGATCAGCCGCGCAAGTTCCTCCTCCGTCGGAGGCTGCCCCTCGAAATAGCGCTCCGTCACCTGCTCGTCATTCTCGATGATCGATTCCACCAGCCGCGTGTGGATTTCGTTGGGGTCGATCAGTGCGCCCGCCGCATCGGCTGGCGGCCGCAGCGTGCTGACCACCCCCCGCAAGCCCGCGCCGCTGCCGATCGGCACGTTCAGCAGCGTGCAGGCCGGCCCAAACATCTCCTGAATGTGTTGCACCAGCGACGGAAAGTCGATGTTCTCCAGGTCCAGCTTGGTGATCACAATCATTCGGCCCAGCCCTGCCGCTGCCGCCTCCTGGAACACGCGTCGCGTGTTCACTTCAATGCCGGAGTGGGCATTCACTGCCACCAGCGCCGTGTCGGCCGCACGCAACGCGCCGAGTGTCTGGCCGATGAAGTCGGGATAGCCCGGCGTGTCGAGCAACTGGAAATACTTGCCAGCATGACGGCAATGCACCACTGCGGTCTCGATCGAGTACTTGTGTGCCCGCTCTTCCTCGTCAAAGTCGCAGATGCTGCTCCCCTCGTCCACGCTGGGCGGATGAGTGACCTCTCCGGTCCTGTACAGCAGCCGGTCGACCAGCGACGTCTTGCCAGAGGATCCGTGGCCGCAGATAGCCACGTTGCGAATGTCTTCGGGGCGAAGTTCAGCCATGCAGCAATCCTTGTTGGGTCCTCTTACAAACGATATTCCTGGTACGAGGCCGCCGGCCGCCGCGCTGCCTCACTGGCCTGGGCGATGGTCAACCGGCCCTCGTACAGGGCGCGGCCAATGATGCAGCCTGCCGCGGCCGTGCCCGCCAATGCCGCAATATCCGCCCTGCTTGCCACCCCTCCCGAAGCCAGCACCGGCATCGGCAAGACAGCGCATAACGCGCTCACGCCCTGCACGTCCGGCCCCGCGAGCATGCCGTCGCGCGCAATGTCGGTAAAGGCTACGGCCGCGAGCGGTTCCCCAGCGTATTCGGCAGCCACGTCCAGCACACTCCGGCCGCTTTCCTTCGTCCAGCCATCCACGGCCAGCCGTCCCCCACGTGCATCCAGCGAGAGCACGAGCCGCTGGGGGTACCGCGCACACACAGCGCGCAGCCACTCCGGCTCGCGCAAGGCCCGCGTGCCCACCACCACCCGAACCACCCCTGCGGCCAGCAACGCCGCCACGGCCTCCTCGCTGCGCACTCCCCCGCCCACCTGACAGGGCACGCCCGCCGCACGCACCATGGCCCCTATCAGCTCCAACTGCACCGGAGCCCCCTGCCGTGCCCCGTCCAGATCCACAATGTGCAGCCGGCGTGCCCCCTGCTCCACCCAGTGACGCGCCATGGCCACCGGATCCTCGCCAAAGACGGTCTCGCGGCCATAGTCTCCCTGCTGCAAGCGCACGCACTTGCCGCCGCGCAGGTCGATAGCAGGCCAGATCTCGAACTCGGGCAAACGCGACCCCTCTCTTGATGCTTGAGGGAAACACGAAGTATGTCAAACAGCGCGCCTGCCCGCAAGCCGTGGCGAGACCCCGCCGCCCGCGGCGCGGCCCTCCTCGCCCGTACGCCTTCGGCCGAGCCGGCAGGCCCCTCCCCGAGGTTGCCCGCCTGCGGTGTTGCCCGGCCGCGGAGCGCCTTAGAATAGGGGCAAGGGCCGTCGTCGCGCGTGGCACGTCGCCGCCGCTCGCGGGCACATCGGGATCCGCTGAAGAACCGTATCATGTTGGAACGCAAACCCATCTTCCCCCACGTGATTGAGATCAACCACCAGGCCGGCGAGCGGCTAGGCTGCAACGTCTACGTGGTCTACGACAATCGCGACTGGCTGCTGATCGATATCGGCTATGAGGAAACGGTCGACGAGATCGTGGAGATCATCCGTCAGCTCGATTTTCCCCTCTCACATTGCAAGACCATCATCGCCACGCACGCGGATGTGGACCACATCCAGGGACTGGCCAAGGTGAAGCAGCTCTTGCGCACCACGGTTACCGGGCACCGCCTGGCGGCAGAGCCGCTGGAGACCGGAGACCGCGTCAAGACCTTCGCGGAGATTGCCGCCCAGAACATTCATCTAGACATGCCGCCGGTGAAGATCGACCAGTTCGTGGACGAGGGCGATGTGATCCGCCTCGGAAGCCTTGAATTGGAGGTATGGCACACGCCAGGGCACACCGACAGCCAGCTGGCATTTCGTATGGGCAATTTGCTGTTTTCGGGAGACAACATTTATCGAGACGGCTGCGTGGGCGCCATCGACGCCCACCACGGCAGCAATCTGCGTGCGTTCGTCGAGTCCTTGCGGCGCATCCGCGCTAGCGACGTCGAGTGGCTGCTGCCCAGCCACGGCCCGGTGTTCCGTAAGGACGACGCCTTGCTCGATCGCACCATCGCCCGGTTGGAGGGCTACCAGCACATGGCAGACTTCGGCACGTGCGCTGTGGACTGGCCGCTGCTGCACGAGTGGGAGCGGGAGCTGGCAGAGGGCAAACTGCCCGCATGAACGCTTGACGGCCATGCCCAATTCGTATAACAGAAGATACGTGGCACTAAACGCGGCGCCGTCGCCGCCGCTTGGCGTGCCCCGAAGGGACGAAAGGTGAACCGCCGTGACAGTTCTGCACACTGGGTCTACCAAGAAGTTTGCCGCCGGTTGGGAACAGATCTTTGGGAACAAGCGGTCGGGCCGCTCTGCGACAGCCAAGTCGAGCAGTCAGGCTGCCAAGGTCGCCAAGGCGAAGACCAAGAGCGCCAAGAAAAAGACCTCCACCACCAAGAAACGCAAGTAACCGCCGTGAAACTGACGCTCAAGTACTGCGCGATGTGAAACTACGAGCCTCAGGCCGTGAGCCTGGCCAGCCGGCTGCTGGGAGAGTTTAAACAGCAGATTGAAAGTCTGGAGCTGATACCCTCCGGGGGAGGCTGCTTCGAGTTTTCTGCCGGCAACGAGCTGATCTGGTCGAAATTGCAGACCGGCAGCTTTCCCGACGAGCAAAAGATGGTCGAAGCCGTCCGCCAAAAACTCCCGCGCCGCTAGGGTAGGGGGGTGGTGCGTGGGGGCGTCTCGCCCGCCATGGGATTGTCGTGCCGGGGCCTCCCCCGCCACTACCTGCTGTTGCTGGGGTCCCAGCCGGCCGGTCGATGCAGCAACCTGATCCATTGCAGTGCGAGCCGCATCTTCCGGCGTCACCCTGCCGCCTCCTACGATGCAGGAGACCTTCCCGTGGGGGCCACTGGCTCCGTGTCCGTGGTGCTCCGGCTCCTACCACCCGGTGACCGCAGCAGGCGCACTGGCCACCAGGCGCGGACAAACGGGGGCACGCACCATGGTGCGCAGCCCTCGGGCAGGCGCAGCAGTTGGGATCCCGCCTCTGCCACAGTCCTGAGATGGCAGGCAGCCGTAGCTGGGGAACATGTTTTGAGGCGCGACGAGGCGGAATCCTCCCCGCCTCCCGCGGGAAGCTCTCAGCACCTTGAGCCCCGCTTTTTCGACCTGGCTCGCGCTCCCCGCACCCGGAGGGAAGGCGTCTGGAGCCAAGGTTGAATAGCGATGGGTGACATCGTTGCCGATCAGGCGGAGGCAAGACATCCAGCCGCCGCACGGTGCCAAGAGGGCGCAGCCGTGCACCATCCCCTGATCGGGCGGGGCGCCCTTCCGCGACCTGTGCGTCGCGGGGAACGCGCACCACCATTCCCTGATCGAGCGGATCCTCCCACAACTCCCGCCTTGCAACGGCACACCTGCAACCGATAATGGGCACGGCGGACTCGCAACACGCCGCCGTAATGTCGTTCAGGCCCAGCTACGTTCATGACCCTGGTGGTTGTTGGTTCCATAGCTCTCGATACGGTCGAAACGCCCACTGCCTGCCGGGAGAACGTGCTGGGCGGCTCGGCTGTTTACTTTTCGTACGCAGCGAGTTTCTTTGCTCCCGTACATGTGGTGGGCGCCGTGGGCGAGGACTGGCAGGCAGACTTCAGCCGCATGCTTTCCGAGCGCAATGTCGATCTCTCGGGCGTGCGGCAGATTCCCGGGGGCAAGACCTTTCGCTGGCGCGGCAAGTACCACGCCAACATGAACGACCGCGAGACCCTCGAGGTCCATCTGAACGTGCTGGAGCAATTCGATCCGGTGCTGCCCGACTCCTATCGCGGCTGCCAGTGGCTATTCCTTGGCAATGCCTCCCCGGCCGTGCAGTTACGGGTACTGGAGCAGGTCCGTGCGCCGCGGCTGGTGGTGGCCGACACGATGGACCTGTGGATCAACATTCAGCATGACGAGCTGCGGGAGTTGCTGCGGCGGATCGACGGGCTGGTGCTGAACGACAGCGAGGCCCGCCTGCTGGCGGATGACGACAATCTGGTGCGTGCCGGGCGGGCGGTGCAGGCGATGGGGCCGCGGTTCGTGGTGATCAAGAAGGGGGAGCATGGGGCAATGCTGTTTGGCGAGCGGGAGACGTACGTGCTGCCGGCCTATCCGACGGCGGAGGTGGTGGATCCGACGGGAGCGGGCGACAGCTTTGCGGGCGGGCTGCTGGGATGGCTGGCCATGCAGGGGGAGTTGACGGCCGCCACGTGGAAGCAAGCATTGGCGTGCGGCGTCGTGGTGGCCAGTTTTGTGGTGGAGGATTTCAGCCTAGATCGGCTGCGCGGTCTGACGCGGGCCGATATCGATCGGCGGCTGGACGAGTATCGCCGGATGGTCACGTACTGAACAACGAAGCCGCGATGAGGAATGTGATTCGCACGTTTGTGGCCGTGGAGGTTTCGCCCGATGTGCGAGCGCGCGCGGGGCAGCTCATGTCCTCATTTCGGGAGTTAGGTGCGGCGGTGAAATGGGTGGAGCCGCACCAACTGCACCTGACTGTGAAGTTTCTCGGCGATGTGGACGCGCGGGAATTGCCACAGGTATGCAGTGCAGTGGGGGAAGCGGTGCGCGAGCTGCCGGCGTTTGAGATCGAGTTTGCGGGTGCTGGTGCCTTTCCCACGGCTGCGCGGCCAAGAACGCTGTGGATGGGTGTGGGCCGGGGAACGGAAGGGCTGATCGAGGTCCATGAGCGCGTGGAACGCGGGCTGGAGCGTCTAGGGTTCCGGCGAGAGGGCCGTCGATTCCATCCTCACTTGACCATTGGCCGCGTGCGGGGAGCCGGGTCCGCGGCGTTGGGGGCACGGCTGGCCGAGTTGGCGTCGTTTGTTGGCGGGGTGAGCAGCGTGTACGAGGTGGTGGTGTTTTCCAGCGAGTTGGCCC
>JAIMBC010000276.1 GCA_023511675.1 Pirellulales bacterium
TCCCACCGCCGGGCGGCGCTCGGCCTGGCCCGCACCTTCCAGATCACCAACCTCTTTCCGAGCCTGACCGTCCTCGAGAACAGCCTGCTGGCGGTGCAGGCGCTGACGCCCAGCCGGCTCGCCATGCTGCGGCCGCTCGGCACGTACGCCGACCTCGCCGCCCGCGCCCGGCAAGCCCTGAACGCGGTCGGCCTGGCCGACCGGGCCGAGGCGCAGGTCCGCCACCTCTCGCACGGCGAGCAGCGGCAGCTGGAGATCGCGCTGGCCCTGGCCGGCCGGCCCCGGGTGCTGTTGCTCGACGAGCCGTGCGCGGGCCTGGCCCCGGCCGAGCGAGAGATGATGGCGGCGCTGCTCCGGCGGCTCGATCCCGCCCTCACCGTGCTCATCATCGAGCACGACATGGACATCGCGCTCGAGGTGGCGCAGCACGTGACCGTGCTCCACTACGGCCGCGTCATCGCCGACGGGCCCCGCGACGCCGTCAAGGCCGACCCCACCGTGCGCGAGATCTACCTGGGCGCATGAGCCTGGTCGCGCCCGTCCTGGAGGTCGAGGGCCTGCACACCTTCTACGGCGACAGCCACGTGCTCCACGGCGTGTCGCTCAGCGTCCGGGCCGGGGAGGTCGTCACCATCCTCGGCCGCAACGGCATGGGCAAGACCACGCTGATCCGCTCGATCATCGGGTTCACGCCGGCGCGGCGGGGCGCCGTGCGCTTCCTGGGCCAGGACATCACCGGCTGGCCGCCGTTCCGGGCCGTGGAGCGCGGCATGGGGTTGGTGCCCCAGGGCCGGCGCGTCTTCCCCTCGCTCACCGTCCGTGAGAACCTCGAGGTGGCGGCCCGCGGCCACGGCTGGACGGTGGACCGGGTCTTCGCGCTGTTCCCGCGGCTGGCCGAGCGCGCCCGCAACCGGGCCAGCCGGCTCTCCGGCGGCGAGCAGCAGATGCTGGCGATCGGGCGGGCGCTGATGACGAACCCGGTGCTGCTGCTGATGGACGAGCCGACCGAGGGCCTCGCCCCGCTGCTGGTGCGCGAGGTGGGAGGGCCGAGCGTCAAGCCGTACCAGCCGCCAGGATATTGGGCGTACTTGAATTTTCCGCCGCGGGAGTGGCAGAACTCCAGCGGCAAGGATCTGTACCGCCGCGGGCTGTACACGCACTGGCAGCGGCAGTATCTGCATCCGGCATTACTGGCGTTCGACGCCCCCAGCCGGGAGGAGTGCACGGCAGAGCGAGTACGTTCCAACACGCCGCTGCAGGCGTTGGTGCTGCTGAACGATACAGAGTTCGTGGAGGCCGCGCGTGCGCTGGCTGCCCGCATGCTGCGCGAGGCGGGTGCGAGCGCCGCGGAACGCATCGGGCTGGCATACCGGCTGGTGCTCTCGCGCCCGCCGCGTCCTCAAGAGGTTGAAGTGCTCAGCGGCCTGGCGGACCGGCACCTGGCCGAATACCGCCAGGACCCGGCTGCCGCGGCCGCATTGCTTTCCGTCGGTGCGCATCCCGTGGCCGGCGATCTCGACCCCTGTGAGCTGGCCGCGTGGACCAGTGTGGCCCGCGTGCTGTTGAATCTGCACGAGACCATCACCCGGAGCTAGTGGATATGAACCTGCTCTCTCGCCGGCTTCTGGCCCGACGCGCCTTCCTCGGCCGCAGTGCCCGCGGATTGGGAGCCGTGGCCCTGGCCGCACTGCAGCATGCCTGGGGGGCCGATCCGACGTCCTCGGGAGCCGGCGAGGGCCAGCTCCAAGGCCAGCCACGCGCCGCCCGCCCGGGGCCGTGGCGGGGCGTCGTCACGCCGCTGCACTTTCCCGCACGCGCCAAGCGCTGCGTGTGGCTGTACATGGCCGGCGGCATGAGCCACCTGGAAACCTTCGACTACAAGCCCAAGCTCGCCGAAATGCACGGCCAGCCCATGCCGGAAAGCGTGACCCGCGGCCAGCAGATCGCCCAGCTTCAGGGCCAGGAGCTGCGGTGCTTCGCGCCGCAGCATCCCTTCCAGCGCTGGGGGCGCTCGGGCCAGGAGATCAGCACGGTGTTCCCGGAGATCGGCGCGCGGATCGCCGACGAGATATGCATCATCCGCTCGCTGCACACGGACGCCATCAACCACGATCCGGCGCACACGTTCATGAATACCGGCGCCCTGGTTTCAGGCCGTCCGGCGGTGGGATCGTGGCTGTTGTACGGGCTGGGGAGCGAGACGGAGAGCCTGCCCGGTTTTGTGGTCATGGTCTCCACGGGCAAGTACGGACAGTCTCAGCCCATCGCGGCGCGGCAGTGGCACTCGGGCTTTCTGCCCGGCCGCTTTCAAGGGGTGGAGTTCCGCAGCAAGGGAGACCCCGTGCTGTATCTGGCCAGCCCTGCCGGTACCTCCGCTGGCCGGCAGCGGGACGTCGTCCGGGCCATAGAAACTCTCGATATGGCACACGACGCTGTGGTGGATGACCCAGAAATCGCCACCCGCATCAGCCAGTACGAGACGGCCTTCCGCATGCAAACCGCGGTGCCGGAGCTGATGACCTTGGCGGACGAACCGGCCCATATACTAGCAATGTACGGCACGCAGGGCGGAGACGGCTCCTTCGCCTCCAACTGCCTGCTTGCCCGCCGGCTGCTGGAACGCGGCGTGCGATTCGTGCAACTGTACCACCGTGATTGGGACCACCACGGCAAGATCAAGGAGCATCTGGCAGGCACGGCCGCGGAGGTTGATCGCGCCGCCGCCGCCCTGGTGAGCGATCTGCGGCAGCGGGGTCTGCTGGACGATACGCTCGTGGTCTTCGGCAGCGAGTTCGGCCGTACGCCCATGGCACAGGGAGATGGGCGCGACCACCACCTAGCTGGCTTCTCCGTGTGGCTGGCGGGAGGCGGGATCCGGGGCGGATTGACCTACGGCGCCACCGACGAACTGGGCTATCACGCCGTGGAGCAGCGCGTGGCCGTGCACGATATTCACGCCACGCTGCTCTATTTGTTCGGCATCGACCACCTCAAGCTGACGTACCGATTTCAGGGTCGGGACTTCCGCCTGACCGACATCGCCGGCAACGTGCTGCACGACCTGCTGGCCTGAGCCGGCGGATCCAGAAACGTCGCGCTGCCGCGCTCGGCACGAAACGTGTGTCTTCCGGCACGTCCTGCGTGGTGGCAAGGTGCGTCTTGCTCCCTGGGCTGGCGGATCAGGGAGGAGTTGCGCCAGGGGGGCGAGCAGCTTACCGTGGCGTGCCGGCCTTCCTTCGTCGGCCATTCGTCAATGCCCAGCACCTCTTCGGGCAGCAACTGTCGCGCCAGTTCCTCGTAGGCAGGCCGGAGCGCGGCCGTCGCCTGGTCCTGCAGATTGAAGACCCAACCGGGTGAGCAAGGCTGATTCAGCACCTGTTCCAGAAACAGCGCCACGCGCGTTTGCTCTGTTTGAAGCAGCCCATCAGCAGCGCCACGAAGGCGGCCAGCCGGGGACCGGCCTGTCCCGTCGGCACGGCCGGCGGCAGCGCGCCGCAGGTCGTCTCGCCGCAACGGGGACACGTCAGCCGGTGTCGCTGATATTCGGTGATGAGCGGTTTGATCTCCGGCAGTTCCCAGACCTGATGCCGCGCGGCTCGGGATCGCTTCCCCAAGGCGTTGTGCCGCAGCGACGACACGGCGTCGGCTTCGGCGGCACCGCCTCCGTACATTGTTCGAGGGAAATCAACGCCCGTTCGTGCTTGGCATGGCGGGGCTGGCCGCCTGGTTTCCGGCCCGACTGCGGCTTGACCGGCGTCGGTTTCGCGTGCAAATGCTCGCTGCTTGGTAGGCAGCGACGAATTGCGGGGCGTCTGCTTGAGCGCGGCAAACTCGGCTTCCAGGGCTGCGATTCGCCGCTCATCATCGTCAGTCACCCCCCGCGGCGGCGTCCGAAGCTCCGGCGGCAACGCGGCGATCTGTTTGGGAGTCACCGGCAGTGGTTGTCGCGACATGGCGGTGATGTCGCCCAATTTGCCAACTGTGCCAAGACCCATTCGCCGCTCCGGCTATGCCGGGGTGTGAACGGTCACAGCGCTAGATGCCACGGGCGGCAAGGCTGCGGCAGGCATCAAGCAGGCGGGCCAGCATCTCGGTCGTGTGGGCAAAGCTGAGGCTGATGCGCAGGCGCGAACTATCCTGCGGTACGGTGGGAGGGCGGATAGCCGGCACCAGCAGCCCCTGCTCGGCAAGTTGGCACGAGGCATCTATGGCCCGCTGCGCACTGCCCAGGAGGATGGGGATGATCTGGCTGGACGAAGGCCCGGTGTTCCAGCCCTGTGCGGCCAGCTCGCGGCGCAGGTGGTCGGCATGCGCAAGCAGTGTCTGGCGTCGGTGCGGCTCGTGTTCGATCAACTCCAGGGCCGTCTGGGCGGCGGCACACACCGGGGCCGGCAGGGCGGTGGAGAACATGTAGGGCCGGGCCGCGTGGCGCAGCCACTCGATCAGGTGCGCCGGACCGCAGACGAAGCCCCCCGCAGCGCCCAGCGCCTTGCTGAGGGTACCGACGCGCACGTGCACGGCTGCCTCGGCTTGCAACAACTCGGCGGCTCCGCGGCCACCGGCACCCAGCACGCCCGTGGCGTGGGCCTCGTCGACCAGCAACATGGCATCATACTCCGCTGCCAGCCGGCCCAGTTCCGCCAGCGGGGCCAGGTCGCCATCCATGCTGAACAGGCCGTCTGTCACGATCAGGCGGCGGCGGTAGCCGCGGCCCTGCGCCAAAAGCTCGGCCAGCCGCGAACAGTCTCCATGCGGATACACCTGGACCTTGGCCCGGGAGAGACGGCAGCCATCGATGATGCTGGCGTGGTTGAGCGCGTCGCTGTAGATGCAATCGCCTTCGCCGGCCAGGGCAGTGATGCTGCCCACATTGGCGGCATATCCGCTGGGAAAGACCAGGGCCGCCTGGCATCCCTCGAACTGTGCAAGCCGGGCCTCCAGGTGCGCAGCCGCTTCGCCACGGCCGGTAATCAAGGGGCTGGCACCGGCCCCCAGCCCTTCCGCGTGCGCGGCGCGGCAGGCGGCCTCGATCACGCGCGGATCGGACGCCAACGCCAGGTAGTCGTTAGAGGCGAAATTGAGCAATGTACGGCCGCCCACGGCCACGGCCGCCGCCTGCGGGCCGCTGCGGGTGCGCAGAGGGCGCCGTAGTTGACGCGCATCGAGCGCCTCCAGCTCGCGGTGGATCCAGTCGAGGGCGTGCATGGGAGGTTCCGCCGCAGTCGCGCTTGAGGGGGGGGGAAGACTACTCGCTTAAGTGGAACAGCCGCTTGAGGGCCTCCAAGAGGCCGTGGGGGACTCCGTGCCGGGCCTCGCTCCGCAGCGATTGCAGCGGCGGATGAAGCAGCTTGTTCAACAGCCGCTCGAAAGACTGCCGGATCTCTTCCCGCTGCTGGTCGCTCAGCTCCGGCAGCCTACAGAACAGGCGGCGCAGCTCTTCATCGCTGATGCCTTGCCAGCCCAATCGCAGCCGCTTGATGATCGGCCCGGTGGCCCAATGGTTCAGCTCCACCATGAAGCGGGCGGCTTCCTGCTCGACGATCTGCAGGGCAGCAGGCAGATCGCGGTCGCGCTTCCGCCGGTTCTGCTCGCAGACAGCCTGCAAGTCGTCGATGGTGTACAGATAGACATTCAACCCATGTTCGGCGATGGCCGGGTCGAAATCGCGTGGAATGGCCAGGTCGAGCACGAACAGGTCGCGCTGTTCCCGCCGCGCCTCCACGCGGCGGAATTGCTCCAGCGTGACGATCGGCTGAGTGGCGCCGGTGGTGCTGATCACCACGTCTGCCAGGGCCAATTCGGCCTCCAGGTCCTGCCAGGCGGCGGCGCGGCCTTTCCACGCCTCAGCCAGGGCGCGGGCCTTTTCCACGTCTCGGTTGAGCACCGTGATTTGCTGCACCCCCTCCTGTACCAGAAAGCGCAGCGTCTCCTGGCCCATCTCGCCGGCACCAATCACCAGCACGCGCTTGTCTTCGAACCGCTCGAACACCTGCCGGGCAAAGTCGCACACCGCCACACTGGGGATGCTCACCCGCCGCTCGTTGATTGACGTCTCCGTGGCAATCCGCTTGGCAACCCGCAATGCTGCCTGAAATATCTGGTTCGTCAGCGGCCCCGTCGCCTGCCGCGCGCATGCCAGCTCGTACGCCTGCTTTACCTGGGAGACGATCTGCGGCTCTCCCAGCACCATGCTGTCCAGGCTTGCTGCCACGCAGAACAGGTGGCGGATCGCCTCCTCTCCAGAACAATCCACCAGGTGTTCGAGAATCTCCTCGGCACGGAGACCGCGCTGCTCGGCCAGAAACAAGGCCGCCTCGGCCTTGCTGGGCGCACCCTGCGGATTTTCGCTCGCCGTGTACAGCTCGACCCGATTGCACGTCGAGAGCAGCACCGCCTCCGATTCCGGGAACCGCCGCCGCAACACCTCGAGCGCTTCGCCCGCCTGCTGCTCGTCAAACGCCAGCCGCTCTCGCAGGGCCACGGGCGTGCGGCGATGGCTCATGCCCACAACCTGCACCTTCATGCCGCCTCCCTCGCTGCCTGGGGCAGATCACGCCCAGCGCGGGGCAACCCACTGTTGAGGCACCCCTTGCTCCAGAAAGAGCGTGGGCAAAACATGGCGCTAAGATGGCCAGCCACATAGCGCGGCGGCGCGAGGCCCGCTCGCGCGGCTGCCGGTCCCAGGCGCCCTGCAAGAAGGGGAGAGCCGAGCGTGCGCCCACGAGCAACTACAGCTTCCCAAGAGGCGCTGCGGCAACAGCCGGCAAGTAGACGCTGGCCGAGCGTCCTTGCCGCCTGCGGTCCTGGCTCGGAGGTGGCCTGCCCCGGCGCGGCATGCTCGGTCGGCCAGAGCCGTTGCGCGCCCAGCATTGCCGCCAAAATCACAAAGCTGGCGACCGTAAGATAAGCGATCTTCCTCCCCTGCCGTGCAGGCCGGTACACGGCGATAAACAGCGTGGCAGCCGCCAGCCATGCCCACAGCAGGCCCGAACTCCAGATCACCGGATCGCTCCAGGGCAGATCATCCAGCTCCAGGCGACGGTTCACGGCATTTAAGATCAGGCCCGATACAAAACCCACACTCAAGAAGAGTGTCGAGAATACCAATGCCCTCACGCTTACCCGTTCCAGCCATTCCAGGCTGGGTAGCGTCAGGCCCCGCAGCGGCAGCATCTTGTGCCGCAAGCGGTACGAGTGCAGCAGGTGCATCAAGCCTGCCACAAATCCGATGGTCACAGATACGGATCCCAACAGCCAGAACGCCGCATGTACCATTCCCCAGTAATGCGCGGCCTGCGTTTGGGGAAACGGCTGCACCTCGGCCAGAAACACAGCCACGGCAATCAGCCCCAGCACCAGCGGCAGCAGAAACAAGCCTCCGGCGATCCGGGGCCTGAGGATGCCCCCCGACAGATAGAGCGCTGCCAGCACCCAGGCCGCCAGCAAATACCAGTCGTATTCTGTCGAGAGGGGGAGCTTGCCTGTCCCAACGGCCCGATAGGCCAGATATGCCGTGTGCGCTACCAAGCCTGCCGCGCCCCAACCCAAACGGACCCACCGCCGCGCCCGACTCCGGAATGCCAGACGCGTGACCTCCAGCGCCAAAGCCAGGGCGTAGCTGGCGGCAAAACACGTAACGCTAATGCCGGCCAATAGTTGCATGGATCGATCGCCTGCGATGTGGCCTTGGCCACGGCTGGTCCGCAGTGCATTGCCGGGGCCTCCACTATTCTAGATCTACCGCCAGGCGGCCGACAGGCCGCCGCTGGGCACGCAAGAGAAGCTATGCGCCCAGCCTGCGAGGCTCCATCATGCCCCACCGGCTGTCTGCCTCGCGCCTCACACGCACGACGTACGCTGCACGCCCCCCTACGGGCCGGGGCACAGTGCTCTGCGTATTT
>JAIMBC010000277.1 GCA_023511675.1 Pirellulales bacterium
TGTCTAACAGACAGTCGCGCGACACAGCTAATAGCCCACCAGACCCCCCCCCCACTCTCCGCCACACAGCACACGGCGCAGCCCGCAGCCTACGGACGGACGCGGGGGCGACATCATCTCTCCCCCCTCGACGCACCCCTGCCTCCCTGCCGGCAGCTCTTGGCACATCTCCAGGCAGCCAGTATGTTCTGGAGGAATCACTCGACGGGAGGTGCCGGTGACGCAAACCCAACCGCAACCCTGGGTGGACGGCCTGACCATCTGGCGGGTACTGGCCGCCACGGCCAGTCGTTTCGGGCAGCAAGACGCGCTGGTCTTTCCGGCTTTGAACCTGCGCTGGACTTATGCCGAGTTTCTCCGCCGTGTGGACGAGGCGGCGGCAGGGCTGCTGGGATTGGGGCTGGCGCGGGGAGATCACGTGGCGGTGTGGGCCACCAACGTGCCAGAATGGGTCGTGCTGCAATTCGCCACGGCGCGGATCGGGGCCGTGCTGGTGACCATCAATCCGGCCTATCGCGAGCATGAGCTGCGATACGTGCTGGCACAGAGCGACGCCGCCGCACTGTTTCTGGTCGACCGCTTCAAGACCTCGGATTACTTCGCCATCCTTGCCAACGCCGTGCCCGAGCTGGCCGGCAGCCAGCCAGGCCGCCTGGCCGCTGCCGAGTTCCCTTGCCTGCGGTGGGTGGTATCCCTCCGCGGCTCTTCACCCTCGGGGGCCATCTCTTTCGACGAGATGCTTGCGCGCGGCCGTGCCCTCCTGCCCCCCCCAGAGCTGGACTCCCTGGAAAGCAGCCTGAGCCCGCAGGATCCCATCAACATCCAGTACACCTCGGGTACCACCGGCTTTCCCAAGGCGGCTACCCTCAGCCACCGCAACCTGCTCCTGAACGCCTATTATGTCGGGGAATGCCAGCGCCTCGGCCCCGCGGACCGGATGTGCATTCCCGTGCCGTTTTATCACTGTTTTGGCTGCGTGCTGGGTACGCTCTGTGCCGTGGTGCATGGGGCGGCGATGATCATCCCGGCAGACGCCTTTCACGCCACGGCTACCCTGGAGGCGATCGAACGTGAGCGCGCCACGGTGATCTACGGCGTGCCCACGATGTTCATTGCGGAGTTGCAAGATGCTTCGTTCGGGCGGCGCGACCTGCGTTCGCTGCGTACGGGCATCATGGCAGGCAGCCCCTGTCCCATTGAGGTGATGCGGCAGGTGGTGGAACGCATGGGGGCGAGTCAGATGACGATTGCCTATGGCCAGACCGAGGCGTCTCCGGTGATCACGCAGACGCGTGTGGACGATCCGCTGGAGCTGCGCGTTGAGACGGTGGGCCGTCCGCTGCCCGGCGTGGAGGTCAAGCTGGTCGAGCCCGGTACGGGGCGCACCTTGGGAGACAACGAGCAGGGGGAGCTGTGCGCCCGCGGCCATGTGGTCATGCTGGGCTACTACAAGAATCCGGAGGCCACGGCCGAGGCCATCGATGCCGAGGGCTGGCTGCACACGGGAGACCTGGCCACCCGGCTGTCGAATGGATACTACAAGATCACGGGGCGGATCAAGGATATGGTGATTCGCGGGGGCGAGAACATCTATCCCCGGGAGATCGAGGAGTTTCTGTATACGCATCCGGCAATCGAGCAAGCGGCGGTGGTGGGCGTGCCGGACCCCAAGTATGTGGAGGAGTTGTGCGCCTGGATCAAGCTCAAGGCGGGCCAGGTGCTGACGGAGGAAGAGGTGCGCGAGTTTTGCCGTGGGCATCTGGCACACTACAAGGTGCCGCGGTACGTGCGGTTTGTTGATGCCTTTCCGCAGACGGTAACTGGGAAGATCCAGAAGTTCCGCATCAGGGAGCAAATGATGCAGGAGCTGGGGTTGCAAGAACAGCGCACGGCGTAAGCGGGGGATGGGAAAAGTCCTTGCTCCGCCGGCGTTTCAGGAGCATGCGGTATCTCGGCACCTGGGTAAACGGTGAGGAGGTCGGGGGCGAGAAACCGTCTGGCGGCGGCCGGGTGCGGCCGAGGCGTGAGGAGCGGCCTTGGTTGTGGCAAGGCGGGCTCTCGGGCGGGATGGCGGAGGCACGTCGGCTGGCCGAAGGCCGCCAGCCCGATCACGCCGAGAGCTGCGCTTCGATCGCCCGCCGCGCCTCTTCGAGCGCCTGGGGGAGTTGCTGCGGATGTTTGCCGCCGGCCTGCGCCATGTCCGGCCGGCCGCCGCCGCTGCCGCCGACAACCTTGGCGGCCGTCTTGACCCACTCCGCTGCCTTGACGCCCCGCGGGATCAGATCCTTGGACACGCCGGCCACCAGCGTCACTTTCTCTTCCTCGCGGCTGGCTAGCAGCACCGCGGCGCTGCCGGCCCGCTGACGGATCTGATCGATGAGCTGCCGCATGCCGTCTGCGGTGGCGCCGGGAACTTCGGCCACCACCACCTTGGTGCCGTTCAGGTCAGCGGCATGGTCCAACAGTTCGGCGGCAGTGACCGCAGAGCCGCGCCCTCCCAGCGATGCCTGCCGCCGCAGCTTGCGCACCTCGTTTACCAAGGCGGCCACGCGCGCGGGTACCTCGCTGGGGGGAGCGCGCAAAGCCGCCGCCACCTCGGCCAATGCTGCTTCTTGCTGCCGCACCCGCTCGAGGGCCGCCTGGCCCGTGACGGCCGTGATGCGGCGGGTACCGGCCGCCACGCTCTCTTCTCCGATGATCTTGAACAACCCTACCTGCCCCGTGTTGTCCAGGTGGGTGCCGCCGCAGAGTTCCTTGCTAAAGTCTCCCATGCACACCATGCGCACCAGATCGGGGTACTTCTCGCCGAAGAGCATCATGGCGCCGGCCTGCCGGGCCTCGGCCAGCGGCAGCACGGTACAGCGGATGGGCGCCGCCTCGATGATCCGCCGATTCACCTCGTCTTCGATGGCGAAGATCTGTTCGCGAGACAGGGCTTCCAGGTGCGTGAAGTCGAAACGCAGCCAGTCATCATCGACCTTGGAACCTTGCTGCAGGGCGTGTTTGCCTAGATGCGTCTGCAGCGCGTAGTGCAGCAAGTGCGTGGCGGAGTGGGCGCGGCGAATCCCCTGGCGGCGACGCGCATCGACGCGGGCAGTCACCATCGCGCCCTGTTGCAGCCGGCCGCTCTTCAGATGCCCCACATGCAGGATGAAGTTGCCGTCCCGCTGCGTATCAACCACTGCAAAGGAGAAATTCTCGCCGAGCAGTTCGCCACGGTCTCCAACCTGGCCGCCAGCCTCGCCATAGAAGGGCGTGCGGTCGAGCACCACGGTGATGGGCTGGCCGCGGCCCTGCTCCTCGACGTGCTCGCAGAGGCGATCCTGGGCGATGATGCCCACAATGCGGCCCTGGGCCTCGGTAGTCTCATAGCCGAGGAACTCCGTGCCGTGCAGGGCTTTCTTCAAAGAATCGAGGGGCCCCGTGCGAAACACCTCGAACTTGCGGCGGCCGGAGGCGTCTCCGTGATCTTGCATGGCCTGGTGGTAGCCGCCCCAGTCGAAGGTGAAGTTGCGTTCGGCGGCCAACGTTTCGAACAGCTCTGGCGGAAAGCCGTGGGTCTGGTACATCTCGGCCGCCTCGCGTCCCTCGACCATCATGCGGCCGCTGCGGCGCATGGCCTCAAATACCCGCTCGATACGCTCCAGCCCGGCATCGATCGTACCAAAAAAGTTCTCCTCCTCCTGCCGGATAACCTTGGCCACGCGATCGGTGCTCTCCAGCAACTCGGGATAGGGTTGCTTCATCATGTCGGCGACCACGGGCACCAGCAGGTACAAGAAGGGCTCGCGCCGGCCCAGGCGGTGCCCATCGAGCACCGCGCGGCGCAGCAGCCGCTTCACCACGTACTTCTCCTCCTTGGGGCCGGGGTAGACATTTTCGTGGATGGCAAAGGTGCAGGCACGCACATGGTCGGTGATCCGCCGCAGCCTCCGGCCGGCGTCGCTGGCGGGATCGTATTTCAGGCCGCAGACCTCTGCCGCGGCTTCCACAATCGGCCGCAGGATATCGATGTGGAAGTTGCTCTCCACCCCTTGCAGTACGGCGGCCGTACGTTCCAATCCCATGCCCGTGTCGATGTTCTTGCTGGGCAGCGGACGCAAATTGTCCGGCGGAGGGCCGACCCGATTGTACTGCGTGAATACCAGATTCCAGATTTCCACCGCGCCGTCCCCCGGCACATGGTAAAAAATCTCGCTGCACGGGCCGCACACGCCGTCGGGTCCCCGGCTGGGCGCCCCCGCCGGCCAAAAATTATCGTCCTCTCCCATCCGCTCGATACGCGACAGCGGCAAACCCACCTCCCGGTGCCAGATCTCTGCCGCTTCATCGTCGTCAAGATACACCGAGGCACTCAGCCGCTCCGGCGGAATCCCCAGCCACTGCGGGGAGGTGAGAAACTCCCACGCCCAGAGGATCGCCTCCCGCTTGAAATAGTCTCCAAAGCTGAAGTTCCCCAGCATCTCGAAAAAGGTGTGGTGGTAGGCCGTGCGGCCCACGTTGTCGATGTCTCCCGTACGCAAGCACTTCTGGCACGTCGTGGCCCGCGTAAACTCAAGCTTGCACTTGCCCAGAAAATGGTCCTTGAACTGATTCATGCCCGCCGGGGTGAACAGAACAGACGGATCCCAGGTGGGCACCAGCACGTCGCTGGGACGACGTACGCACCCCTTGCTCTCGAAAAAAGACAGATACTTCTCTCTCAGCTCGTCGGCCTTCATATGCCTGCTTGCACCAATCCGTTACGTCAGCGGGAAGAAGAGGAATCGCATCAGTCAGGCGGCAGATCGACCACGCGCCGCGTGCCATCTGCCTCCACCAGCTTAAGCCTCACCACCCCCTCACGGCCGCTCACTTGCTGATAGAAGGCCTGGGGTTCTTCGATGCGGGTATCGAATACATGGGAGATCATCGTGCCGGGGCGCAGGCCGGCCTGCCAGGCGGGACTGTCGGGCTCCACAGCGCTCACAGCGACGGGCGCGTGCAGAGGTGGCGGTCCCCCAAACAGGCGCGGGCCTCCCAGCACCGCCGTAGCATAGTCGACCAGCAGCCCGCGCCACGCGGGCCGCGGAGCCGTTTCGATCGCCTCTCCCCGGACAGCGAACTTGGCCAACTTCACCCGCAGCTCTACCCTCCGGCCATCCGCATGCACCACCTCCACGGTGGTGGTGCTGCCGGGGGCCAGACGCCCGACGCGCAACATTAAGCCGTCTGCATCGTACACCGGCTCTCCAGCGACGGTGACGATCAGATCGCCGTCCCGCACCCCCGCGGCATCGGCCGGACCGCCAGACCAGACCCCATTGACGCGTACGCCGCGCAACCCCGCAGCGAGTTCGCGCGGCTCGAGGTTGGCAGGGTAGATGCCCAACAGCCCATACTCGGCAGGCATGCCCTCGCACAGCCTGGCGACGATCCGCTTGAACGTTTCGTCCACCGGAATGGCATAGCCGGCAGCTTGCTCATAGCCTGAGACGGCGGCCAGCGACGTGGTGAGTCCAATCATCTCGCCCTGCAAGTTGATCAAAGCGCCACCGCTGGTGCCCAGATTCAGGCGAGCGTCCGTCTGGATCAAGGTGCCGAAGTGATGCAGGGTATCCTTGGCGAGCTGGCCTGTCTCCAACCGCTCAGGCCCGGGCGGAGCCTTGCGCTGCAGGTTGGCCACAATGCCCCAGGTGGCACTCGCCTGGCCATCTCTGGCAATGGCGTAGGGATTGCCCAGGGCAATGACGAACTGGCCCTTGCGCAACTGGGACGCGTCTCCGAACTTGATCGGCGTGAAGTCATCTGCGCGCACAGGGGGCTCGACCGCCTCGAGCACGGCCAGATCGTAACGGGGATCGGCCGCCTTGATACGCGCCAGAAACCGTTTGCGCCGTGCCGTTGTGAGATAATGCCGGGCGTCCTGGCGCACCACATGGTAGTTGGTCAGCACCAGGCCCGACTCGCTGATCACCACGCCCGTGCCATACTCGTTGAACACGTAGTCCGGGTCCATCGGGTCCGGGACCTGCGAGCCGAGTTGCGGCATGCCAAACAGAGGCATGCCGTCGCGGCGTGCCAACTCCGCATCCTCTGCTGCAACCCGGCCGATGCTCACCACGGAGGCCTCGGCCTGCGCTACCGCCCCGACGACGGCCTCTTCAACGGCCGCCAGGATGGCCAGCCCAGACGGCTGGTCCGTGCCGGCAAGCCCGGCTGCCTCGCGCTGTTGCGGCTCTAGCCCCTCTCCCACGCCCACACTCTGGCCGACAGCGTGCCATGGCAGCACCGCCAAGAGCAGCACACCCGCCGCCGCAGCGGAGTCCCTCGGCATCCAGCCCGCCCCTTGCCACGCGAGCAAGCGGCTCCACAACCCTCGGTAACTGGGGCGCGGTGTCCTCGGCCGCCTAGAAGGTGCCTCGCCCGCAAACGTGTTACTGCGTGTCAAGCGTTCGTTCTCCCATGCGTATCAGCCTTCCACGCCCGCGGCCGAACCGGCGGAGTCGCCGTCGTCGCCCAGCACGGCCTCGCTGCCGATGGCCGCCGGCAGACCCGCGGCCAAAATGCGCTGCTTCAGCTCCTCCAACAGGCTGGGGTGCTCCTCGAGATAGGCACGGACCTTCTCCCGCCCCTGGCCCAAATGGTGTTCCCCATAGCGGAACCAGGCACCGGAGCGGACGATCAACTTCTGGGCCATCGCCAAATCCAGCACATCACCGGCGAGGCTGATGCCCTTGTCATGCATCATATCAAACTCGGCCACGCGGAAGGGAGGCGCCACCTTGTTTTTCACCACCTTCGCCTTCACGCGCTGCCCCACCGTCTGGTCCCCCTCCTTGAGCTGGCCCACCCGCCGCACGTCAATGCGGCAGGAAGCGTAGAACTTCAGCGCGCGGCCGCCCGGCGTGGTCTCGGGATTACCAAACATCACCCCGATCTTCTCGCGAATCTGGTTGATGAAGATCACCGCCGTCTTGCTCTTGGAAATGGCGCCGGTCAGCTTGCGCAAGGCCTGGCTCATCAAGCGGGCCTGCAAGCCCACGAACGACTCGCCCATCTCCCCCTCAAGTTCCTTTTGAGGAACCAGGGCGGCGACCGAATCCACCACGATCACATCCACCGCGTTGGACTTGATGAGCATCTCGGTGATGTGCATGGCCTCTTCGCCGCTGGTGGGCTGGCTGACCAGCAGCGTCTCCAGCTCGACCCCCAGCTTCTTGGCCCAGCTCGGGTCCAGCGCATGCTCGGCGTCGATGAAGGCAGCAATGCCGCCGGCCTTCTGAGCCTGCGCCACCACGTGCAGGGCCAGAGTGGTCTTGCCGCTGGACTCCGGCCCGAAGATCTCCACAATGCGGCCCTTGGGAATGCCATGGCCGCCCAGCGCCAAGTCCAGCGACAAACTGCCCGTCGAAATCCCCTCGATCGGAGCAGCGTGCTCTCCCCCCAGGGGCATGATCGCCCCCTCGCCAAACTGCTTCTCGATCTGAGCCAGGGCCGTCTTCAAATTCGGATGCCGCTCCCACACCGCCCGCGGCGCGGACTCTCCCGGCTGGCGCTTGCCGCCCCCACGTGCTCCGCTCTCCTTCTTCGCCATGCGCTGATTCGACTTCGACGCCGCCACCATGACACAACTCCTGTGTGCAATCGTATCTCGCCCTTGACGCGGCGCTAGCAGGCCATCCTGCTAACCTGCGCCGCACCAGCGAGGGTTAGTGTACATCTGGATAGTGTATCGACGTTCACTATCCGTGGCAACAGGAAGTATGGAAATGCGCCGCCTCGATCGCCTCCTGTGAATGTTCCCTAACTTGTTAAAAGAAAAGAAGTTATACCAAGAGTTTACCAGCAAGGCCCATCAGCCCTCAAGCGGAGCCTGAAACATGGCCTCGTAGGTGGGGCCTTCGCGAGCCAACTC
>JAIMBC010000028.1 GCA_023511675.1 Pirellulales bacterium
AGACGAGACTGTAGGCGCACGCTGGTTTTAACCCGTCTTTTTCTTTGGCCCCGCGCACCCCGCTAATTAGACTGTAGCGCAGAGGCGCCAGAGGGCTGTCCGACGTGCGGGCAGCCCCAGGCCCGAGACCCATTCTCGGAGCAGCAGCAGTGCACGCCCCCAAGCTCGACTCGTTCTACCAGCAGTATCTGGTGGACCACGACACGGCACGGTTTGTGCGCTGGGTGCAGCAGTGGTATACGGTAGGCACGCTGGAGCGGTTGGTGCGCCACCCTGCCCGCC
Organism: Pirellulales bacterium; assembly: GCA_023511675.1. Lineage (GTDB taxonomy): Bacteria > Planctomycetota > Planctomycetia > Pirellulales > JAIMBC01 > JAIMBC01. The sequence goes on from JAIMBC010000028.1 coordinate 283, forward strand.
TCACCCGCCGCGCTGCCGTACTGGCCCTGGGTCTGCTGGCAGACTATGGAAGCAACTCGATTCTCGGCCGTGCACTCCAGGACGAAGATCGAGGCGTGCGCATGCTGGCCGACCAGGCATTACGCAGCGTGTGGTGTCGGGCCGGAAGCCCCCAAGACCGCGAACAGCTTGCCCTGGTAATCCGCCTGAACAGCTTGCGGCAGTTCGAGGCAGCCATCCTGGCTGCCAGCGAGCTGATTGCCCGCGCCCCCTGGTTTGCCGAGGCATGGAACCAGCGGGCAATCGCATATTACGGTACCAGCCGCTACGAGGAAAGCATCAGCGATTGTCGCGAGGCCCTGGAGCTGAATCCCTACCATTTTGGCGCGGCCGCCGGCATGGGACAGTGCTACATGCAACTGGCCAATCCTCGGGCCGCACTGGAGTGCTTCCGGCAGGCTCTGGCCTTGAATCCCGACCTGGAAGGCGTGCGGGCAAGCGTCACGCAGCTCGAGCGGGCGATTGAGCGGGGCAAGTAACGGAACAGCGGCTGCTCCCCCGACAGCGCCGGTTCGGCAACGGTGCCGGGTCGGCAACGGCGCTTGTCTGGCCAAACGCCTGTTCGGCAGCAGCGTTTGTTCGGGGAGAACGTCGCACGCGTCGTCGCCTGCTGCGGCCGTGCTCATGTGGCCGCTAGAATCGTGCTGACGACATCGCCGCGTTGTGGCGATGGCCCTGGTGTCGTTGCAGTTACGCGCCGGCAAGAGACGGGCTGGAAGGCGGCCGGGTCCGGCGGGCACGATGCACTAGGCACTGGGGACGCGGCCGCCCGCACACATGCCGTCGTCGCTGGCGGCTCGTACCAGCCGCTTGCTCGGAGCTTTGGAATTCCCGCCCTAGTTTCGACCAGAAAGCAGGCTGTGGATCGCTCTTGGCAGCCGCCGGCCGGGAGATGATCGCGGTGCGGACGCCAGGATGGCATGGTGTCGCAGCCAGTGGGGCCGAGCATCCGCGCCATCTGCCCCAGCTTGCCCAGACTGCGCTTGCAGCAACTCCAACGGAATCGGCTGCGGTTTACAGGCCAGGCTTGCCGATAACAAGCCACAGATTGGCGAAGCAGCGCGCAGCGGTGCGCGCTGGCGTGGTGGAACTGCTTTGACAAGCCTTCGGGGCGGCATGGCCCTGAGAAGGCAAAAAGGACGGACCCTGTGTTCAGTCGCCTGTGCCTGGCACTACTCTTCCTGGCAGTGTGTGCCTGGCTGGCACCACTTGGCGCGCAGGCGCAAGCTGTGGCAAGTGGGGTGGGGCCTTCTACCCCTGGCGGCCGGCAGCGTGGGGCCGAACCGGAGAATGATGCCATAGAGCCGGTAGCAGCGGAAAGCAGCACCGCACCTTCCGACGGTCAGCAGTTCGAGCAAGGCCTGTTTGCGGATTCATTTGCCGAAGAACAGGCTCAGCGCGACGGCGACTCGGAGGGCAGCCACTGGGGCCCGCTGGCTTGCAGATTGGTGGTGCGGCAAACCGTGGCCCCGCCCCAGCAGCAGCCGGCCGTACTCACGTGTGTGGCACTGAACGTCGATGGCACGCTGGCAGCAACTGGCGGAGACGATCACCACGTGCGCCTGTGGCGAACGGCGGACGGTCGGCTGCTGGCTGTGTTGAAGGGACATCAGGATTGGGTGCGGGCATGCCTGTTCGAGCCGGATGGCACGGGCCTGCTGACATGCGGTGACGATCGCCTACTGTTCCGCTGGGATCTTCAGCACCTGGGTGAGCGCCGGCTGGTAGCTCGGCATGCCGCGGCGGCTTTTGCGATGGCGCTGTTGACGGATCAGAGGCAGGTAGCGGCCGCTGGGTTTGAGCCGAGGGTGTGGCTGCATCCGCTGGCTGCGAGCGAAGCGTCTGCGCCCCTTGCCGCTCCGTGTCCGGACATGCGTGGATTAGCAGCTTCGCCGGACGGCAATCTGCTGGCGGCTGCGGGTCGCTGTGGCACGGTCCGAGTCTGGCGTACAGACACCTGGGAGGTGGTCTGGAATCTTAAGGAAGCAGGGGGGCGAATTCGCAGTCTGGCATTCAGTCCGCAGGGCACGTTCCTGGCGGCCGGGGGAGAGGGCGAGCACATCCTGGTCTGGGAAGCGGACTCTGGAGTCCTTGCGCAAACGCTCCCGGCACGACCTGGCAAGGCACTGGCCCTGGTGTTCTGCGACGAACAGACATTGGCCGTGGGCAGCAGCCAGAACGACATTCGTTTGTGGAATGTGGAGGCAGCGGAACTCGTGCAACGGCTGGAAGGGCACACCGGTTCCGTGGCCGGCCTCGCCTGGCACGGCGGCTCAGGCATGCTGGCAAGTGTGAGCTTTGATACGACCTTGCGGCTTTGGCAACGGGAGGGGGCGCGGCCGCAGGTGGCAAGGACGCCGGCGGCGGCTGGGCGGTAAGACGGGCTGCCTGTCCAAATGGGGGGTGGTTGGGAGCGCTGGGAGGTGCGTGCGTGCGATTCTTGAGCAATCTATGGCGCGGCAACCGCAAGGCACGCGGTGGGGCACCCAGCGCGGCCGGGACAGGCCATAGCGTCCGCACAACAGACACGGCTTCAGCCAGCCGAACGGTACAAGCTCCGCCTCGGCGGGGCGGCGCCTCACTCCCGCCCAGGGGTGGGGCTTCCAGCATGGCCCGCGTGCAGCGGCAGTGCCGGTTCGAACCGTTGGAGCCACGGATTGCGCTGGCGGCCGACATCCAACTTGGCATGGTCTACTACGAGGCAGCCGCGGGCTTTGACGCAGTGCCCAACATCTTCACCCTCACCTTTAAAGGGGGCGCACCCGGCACGCAGCTCGTGGAGCTGGTGATCGACACAGACAAGCAGGGCGACGGCCTGACCATCGGGGACGTCCTTTTCGACACGGCGTCCACGGGACTGGGAGCATTTGCCGCGTCTCCATTGGCCATCGTCAGCCACGACGGCTTCAGTGTGACAGCCGAGCCCGTCGCCGACGGTTCCCAGCGGCTGGTGCTGCGCTTCTCGGGCTTCGACCCCGGCGAGCGGTTGGTATTCACCATCGACGTCGATGAGCAGGGCTTTCTCGGCCAGAACTCGGTGGCCGAGGGAAACGAGTTTGAGGGCTCGCGGCTGTACGCCACCTTCACCGCGCCGCACTACTATGACGCGACAGGCAACGACATGTTCCTGGACGCCTTCGACTTCAAACTTCTCCCCACCGGCCTGGACCTGCCCGGCGACGATTACACGCCGCCCAACGCCGATCCTTCTCCGGTCCTCACAGCCGGGGCCGTGATCACGCTCACCCAGATGCCACTGCCCATCTCGTTGGCCGGCACGGTGTTCGAGGACTTCAACGCCAACAATAGGCGCGACCCAGAGGACGTGCCCCTGGGGAACGTGGCTCTCACACTCTTCCGGCTCGAACAGGGCGACTACGTGCCAACCGGCCTGACTACCGTGACTGATGCCAGCGGAGCCTACCGCTTTGATCACCTGTTGCCCGGCCGCTACCGCATTGTAGAGACCCAACCTCAGGGCTATCTGAGCGTCGGTGCCCGCGCCGGCACCGTGGCTGGCCAGACACGCGGCAGTGTGGCCACTCCCGACGTGCTTACGGACATCGATCTGGCCGGCGGCGAGGATAGCTCGAACAACGACTTCGCCGAGGTGCGTCCTGCCTCTCTCTGCGGCTACGTCTATCACGACGCCAATGACAACGGCGTTCGCGACCAGGGCGAGAGTCCCATCGCCAACGCGGAACTGCGTGTGCAAAACGTGGCTTCGGGCTTTTCCGTCACGGTATCGACCGACGCCACCGGTCTGTGGTGCGCCGAGGGCCTGCTGCCCGGAGAATATCGCGTCCTCGAAGTGCAGCCTGCCGGCTACCTGGACGGGCGCGACGCCCCGGGCACGCTGGGCGGCATCGCCCACAACCCCGGCGATCTCATGGATGGCATCCAACTGCTGGGCGGACAGCAGGGACGCGAATACAACTTCGGCGAGCTGCTGCCCGGCTCGATCAGTGGCATCGTCCATGTGGACCGCAACGGCGATTGCCTGGCAGATGCGGAAGAACCGCGCCTTTCCGGCGTGGTGGTGCAATTGCTTGACAGTCAGGGACAGCTAATTGCCGTCACTACGACGGACGCCGCCGGCCGCTACCGCTTCGATCACCTTCCCCCAGGCACGTATGGCATCAGAGAGTTGCAGCCCGCTGGCTACCTCAACGACGAAGCCCATGTCGGTACGGCCGGCGGAGCCGTGACGGCCGTAGATACGATCACAGGTATTCGCCTCGCCTCCGGCGTGCATGCCGTGGGATACGACTTCTGCGAACTCGAGCCCGCTAGCATCTCAGGCATGGTAATCGCGGACGTGAATGGCGATTGCATCTTGAATGCCGGAGAGCACCCCCTGGCGGGCGTGGCAGTGCATCTGCTGGACGCATCCGGCCAGGTATTGGCCGCGACGCACACCAACGCTCAGGGGCAGTATCGCTTTGACGGCCTGCGGCCCGGCGAGTACCAGGTGCGCGAAATTCAGCCTGCCGATTACTTTGACGGCGCGGAGCACGTGGGCAGCGAGGGCGGCGTGCTGCGAACCAACGATGTGATTTCTGGAATTCGGCTGCTACCTGGTAGGCAGGCGGTGCACTATGACTTCTGCGAGCTGCCGGGAGCCGTGATCTCCGGCTATGTGTTTGTAGACGGTCCACCCATCGAGGTCGACGACCTGGGCCGCGACGTATCTGCCATTCTGGCTAATCTCGCCCAGTGGCGCGACGGCATCCGCACGCCGGACGACACGCCCTTGCCGGGCGTCCGTCTGCTGTTGGCAGATGCGACGGGACAGTTGCTGTTGGACAGCCAGGGACAGCCCATCCAGGCCGTGACCGACGCTCACGGCTTCTACCAGTTCGCTCCCCTGCCGCCGGGACTGTACACGGTGATTCAGGTGCAGCCTTCGGGCTACGTGAGCGGGTTCAACATGGCGGGCAGCACAGGCGGTCTGCCGCTGGGCCGCGTGCCCGGCGGAGACGTCATGGCACCTGTGGCGCTGGGCATACCGGGTCTGGATCTGCCACAACTGGCGGCGGTGCTGGGTGGGCGGGACGCCATCGCGCTGATCCCCTTGGCTGCCGGCCAGGAAAGTATCGAAAACAACTTCAGCGAGGTGCAATTCGTGGGTGTGTCGCCCCGGCTGGTCTTCCCGCCTCCTTTGACCCCTCCCCCGCCTTTTGCGCCGCCAGCGGCGCCCGTCATACCCGTAACCTTGCTATCCCTGCCGACGCTGGTACTGCCTGTCCCGGAGCCTGCGCAGCATGGACGTGGCGGTTATGTCCAGAGCTACACATGGCATCTGAGCATTGTGGACGCAGGTTACCCGCGAGGCGTGGCACATACCGACTCCCGTGCTTCCGCCGGCGTGTCGCCTGGAGGGCAGCAGCACGGAGCCCCGCTTGAAGCCGGGACTCTCGGCGAGAGCGTGTTCCACGAGGCTAGCCTGGTACGTTCGCGATTGGTAAGGGCCAACTGGAGCGAGGGCCCCAACGATGCGGGCCGCTGGACGCTGTTACCGGGCATGCTCGGCGGGCCGCAGCGCCGCCTCGACTTTGGCCTGCCGCGCGGCCTGCCGGTAACCGGCGACTTCAACGGAGACGGCGTCACGGACGTGGGAATGTACCTCGATGGCCAGTGGTACATCGACCTCAACGGCAACGGGCGCTGGGATGATGACGATCTATGGGCGCAACTAGGCAGCCGCGACGACCTGCCCGTGACCGGCGATTGGGACGGGGATGGCAAGACAGACATCGGCATCTTTGGTCCCGTCTGGCCGAAGGACCCGAGGGCCATTGTGCATGAACCGGGCCTGCCTGCGCCCACGAACGAACCGGCGGGCAAGCCCAAGAACGTACCGCCCCCTCCGCAGGAGGCAACCAGCGGTTGGCGCGCCCTCCAGCGCACACACGAGGGTGAGCTGCGCACCGACCTGATCGACCACGTATTTCACTACGGCGCGCCGGGAGACATCCCGATCTCCGGCGATTGGACAGGCGCTGGCATCGACACCATTGGCGTATTCCGCAACGGCATGTGGATGCTGGATACAGACGGCGATGGTCGGCTCACGGACCGGGATACCCGCTTTGACCTGGGCCGCCCCGGTGACAAACCTGTGGTCGGCGACTTCAACGGAGACGGCATCGACGAGGTGGGAGTGTACCGCAACGGCCGATGGTACATTGACATGAATGGGGACCGCGTGTTCGACGAACGCGACCTGGTGCTCGAGGCGGGAAGCCCAGAGGACCTTCCCATCGTTGGCGACTGGGACGGAGACGGCGTCGAACAGCCGGGGCTGTACACGCCCCGCTAGCGGCATGCCGCATCGCACGACAAACCACTCGCGGCAGCTCGTACGTCTGTCGCAGGCCGCCCGGCGCCAGTGCAGCGAGTGGGTTGCGCTCGGACAAGCGGCGCGGGGTCGACACAGTCGCACGGCGTTCCAGCTTGGGCAGCGCGACGTGGGGACACTTTGGCCCCGCGTCTCCACGGGTTGTGTCGTTGTTCTTTGCGGCGGGCAGGCTGCTTTGCCTTGCGCGGCAGGGCGGATTGGGCGGCGAACCAACTCCAGCCGGGCTCCGCAGGATGTGCTGCGCGCGCAGGGTTTTCCGAGAGATCCATCTGCATCAAACGCAGCATGCCGCACGCCCCCTGCGCGGGGCCGTCGGCGTGGCTGTACGCGGCGGCAGTCATTCGTCCGGGAGCGCGAGAAATCGCTTGAAGCGGAACACCTCCAGCCCGGGTTTGCCCTTGAGCGGCATGTAGCCGAGCGATTCTCCTCGGCAGAGATCCGCAATGTGCTGCCACGCCGGACCGCTGACCGCGATCGTCCCCGGTGCACTGGCCTTTTCGACACGCGCGGCCGTATTCAAGGTGTCCCCCCACAGGTCGAAGCTGTACTGGCGCTTGCCCGCTAGGCCAGCTACGACGGGCCCAACGTGGATGCCCACACGTACCTCCCAGCCCGTGTCTAATGCCCGCGCCGCCTCGATCATGTCCGCTCCGCAGCGCACACAGCAGAGCACCGGGTTATCGACTCGTGCCAGCAGGCCCGCCGTGGCCAGAAAGCAGTCTCCCACGGTCTTGATTTTCTCCATGCCATGCTGCACGACGACCTGCTCGAATCTCTCGAACAGGGCTTGCAGGCGGTGGACCACCTCTTCGGGATCCCGCTCGTCGCAGTAGGCCGTAAAGCCCACAATGTCGCAAAACAGCACGCCCACATTGTGGAAACGCCGCGGCCGCACGGTACCCGTGGCCTTCAGTTCCTGCACCACCGAGTGGGGCAGCAGATCGTAGAGCAGATCGTCTGCCCGCTTCTGCTCGGCACGGATCTGCCGCAAGTAGTTCTGCTCCTGCTCGCGGAGGCGGCGCTTGTTGAGGCAGGCGTTGACGCGGGCTTCCAGCAGCCGTGTGTTGACAGGGCGCGTGAGGTAGTCGTCCGCACCGAGTTCGATGCAGCGTGCCACACTGTCGGTATCGTCGATGGCCGTGACCATGAGCACGGGGATGTCTCTCCATTGCGCGTCGCGCTTCAGACGATCGAGCACCTGGTAGCCGTCCATGCCCGGCATGGAGATGTCTAGCAGTACCAGATCGGCCGCATGGTCTTCCAGGTATTGCAGGGCCTCGTGACCATCGGCCGCGGTGGCCACGCGATAACCTTGGCGCACAAGCCGGCGGCAGAGCAGCTCGCGGTTGTGCTCATGGTCGTCCACGACCAGGATCGTGTAGCTACTCTCGGGCACGGTCAGGTTCCTGCTGGGAAGGCGCAAAGGAGAGATCGCGATGGGAGGGGTGCGCGGCCGAGTCGGGTGCAGCGGCAGATCGAGGGAGGTCTCGGGCCGCGCAGGCCGCGCCGGCAGCTTGCCCGGGCGGAGGGCCTGTTTTGCTGTGGTCTCTGTCTGAACGCGATGTGCCGGCAACACCCGCCGAGGGCGCGTGCTCGATGGCTGTTGGCCGAGAAACCTCCGGCAGGGCCGGCGCACGCGTATCCGGCAGGTCGGGATGTGCATGGGGAGACGGCCTCCCGGCGGCCAGGTCGCTGTCCGTGGCGTGCTGGGCATGGTCCCCCGCCAGAGGCTGGGGCGGGCGAACCACCGCCGGCAGACGGACCGTGAACGTGGAGCCGCGGCCCGGCTCGCTCTCCACGCTGATCGTGCCGCCCATCAGCTCCGCCAGCCGCTTGCTGATAGCCAGGCCCAGCCCGGTGCCCTCGAAGCGCCGCCGAATGGTATTGTCGAGCTGGGCGAACTCCTGGAACAAGCCCGCCATCTGCTCCGAGGACATGCCCACCCCCGTATCGCTCACCGTATACAGGATCCATTCCTGGCCGTTGCTGGCCTCGCGCACGGCCGAAAGGGTAATCTGGCCCTGCTGGGTGAACTTGCACGCATTGCTCAACAGGTTGTACAGCACCTGGCGGACGCGCGTCAGATCCGCGCGCATCGACCCGATCTGCGGGGGACATTGTACGCTCAGGGTGTTACCGTGTTTGCGGGCGAGCACCCGCAGTGTTTCGGCCACTTCGCTCAGCAGGGAGGCGATGGAAAACTCTTCGAGCACAAGCTGCACACGCCCCGCCTCGATCTTGGAATGGTCGAGGATGTCGTTGATGATGGCCAACAGGTGCTGTCCCGAGGCGCGGATCTTTTCCAGGTCGGCCTGGAAGCCCTCCAGACCGGCTTCCGCGGCCTCCTCGGACAGCATTTCGCTGTAGCCGATAATGGCGTTCAGCGGGGTGCGCAGCTCGTGGCTCATGCTGGCCAGAAAGGCGCTCTTGGCTCGGCTGGCGGCAAAGGCATGATCGCGCGCTGCGGCCAGTTCGACGTTGGCCTGGTGCAGCTCGGCGGTGCGTTCGGCGACGCGAACCTCCAGCTCCTCGTTCAAGCGTTTCAAGGCCTCGCTGCGTTCGCGGAGCTGCTCCACCATTTGCCGGAAGGACCCGGCCAGCCGGCCGATCTCATCGGGAGCCTGCTCGGCCTCCTCCAGCGACCGCTCCTCGAACAGTCCCGCCGCAATGTGTGCCGTGGCCTGCGTCAGCCTCCGCAAGGGCCGCGTGATCATCACCGACAAGAGCGGCACCAGCAGCAAGGCCAGCAGGATCACTCCCAGAATCCACCACTGCATGGCCGAAACCTCGGCGTCGAAATCGGCCTTGATCTCCTCGGTGGAGGCGGCCCACGCCAGTCCCAGAAAGCGGTCCGGCTGCTGGGGATCGTAAAACACCTTGTAAAAGTGCAGGGCGAAGTGCCGCGCCGGTTGCGGCGCCGCGGACCCCAGACCGAAATCTCGCTTGAGCCGGCGGCGCACGCGCTGCAAGTCCTCCACCGCCAGACCGCTCACCACCAGCCGCGTGGTGTGCCGGCCAATCTCGGGACGCGGAGGCATCCCCCGGCTGGTGTGAGAGTAGTTGAGCCGCACGCCGCCCGCAGCCGCTCCCCGTTCTGCCCGCCGGCGCTCGGCCTCGAGGGCTGCCAGCAGGCGCCGCCGATCGTCGGCACTGGCATGCCGATACCGAGGCGTGTCGCGGAGGCGAAAGACGACAAAATAACGCCCCTCGCCGGGAGAGAACGCTCGGGCAAACTCCTCGGGGCGAACGCTCAGCAAACGGCCGGTACGCGCCAGTTCTTCGTTCTCCGCAGCCGGACGCCCCGGCAGATAGTAGACGGCTAGGTTGGGGAACAAATCCTGCATGCGGGGTGGAGCCGCCGGCGATACCCGCGCTGAGGGCCGCGCAGCGGGATGGACCAACAAGTGGCCCCGCTCATCGGAAAGGAAGGTGATGTGCCGCGGCGAATCATCCAGATCAAGCACCAGCACTTCAAAGTCCAGTGTGGCCAGCGCCAGCCACCCCAGCCTGCGAGAGAGAGCAATGGTGGCGTGCATCAGCAGCCTTGGCGGCTGATCCCCGTGGGGCCCGCGAGCAAGCTGCGAGAGCCAGACGGTTCCTGGCGGCAGTTGAGAGACTGCGGCCACGGCCTCGAGGGGAAGGGGAAGCTGGTTTTTCTCAGGCAGCCCCGTGCTGATCCGAGTGCCAGCGGAAGAGCGCCACGCGCCGCGGGGCGCATGCTGACCCGCCTGCTCCACAGCGGCGGCAGGAAACAGCGCGGTGCGGAGCAGCAGGGGATGGTCCGCGAGAACCTCGCGGCAGGCCCTCACGTCGGATGCGGGATCCGCATCGGGCGGCACGCTGGCCGCCAGCCGCAGCACGGCCTCGCGCAGGCCCGAAACTGCCGTTTCCAGCTTGAGGGCCTGCACCCGCGTGTCGTCCGCCAGGTCCACCAGCTCGTGTTCAACAAATACCTGGCCCGTGCGATAGAAGGCCCAGCGAGCAAAGCCGCCAGCCATCAGCACAAGCCCGAAGCACAGTCCCCCGATCTTGGCGCCTATCCCCAACCTCACGGCTGGCGACCCTCACGTTGTCGAACCGGGCCCCGTCCATCGCTTGCGCGGCATGCCGCCTGCGGCAGGCGCGCTTCCGCGCGGCCGGCCGCAGAGCGCATGTCGCACACCTGGCAGCCCGGCTGGCAGCCCCGTCTGTAAATCCCCGTGCGCCACACGCGGGCGCATCCGGCAGGCCGCTTGCGCTGTCGCGCCACGCGCGGCTGAGGTACCGGCCTGGCCGGCACCCGTGCCGGCCAGCGGGCGGCCACACATGGCACCGGCCTGGCGTCACAGACCGCCACACGCCACCGAACGTGCCAGGTCTTGCGGTTGAGGGAGGAGGCACCCCGCCTACAACCGGCAGGCCGCTGGCGCCTGCACCTTCAGTTTACTGAAGATGCTGCCGCAAGAACATGGCGATCACGGCCGTCAAGTAGTCTCGGTTGTCTTTCTTGGCAAAGCCGTGCCCTTCATTCTCGGCGTAGACCGTCCAGACGGGCCTCCCCTGTGCCCGCACCACCTCGGCAATCTGCTGCGCCTCGGAAAACGGCACGCGCGGATCGTTCACCCCATGCGCCACCAGCAGCGCGGATCGAATGCGGTCGGCACGGTTGACGGGACTGATCTGCTCAAAGAACGCTCGCATCTGCGGGTCCCGCTCATCGCCATACTCGGCCCGCCGCAAGTCCTGGCGGTAGGGGCTGGTACGTTCGAGAAAGCTGACAAAATTGGCGATCCCGACAATATCCACGCCCGCGCGGATCCGTTCGCCAAAGTGCGTCAGCGACGCCAGCACCATGTAGCCGCCATACGAGCCGCCGATCACCCCCACGCGGCGTGCGTCCAGCTCGGCCTGCTGGGCGATCCAGTCCAACAGGGCGCCGATGTCTCGCACACTATCCTCCCGCAGCATGCCGTTGTCGAGCTTCAAGTAGCTCTTGCCATATCCGGCCGAGCCGCGCACGTTGGGGAAGATGACTGCCAGGCCCAGCTCGTGCAGATAGTACTGCGTCATGCCCGAAAAAGTGGGGCGGTACTGTGACTCCGGCCCACCGTGAATATCGATCAGCACAGGCACCGGCCGGTCGGGCGATGCCTGGGGAGGTCGGTAGTAATAGGCTGGGATCTGCCTGCCGTCGAATGACGAGAATTGGATCCGCTCCGGCTGTACAAAAGTCGCCGGGTCCAGACCGCCCGTCTCACTGTAGGTCCAGCGCACCAGCTCGCCCGACGCCAGCACCAGCGAGTATGCCTCGGCCGGAGCGTCAGGCCGCGCCAACGTAAAGCCCAACTGCCGGCTGTCGGGAGAGAACTCCATGCCGGCCACAATGCCTAGCGGCAGCTCTACGGCGCGGGGCCGATCTGCCTCGAGGAGATAGAGGCGGCTGGCTCCATCTTCATTGGTGCAAAACGCTACCTGCCCCGTGTGGCGATCCACCTGCACGTCGGTGACATCCCAGGGAATGTCTGCCGAAAGCCAGGAGTACTGCCCGCTGGCCAGGTCGAGCCTCGCCAGCTCGAGAAACTCGCCGCGCGCATCGGTGGTGAGATACACTGCGTTGGCGTCCGGTGTGAAAACCAGGCTGCCGACGGCCACGGGCGCAGCAGCCGCCAGCGGCAACGGCTGCACCTGCCGTGTGTGCAGGTCCAGCAGCGCCGGATACGACTCGTTGATCGAGACGTAGCGGAGCAGGGCCAGAAGCCGGCCATCCTGCGACCAGTCGGTGCACGTCCAGAACTCGTTGTTCACCTCCAGCACCAGTTCCATGCTGCCAGGGCGGCGGCAGTCGGCGATGTACAGGTCGGTATCCCGCCCGTTGCGCTGCGTACTGTGAACCACCATCCGCGTCCCGTCATCCCGCACGGGCCCTAACAGGTTGCGCGAGGTGCCATCGGTCAACAAGACGGCCCGGCCGCCCAAAGGCTGGAACAGGTAGATCTGATCGTTCTCGTTGCCCCCCCGGCTCATGGTTACCAGCAGCGCCCCGTCTTCCGCCTGAGGGATGAACTGGCCGCCAACCGGTTCGTCGAAGAATGTAAGCTGCTCCCGTCGGCCGCCAGGAACGTACACACGGTGCAGTTGGGGCGCATTGCCAAACCGAGTCTGCACCAAGAGGCCGCGGCCGTCCGGCGCCCAACCCGCAAACGAGGCGGCACGCGTGTTCTGGTATTGCCGCAGCCGCTCCGCTAGCTCCTCGGGCACCTCCGGCACATGCTCGCTGCGGATGGCCGGCGGACGCCGCGGATCGGCCGCCTCGGCCCCCAGACACACAGGCTGTCCCATCGCCGTGTACAACAAGCACAGCCCCATTAACCGCCGCATCACGCAACTGCCCAACACCACGCGCCGCATGCTCATCGAAATACCTCCTCCCAAGGATGAGCATGAGCTTACGGCCTCCAGCCTCTGCTCGCAACTCGTCCCGGCACGGCTCGCCCCTGCGCCCGAGCCATGCCACAGATTGCACCTGTTGATTCAGCCCGGCTGCCCGCACAGCATACCCACTGCCCTGCGGCTGCAGGCCGCGCTTCGCCGCCGCTTGCGTTGCCCTGTTGGCAAACATCATCATCGAGCAAAGGCCGGCCCCCGCCGGACCACACCCCGGCGAGTTGCCGCAGGGTTCGGCCGGTCAATCCAAAGAGCATGCACGGCAGCGGGGGCCTTACGACCTCATCGTTGGCGCGGCAGGGAGCGTGCGACAACCGCGGCATGTACTGCGCCCGCCTTTTGATCCGCGTCCCGGCAAGGCTACCCCGGCAGAACCACTAGGACCAGGGCATGGTGCTAGCCCGTGAAACGATCCGCCGGCGGAGAGCCACTACCTGCGTGTCGAACGATTGCTGGCAAGACGCTGCTAGCCTTGGGAGCTATCTGCGGCGGTTGCGGCTCGCCGCATCTTCTCCCGTGCCCTGCTGAGCAGGGGACCAATGCTGTTCTCTGGCACTCCCAAGGCGGAGCTGATTTCCTGGTAGCTCTTTCCTTCGAGATGAAACAGCCTCACCGCATCGGCCTCATGGCCCGAGAGTTCTTCCAACAGCCGCTCCACCTCGTCGCGGTCCGTGATCCGCTGTTCGACGGGCTCACCTCCAGCGGCCACGTCGTTCGCGCCATTCGCCTGGGCCAACTTCGAGGCCGCTCTGCGCTTGAGAAGTTCCCGCACTACCACTCGGCGTGCCACCACCGTCAGATACGTAGCGAGGCTGCTAAGGCCGCGGAAGTGGCGCAAGATGGCGAAGTCGTTCTCCAGCAGAGCGAGGAACACCTCGGCACACAGGTCCTCCCGATCCTGAGGAGTCAGACGAACCGAGCGAGACTGGGCCGTATGGTTGACCACATGAACCACCAGCCCCATAAAGCGGTCTACGAACGCCTCCCACGCCTTGGGCTTGCGCTCCAGGCAGCGTGCGAGCAGATCACGGTCAACGTCAGTAAAGGCCACGACTGACCATCCCAGGCTAGGCGGCTGCGGTCGGGCCGCTTCCATGCCGGCGACGAAGAAATAGCCGCCGCGGGGCGAACGGGAATCACACTACCCCATTTTAGGGAGCATCGAAAAACGAGGCAATACGAGAATGCAGGCTACCAGGCTACCAGGCTACCGGATCGCCGGATCGCCGGATCGCCCGAGCGGCGGGTCCCCTCTGGCCACCCTTCTTATGCTGCGAAGAAAGGCGGCTTCGAGACCGGGCGGTAGACGGCGCCGGTCCAGGCGTCCGGCTCGACCTCGATGCCATCCCTGAACGTCTCGACGCGCTGTCGCCGCTGGAGCTGGTGAACCGCCGGCGTCGCCAGGTCGTCTCGCCTGGCGAAGCGTTCCACCGTGCTGCTCAGCACTTCCGCTTCACGACTCGGCGGCATGGCGAGGTCGTCAACGCACTTGAGGCGTGCCTCCACGGCACGCACTTGGCCTTCAGGTGGGCCGGACCGAGCGAGTCATCGACTGACCGCGCCGGAAACGTCCAGCGCGGGCAGCGGGCAGCACCGGCGGCCCGCAGCGCACGGCGGTTTGCAGCACGAACACGTCCGGCTGCGTGGGCGGGCGGAGGATCAGGCGCATGTCCGGCCCTGTGATTGCGCGCTTCCATACCCCTCCGTACAGCGCCTCCAGGGCAGATCGGGCCGTCTCCCGTGCCGGCAGCGGCTGCTTCTCCGTTCCCACGACGTGCCGCAGGAACCGGCTCACGGCGAGCGCCCCTACTCGCGCGGGAGCCGTTTGCCGTGGAACAAGACGAAGGTCCGCACCCAAGAAACGAGCTGCGCGGTCGTTGGCGCCGAAGCGCTGCGTTGACGGGCGGCCGGCGCGACGTAGTCGAGCAGCCAAGTCCGCGGTGCGGGGAAGATCGCGGGTATTGGCTGGCGTCGCAGACGGCTGCTCATGGCTTCCTCCCTCGACGGGGAGCAAAGCAACAAGGGTTTTTTATGTACTTCAGTGCACATAGACCGTCGCTCAACACCAAGAAAACCATCGCTCGCCTGCCCTGCCCGTCCCTGCCCGCCTTGCCCTCTTCGATAATTCCTTGAAACTGCCCTTGCTCCGGATTGGATGCGTCGATAGCATCCGTTGTTCCGCCGAAAGGAATCCCAAATCATGGCCACCTTGCTCGCCGACCTGGCGGGGCTTGTGGGCGGCACGCTGCACGGCCCGCCTGAACTATTGATCACGGGCGCTGCCACGCTCACCACAGCGCGTGCAGGCGAGATTTCGTTCCTGGAGCATGGCCACCTGGTAGGGCGGCTGGACACCACTCAGGCCACGGCCGTACTGGTGCCGCGGGGCGTTGAGGTAGGCCTACCGGCCATCGAGGTCGACGACGTGCTAGGGGCCTTTGCGGCCGTAGTGTGTCATTTTCGCCCTCCTCGGCGGGGGCGTTCGGTTGGGGTCAGTCCGTTGGCGCATGTGAGTCCGACCGCTCGGTTCGGCGAAGGCGTCGAGATCCACGCGGGGGCCACAGTGGGAGACGACGTGGAGCTGGGGCCTGGCTGTATTATTCACAGCGGCGCCCGGGTGATGGCCGGCTGCCGGCTGGGCCCGCAGGTGACCGTATATCCGAACGCCGTGCTGTATGAGGACACGGTGGTCGGGGCTCGCTGCATAATCCATGCAGGAGCGGTGGTGGGAGCGTTCGGGTTCGGTTACAAGCAGGTCAACGGCCGCAATCAGCGCTCGGCGCAGCTTGGCTATGTGATCCTCGAGGCGGACGTGGAGGTGGGGGCCTGTACCACCATCGATCGAGGAACCTTCGGGCCGACCATCATCGGTGAGGGCACCAAGCTGGACAATCTGGTGATGATTGGTCACAACTGCCGCATCGGCCGGCACAATCTGATTTGCTCGCAGGTGGGAATTGCGGGCAGCAGCACCACGGGGGACTACGTGGTGATAGCCGGGCAAGCGGGTGTACGCGACCACGTGCACATTGGAGACCGAGCCGTGCTGGGGGCGCAGTGCGGCGTGCCCAACGACGTACCGCCAGAGACCACGGTCCTGGGCAGTCCTGCCCGGCCCATCCGCCAGCAGAAGCTCATTTTTGCAGCCGAGGCACGTCTGCCCGAGTGGGGCCGCGAGTTGAAAGAGCTGCGTGCCTGCGTGGCAGAGCTGGCCGCCCGACTGAATGTGCCCCTGCCTGAGCAGAGCGAATCCAGACGGAAGGCCGGATGAAGGCATCTGTAACGCAGGCACCGATCGGTTTGCTGGCCGGCTGGGGCCGATTCCCCATCCTGGTGGCCGAGTCGCTTGGGCGGCGAGGGCTGGAGGTGTGCTGTCTTGGCTTGCGCGACCACGCCGACCCGGTACTAGCGGAGCGTTGCGCTCAGTTTGCCTGGACGGGACTCGGCCGGTTGGGCTGGGCGGCCCGTTGGTTTAGCCGCCGAGGGGTACAGCAGGTGGTATTGGCGGGAAAGGTACACAAGTTTCGCCTGTTTCGCCCCTGGTTCTGGTTGCGCCATGCGCCGGACTGGCGCACGCTGCGCCGCTTCTTCCGGCACTTTGTGCTGCAAAGGAGCGATCGCCGCGACGACACGCTGCTATCGGCCGTGTGCGACGAGCTGGCCGTGGACGGACTGCAAGTGGTGCCGGCATCGGATCTTGTACCGGAGCTGCTCGTGCCTTTCGGCAAGCTAACGCGACGCGGCCCCAGCCCATCTGAGGCGCGCGATATCGAATATGGCTGGCACCTGGCGAAAGAGCTGGGACGTTACGACGTGGGCCAGTGCGTGTGCGTAAAGGGACAGGTGGCGATGGCCGTGGAGGCGATCGAGGGAACCGATCTTTGCGTTGCGCGGGCAGGCGAGTTGTGCCGCAGCGGCTTTACCGTGGTCAAGGTGGCCAAGCCGCAACAAGACATGAGGTTTGACGTACCAACCATCGGCCTGGGCACGCTGCAACAGATGGTGCGCGCCGGCGCAAGCTGCCTGGCTATTGAGGCAGGCAAAACGATCTTCGTCGACCGCGAGGCGTGCCTGCAGTTTGCCGATCGCAAGGGTTTGGCGATTGTAGCGCTGCATGCCGCGGCCGAGGCCCAGCACATCGAGGAGACTTCCCCGGAGACCTTGTGCGATTCAAGGGAAAGGTAGAAGAAGAACGGGCGGGTAAGACCCTCCCGCGGTCCACGGCCCGCCCACCCCGCGTTCGTGTCACTTCCCCAACTCTCTTCACAACATCCCGCCTCGACAGTCTCTGAACGCACAAGGTTCTCCGGGGAGTTTTGTACTCGGCCCATACACTCTCCCCTTTTTTCATGCCAGCTCCGCACCGCGCCGCACAGCGTTGTTCGGCCAGAGAGGCAACACCACGGCCGAAAGCTCCGCGCCCCCAATCGATTGCACCCTGCGGGCAACATGCGTCGCTTTGGCAGCAAGCCAGAAATACGAGCGTAAACGTGCACCACCATTATTCTTGACGAGGTTGGTAGCTTGCGTGCGGGCGGGGAGGAAGACGAGTGCACGCAAGCGAGGTGGAGCATGCCAACGCCAAGTGATGAAGGGGACCGGCGGCTGTGGGCGTAGGGGCAGCCGAGGGTGCGCGGGGGCGAGTCTGGGTTATGGTGTGCAACTGCTACGCGATTGCGAGGTGGGTGGGCGTGTGGGAGTGTGCGGACATGTAACCGTACGTCAACACCAGGCGTGCCCGCATGCCGCGCAGCCTTCCGTGCCCGCGATGACACCGCAGGGCCTGTTTCCGCGGCAGGAGTGGCCGCTGTTTCCGGCCGTTAAGGAAGTCTGGATGCGATGAGTCCTCGAGAAGCCTGTGCCACGCGCCGGTTCCAAAAGTGTTCTGCTATGTGGATCAGTCTCCGGACGCACGGAGAATCAAGGAGCGCCGGGACGCACAGACGCCAAGCCGCAAAGTAGAAGAGCACGCACTCCTTGCGTCTTCGCGTCCTGGCGACCTTGCGTTTCCTAAATGTGCAAAGGAACAGGCTATCCACTGCGGACGAACTGCTTCCCAGAACGTCGGAGGGCTGGCCAATTCCGCCGCATCCAGCCGCACGTGCGTGGCTCCCTCGGGCACGCGCTCCCTCATGGAGGGCCACGTTCCGTTGTGGCCGTGATTGCGGGCCCAGGTGTTGCGCAGGGCCAGACGCGACGGAGCGCGTCCCTCCAGCAGAAAGTCGGCGGCCACGTGTTGCGCGGGCCGGACGCGACGGAGCGCGTCCTTCCAGGGGGGCGCTGGAGGCGCACGCTTCGCGATGGAGGGCCACGCTCTGTCGGGGACGTTATCGCGGCCACGGTTTGCGCTGGCACTTGCATGCTGTCGGAATCTCCCACCGCCCGCACGCAGGCTACCAACCCCGTCAAGAATGGTGGCGGTGTACGGTTACCCACATGGCGCTGTAGATCTAGGCCCCGCCGCACCAAGCGTACTGGCTTGCGCCACGCACGGCAGGTGCATCAGACGCGGGACTCTTTGGCCCTAGCGACTGGCAGCCGGCCCATCCTGCACCGAACGCTGCGCCGGCCGGTCCAGAAACTTTGGCCGGGGAACGCCCTGCGCCGTCCTGCCAAAGAACGCGGCAATGCAAGCGGCCACGCACTCCTGCTCGGCCTCAGTGATCTCTGCAAAGATTGGCAGGGCCAGCACCTCCGCGGCAGCTCGCTCCGTCTCCGGCAGGCTGCCTGGCCGATAGCCTAGGTCTGCAAAACAGGCTTGCAAGTGCAGCGGCACCGGGTAGTACACCTCGGTCGATACCTTGCGCTCCTGCAAGAAGGCACGCAGCGCATCGCGCTTGCCACCAGGAATGCGAATCACATACTGGTTCCACACGTGGCGGCGATCAGGCAGCTCGCGCGGCAGAATCAGCAAGCCCTCTCGTTCCAGTGGCGCCAGCAGGGCTGCATAGCGGGCCGCCGCTCGAATGCGCGCGGCCGTCCAGGCTTCCAGGTATGCGAGCTTCACACGCAGCACCGCTGCCTGAAGCGTATCGAGCCGGCTGTTGATGCCCACCGCCTCGTGGTAGTAGCGTTGCCGCATCCCGTGCACGCGCAGGATCTGGAGCTTGTCCGCCAGGTCTGCACGCTGGGTGCAGAGCATGCCGCCGTCTCCCATCCCTCCCAGGTTCTTGGTTGGGTAGAAGCTGTAGCACCCCACGTCTCCCCACCCCCCTGCCGGCCGCCCGCGATACAGGGCGCCCAAGGCCTGGGCCGCGTCTTCAACCACGGCCAGCCCTTGGGATGCAGCCAGAGCGAGGATCGGCTCCAACGTGGCGCACTGGCCGTAGAGATGAACCGGAATCACCGCCTTGGTGGCGGGCGTCACCGCCTCGCTTGCCCGCGTGGGGTCCATGCCGAAGGAATCCGGCTCGATGTCCACAAACACGGGCACGGCCCCCAGCCGCGCCACGGCCCCAGCGGTGGCAAAGAAGGTGAAACTGGGTAGCAGCACCTCGTCTCCCGGCCGAATGCCCAGCGCCATGAGTGCCAGCAACAGGGCGTCGGTTCCTGAGGCGCAGGCCACGGCATGGCGGCACTGGGTATAAGCGGCCAGTTCCTGTTCCAGGGCGCGGCAGTCAGGCCCAAGCACATACTGGCCCGAGCGAAGCACGCGAAGCACTGCTGCCTCGACTTCATCTTGTATCGACGCGTACTGGCGCCCGAGATCCAGCAGGGGCACGCCTGGGGCAGCATCTGCCTGTGTGCCGCCTGGCTGCGCAGAACCAACCAGCGGGGAGGATGTAGCGGCCGGTACCACACGCGCGGCAGCTTCCCTGGCGCTGGTGCTGCCGGGCCCCGTGCCCGAACGCGGAGGACCTGCGCAGGGACCGCCACCGAGACCGCCGCCCGTGCTCGCGTGCTGCTGAGAGGGATTGCTTCCCGCCATGCTGGCCTCCCTGCCTGGTTAACAAGGCGCCCAAGCTCGCCATCCACTTCCGTCCACGTGCGGTTTCAGGTTAGCGCGGGGCAGTTGATATGCCGACGGGCCCGCCGCGTCAAGCCCGATTCCCTTCTCGTTTCCAGGTTTCCAGGCCCCTGCGTGGGAACGCGGACAAGATCACCGTGTTCGGTTCGCGTGCTGACGGCCCCCCTTCACGTCCCCAATGCAGCCAGCCGCGGCCTTGCGCTGCGGCGAGCGGATTGCTAGCCCCAGGGGCCAGCAGTTCGCCAACCCCCCGCCGGCCGACGGGCGGGCAAGCAGGCCTGCCGCTAGCACCAGAATTTGCAAGCAATTGACCTTGGTACACGGTGGGCTCTGGGGTTATAAGCAAGGGTTCCTGGTCCGTAATGTGCCCCGTGCTTTCGACCCATGGATGGTTGGCAGACGCAGGTGGTTGCCTCCCCGGCCGCTGTTGCACCAGGCAGCCTGGAAGAAACACAGATACAGGTGTCCGTGATCCTTCCTGCCTTTAACGAGCGGGAGGCAATCGAACAGGTGCTCTCCGAGGTGGTGGAGGCGCTCGCAGAGGCCAACCTGCACGCAGAAGTGCTGGTGGTGGACGATGCCTCCACCGACGGCACGGCAGACGCGGCCGCCCGATTTGCGGCCGAATGCTGGCAGGTGCCGGTGCGCGTCGTGCGGTGTCCCATCCGCAGGGGCGCGGGGGCGGCGCGCAAAGTGGGCATCCGCCAGGCCCGGGGCGACGTGGTGGTGATGCTCGACGCCGACGGCAGCTACCCCGCCCATGCCATGCTGGAGCTGCTCCGCTGGTTCCCCGCCTACGACCAGGTCAACGGCGCGCGCCGCAGCGAGCAGGGTACTCTCCCGTGGCTGCGACGGCCTGCGAAGTGGGCGATCCGCATGCTGGCCTGTTATCTCAGCGGCCATCGCATTCCCGATCTCAACACCGGCTTCAAGGCCTTCAAGCGCGAGGCCATGCTGCGCTGGCTGTGGGTGGTGCCCGACGGCTTTAGTTGTGTGACCACCATGACGCTCGCCTTTTTGACCAACGGCCTAGCCGTGAAGTATGTGCCGGTGGAATATCGGCCGCGCATCGGCCGAAGCAAGTTCCACCCCATTAAGGACACAGCCGCGTACCTGGCCACCGTACTGCGGATGGTACTCTA
The DNA here is from genome assembly GCA_023511675.1 of Pirellulales bacterium. GTDB lineage: Bacteria > Planctomycetota > Planctomycetia > Pirellulales > JAIMBC01 > JAIMBC01. Next base: position 21,215 of record JAIMBC010000028.1, read on the forward strand.
CTTCCGGCCCTTGCGCGTCTTCCTGCCGGCGGCGGGCCTGCTGGTACTGCTAGGCCTGGCGCGCAGCGTGTGGAATCGTTGCACCACCGGCTCGATGCAAGAATCAGATGTCGTGATCATGACGGCAGGAATCGTCACATGCATGATGGGGCTGCTGGCGGAGGTGATGGTTGCGCATCGACGGGCATAGACCCAGCGCCAAGTCGTGGTGGCACGGAGACATGGCCGGCGGCACGCTGGGGGCGCGGCCCTTGGAAGCGGCGGCGACCGTGCAGCCCCGCGATCGCGGAACGCCGCAGGCTGGACAAGCTGCCGCGCATGGCGCTGCCGAAGGGACCGAGGCCGAGGAACCGTCCGCGGCCTTTGCGGGTCAGGTCCTGTATCCGCGCGATGCTTCGCTGCGCGGCCTGTACGCCCAGGCAGCGTTGGCGGCAGTGCCCCGGTTGCTCGCCAGCGTCGACCGCAATCCCTACTCGCCTGCCTATGGCTGCTTCGATCGTCAGTACTGGCACTATCGCACCAGTTCCTTTCCCAGCGAGATGTATCAGGAAGCGGTGTTGCCGCTGGCCTGGATATACCGGCACGCATGTCCCGGCAATCGCTGGCAGGGGCTATCGCGGGTACGAGAGCTGGCGATTGCGGGGATGCGGTTTGCGGCACGCAGCTCGCACCGGGATGGCTCGTGTGACGACTACTATCCCTTCGAGCGGGCATTTGGAGCAGCCGTGTTCAGCTTGCAGGCCGCGGCACATGCCTGCCTGCTGCTGGAGTTGGACGATAGCGCGATCCGTGCGTGGCTTGTGCGCCGCGCGCGGTGGGCGGCCCGGCATGGCGAGACGGGCCGACTTACCAACCATCACGCCCTGGCGGCTCTAGGGCTGCACGCGGTGTATGAACTCGTGGGAGACGACGAGTTCGCGCAGGCGCGCGACGCGCTCCTTTCCCGCGTGCTGGCGTGGCAGTCTTGCGAAGGCTGGTTTGTCGAGTACGAAGGTGCGGATCTCGGCTATCAGACGCTGACGGTGGAATGTCTGGCGAGGCTGGCCCCGCACGTCGGCGATCGGCGTCTGATAGACGCCCTGCAACGGGCCGTGGCCTTTACGCGCTGGTTTTTGCATCCTGATGATACCATGGGCGGCGCCTATGGCAGCCGCGGTACCGTGCTCTTCTTCCCCCACGGCATGGAATTGCTGGCCGCCACCCATGCCGATGCGGCCGACCTCGCAGATGCACACCTGAGGCTGCTGCGCAGCGGCCGCGTCCCACCGTATGCCGACGACCGCTTGTACGTACACCGGCTGGCCAGCCTGCTGGGTGCCTGGCGCGACTGGAGCCCCCTGCGGCCTGCTTCTCTGGACACAAGCCCTCGTGCCAGGTACTTCCCAGAGGCAGGATTGCTTGTGCACCGCTCCCCCACACATGCCACCATTGTCTCCCCGGCCCGCGGCGGCGTGCTGTACCACTGTTCGAGCAGCGGCGCTATCTGGGACACAGGTCTGGTGGTGCGGACGTCCCAGGGACGGTTGGCCGTCTCCCAGCCGCACAGCCGAAGCCGGCGCGTGCACTGGGTGCCCGCGGCGGGCTCGGACGCCTGTCCCAAAACGGACGCGGCACAGGAAGCGGCTGCCGAGTGCGGGCAGGGCACGCTGGTAGTCAGCGGACCGCTGTACTGGCAACGTGCCGAGCTGGCAACCCCGCTCAAGCAGGCCGCGTTGCACCTGGCCATGCTGAGTCTTGGCCGTTGGTGCCGAAACCTAGTGCGGCGGGCGCTGCAGCGACGGCTGATCACAGGCCGGCGTCCGGCGCCCATCTGGCTCTCGCGCCGGATTGATTTCTTGCCGGCGTCAGACGGCTGCGGCCGCTGGCGCCTGCGTATTACCGACGAGCTCGAGCTGCGCGACCCCCTCTTGCGCGTGGAGGCCTTGGCATATAGCTCCGACCTGGAAACAGCCTACGTGGCGGCGGCAGCCGCGGGCGAGACGGCCAGCCTTCAGCCCTGGACGGATCTGGCCGAGCTGGTTCCGCTGCTGAACCGGCATCGCCGCATCACGATCATAAAGGAGATGTAAATGAACATGGCTGCCCCGGGAGCACGGTGGAAGGGCCGCGTGCTGGCCGGTCTCGTAAAGTCCTGGCCCTGGCTGAAATGGTTGCTGGCCGCGGTCATGCTGGGTGCGCTCTACTATGCTGCCCAGTGGCGCGAACTCTGGCGCGCCTTGTGGCAGCTCGATGCCGGCTGGCTGCTGTGCGCCATGGCGCTGTTCGTACCGCAGACGCTGCTCTCCGCCTGGCGGTGGCGCTGCCTGGCACGATGGGACCAGACCTTGTCCCTGGGTGTAGCCGTAGCGCACACGCTGGCTGCCGCGGCATTGAATCTAACCTTTCCGGCCAAGATGGGAGATTTCCTTCGCGGCGGCTTTCGCCACATGAAGCCACAGCATTTCATAGCCGGCGCGGTATGCACCTTGCGCGAGAAAATCGCGGACGTGGCCGTTTTGCTGATCCTGGTAGGCCTGGGGCTCTGGTGCAGCGCGTCCACCGCAGTAACGTCGCTCGCGCTGCTGGCCGTATGCAACTGCGTGACGGCCGTGTGGCCCGCCTGCTCGCCGCCGTGGCGGCATACCATGCGGCTGCTCTGGCAAACCGCGCTGCTCTGGGCATTGCACATGCTGCAGATCGCCTGTTTTTTCCGAGCCGCAGGGGTGCTTGTCCCGTGGGACACGTTCCTCGCCCGTACGCCCCTGGCGCTGTTTGCCGGTTTGATACCGCTCACGCCCTGGGGCCTGGGAACGCGCGATCTGGCCTTGGCCGCGCTGTTCGCCGACGTGGCACCCACTGCCGCACTGGCAGTTGTCGGCCTGCTCATGACCACGCGCTATCTTGTGCCGGGCGTCGTGGGACTGCCTTTCCTGACGATCGTCTCTTCACGGGCGTTGCGTGAGCGGATCGGTCAAGAGCTGTCGGCAGTAATCGATAGGGACGGCGACATGCGATCGATCGTGCTACCTCCTCGGGACGAATCCGCCGAAGTGGAGGAACCTGCCATCCCGATGGCATAGATACAGAAGCCGTCGCCGGCGTACACCGGCCGCAGTTCGGCTAGCCGCGCCCACACCTGTGGCAAAGGCGCCAGCTTCTCAGGCTGCGTGGCCACCACCCAGCGTGCCCCCCCGGCCAGGGCCTCGCTCCACCGGTTCTCGAACCGGGGCGATTGAGCGTGGATCGCCCATCCCTCCCGATTGCAGTAATACAATAGAGACAGGGTTGAGCCATGCAGTGTGATCACCCGATCGCCGGGGTGGGACATCGCACGCACGGCCGACGCAGCCGCGACCACCATGCGATCCTCCTCAGGTGTGACGAAGGCAGGCCGCCAGGCAAAGCGCAGGTCACCCAGCAGCACTGCCAGCAACGCAGCAAGCAGCCCTGCCCTGCGGAGGCAGGCAGATTGTCCTCGCAGCCAGTGGTACGCATGCTCACAACCTAGCCCGACCAGAGCGCACAGCGGCGGCAAGACCACCACGTAGTAATAATTCATCGCCTGGAACTTGAGCGGCAAGGCGGCCGCTAGTAGCAGGCAGGCCGCCAACCACGGAGCATAACACCGCCAGCTCTGCCCGCGCAGGCCGAGGATGGCCAGCGCCGCACCCAGCGGTGTCAGCACCGGACCGCAGAGATTCTTCACGGCCTGCACGTAGAAGGCTCCCTGCAGCAGCGTCTCGTACCCGCCGCTGTGGTCTGCAACGCTGCGGCGGAGTGAGAAGTAGACGTGGGCCGCAGCAGGCGAGCCGGGAGCGGCAATCAGCCACACGCCAGCATACCAGAGCACAGCGGGCAGTGTCGACAGGGTCAGGGCCATTGCCCACGTGACGAAGCGGGCGCGCCATCGTGGCAAGGCATCTTGGCGAGCCCGCCAAGCCTCGATGGCCAGGGGCACCATGAGCACGAGCATGTAAGGCTTGGTCAGCAGCATCACCGCCATGGCAAGCGTCAGGAGACACAGCCAGGCCCGTCCTTGCCCCTGCCACCACTCTCGGTTGGCCCAGATACATAGTATGGAAAGTGCAGCCACGGAGCTTTCCAGCATGAAGCTCTGGCCGTAGATAATGCTGATGGGGGAAGCGGCCAAGGCGGCGCCTGCTGAAAGGGCTGCCACGGGCCCTTGGCGGCGCATCAGCAAGTACATCAGCCCCGTTGCCACGGCGCTCCAGGCTACGCTTGCTGCGCGGCCCCACACCTCCAGCGAGCCGCCGAGCAGTGCCCACGCGGCGGCGGGCAGATACACCGGTACCGGCAACTCCGTGAGGTGCCAGCCCCGGCGGCCTCCCACAAGCTGATCGATGGTGGGAAGGTACCACGGTGCGTGCCCGCTCGCCCAGTTTCTGGCGATCATGGCATACACGCAATTCTTCGTGGCAAACGTGCCCAGCAACGGCCGAAGCACCCCCGGTGTCCTGAGCGCCACCGCTAGCACTACAACCAGTAGCAGGCCGCAGCTGTGCATGCGCTGCAGGCCATGTGCCTTTGGAAGCCTGTCCTGCTGGCATGGGTGCACGAGCGGCGCACCGTCCGCACCCAGCGGGCTGGGCACGACGGCACAACCTGCTGCGACGATGATGGTCCGCGGGTCGACGGAGGCGTTCACGCTAGCACGCGTGGGGAGGCGAAGCACTCGACTTGCAGAGGTGAATCACAGAGAAACGGCGCAGCATCGGTAGTGTGGAAAGGATGAGCCATCTGGGGAAGCTCTCGGCAAAAGCAGCTAAATTGATGCAGGATCTACGGGCCGCGCGGTCGAAATATATCGGCGCAGCACTTCAAGCCGAAAGGTCAGTCGCTGCCTGATCGCAAGCGCTTCGCTGATCTCAAGGGTGCCACATGCCTGATCGACACTGGCTCCTGGCCCTGGCCGCCCTGTCTCTGGCCGCGCCTGGCTGCGCCATGTGCCAGAACACATACGACTACTGCGGCCCTGTCATCGCCCCGGATGGCCAGATGTGTGACTTCCGTGCGCGGCGCGGCTCGATCCTGGCCGGCATGCCGGTCGAGGTTGTATCGCAGCAAACACTGCCTGACGACGGCGCGACCATCGTGTTGGAGGGAGCCGCTGTGTCAGGGCAGCGCGGGATGCCTCGACGGCCTCATCTCGCCCATTCAACGAGCAGCCCGCCGCGAGCTGTTGCAACTCGGCAGGGCGCCAGCCACGTGCATGGACGGCCAAGCCCGCCGATCCGCCGCTAACCGCCGCAGGGCGGCTTGTGTCGCGTGCCCGCCGCGGATAGCGCCAAGGGTAGCTGCCAGAGGCACACGTAAGGGGTAGGAACGAATGACCGCAGCGCCGCACCATCTTGGCCGAGAGTTGCTGCCAGAGTTGACCATTTGCTCAGTCTCCTTTCACAGCGGCCTGCACCTGCGGCTCAACTGGGAGCTGGTCACGCGCGCGTCCGGGCCGGTACGTTGGGTCGTGGTACAAAACGGGCCGCCTGAGCCGCTGGAGGTGTTCGAGGTGCTGCCCGGCGTACCCAGGCCGGAGTTGGTTCTTCCCCCGGGGGCGCAGGCGCGCGTCAATGGAGCCAGCTACCACCACGCGCTGGCACTCAACAGTGCCTTGCCGCGCTTGGACAGCCGCTTCGTGCTGTTTCTCGATCCCGATTTCTACATTGTCCCGCCCGTACACGAGCTGCTGGAGCACATGGTGCGGGAAGAGCTGGCAATTTTTGGGGCGCCTTACGCGATCGACCCCGCACGCCCTCGCATACAGGGCTTTCCCTGCGCATTCTGCATGCTTGTGGACGGCGCCCGCGTAAACGTGCGCGGGTTCGACTTTTTGCCCGACGCCAGCCGTACCGACGTCATGGCAGACACCGGCTACCGCATCTATGCACACTACACGCAGCCTGGAACAAACGTGCGCTACGAGGCCGCGTTGCCAGTGGCCCGCTGTGACACAGCATATCCGCACAGCAGCCAAACGTTCGCCGACTGGTGTGGCGCGGGGGCCATGGCCGGGCTGGTGGCGGACGAATATTTTTGGCACGACCGGCCTTTCGGTTTGCATCTGCACATGAAGCTGCACGTGCAGCGGATCACGGCGGGGCCGTTGGCGACCAAGGCCTGGGCCAAGCACCAACTGGCGCATGTACGGCGTGTGATTCAAGGGGCGCGTGCCCATGGTGCCCTTGTTTAAGGTGTTTACTGCTCCGAGCGCGGCCACGCAGGTAGCCGAGGTGCTCGCCTCGGGCACGCTCACCCAGGGGCCGCGTGTGGACGAATTCGAAGAGCGGCTGCGGCGCCATTTCGACCACCCCTATGCGGTCACAGTAAATTCTTGCACCTCGGCGCTACACCTCGCGCTGCATCTCGTAAAACGCGAGCACGGCCTACCGGACGACACGGAGGTGCTTTGCACCCCCCTGACATGTGCGGCCACAAATTTTCCCGTCCTGGCCAATCGTCTCCGCATCCGCTGGGTAGACATCGAGCCCACAACGTTGAACATCAACCTGGACGAGGTCGAGCGTGCCTGCACGCCGAACACCAGGATCCTGCTGTTCGTCCACTGGGGCGGCCAGCCGATCGACTATGACCGCCTGGCTGAGGTGCGGTCAGCCTACCGGGCACGATTCGGTAACGATTTGATCGTGATCGAGGATTGTGCCCACGCCTGGGAGGCACGTTGGAGGGACCGGCTCGCCGGTGCTGTGGCCGATCACTTTGCCTGCTTCAGCTTTCAGGCCATCAAGGCACTGACCACTGGCGATGGGGGCCTGTTGCTCGCCCCGGACGAGCATTTCTACCGCCAGGCCCGCCTGGCGCGTTGGTTTGGGCTGGATCGGGATAACCAGCAAGACTTTCGCGGCTGCCAGGATATTGCGCACTGGGGCTTCAAGTTCCACATGAACGACCTAGCTGCTGCCCTCGGTCTGGCCAATTACCCCCATGTAGCCAACCTGGTGGCGCGGCACCGTGAGAACGCGGCGTTCTACGATCAATCTCTGAGAAATGTTTCAGGTGTCATGTTGTTGGATCGCAGGCCGGAGAGCTGCCCCTCCTTTTGGCTATACACCCTGCGTGTGGCGCAGCGCGATCGTTTCTGTGCCCACATGCACAGGCGCGGCATCCAGGTCAATCGGGTGCACGGCCGCAACGACACACTTAGCGCGTTACGACCTTATCAGCGCCCCCTGCCCGTCATGGACGCGGTCGCCCAGGACATGATCTGCATTCCTGTTGGCTGGTGGGTCAGCGACGAGGATCGAGAGCACATCGTTCGAGCGATCCGCGAGGGGTGGTAACCATGGAGAAATGCCTGCATTTCTGCCCGGCCGAGCCGTGCGACGCCCCGCTGCTGGCAGCACTGCGGAATGATCCCGAAACGCTCCTTTGCTTGCACGATGTAAACCAGTACAGCGCCGCCCATACGGAGCGCTGGCTGGCCGAGCTGCCCGCGAATACGAGGCGGTACGTGGTCTGGGAGGAAGTCAGGGGAGAGCAGTCAGGGGATAGGGAACAGCCAGACCAAGTCCGTGACGGCGGGCATGCCGCCATGGCCGGCCAAGTCTCCACAGCGGCGACGCGGCAGTTTGTGGGCGTCGTGCGCGTGGACCGTATCGACTGGGTCAACCGCAACTGCATGGTGGGCCTGGACCTCGTGCCCGAATTCCGCGGCCGGGGCTATGCGCACCGCGTGTATGACTGGTTGCTCGAGTATTTATTCGCGCATTGCAACATGCACATGGTGTACCTGGAGGTGCTGGAGTCGAATATGCGCGCCAGGCGGTTATATGAGCGCCTTGGCTTTCACATGGACGGCGTCTTGCGGGATAAGGTCTTCCGGCACGGCCGGTATGAATCCTCGATTCTGATGTCTTTGCTGGCCGCGGAGTATGCGGCCCGAAAGGAGGCCTCATGAAACGCGTTCTGGTTACAGGAGGCGCGGGATTCATCGGTCATCATCTGATCGAGCATCTGCTGAAGAACACGGACTGGCAGATCGTTTGTCTGGACCGGCTCGATACGTCGGGGAATCTCAATCGCATTCGGGAGGTGCTCGAAGGAAACGTTGATTTCCGCAAACGCTACGAGTTCGTGTGGCATGACCTCAAAGCGGCCATCAACAGCCAAATTGGCGGGCTGATCGGCAAGGTAAGCTACATTTTCCACCTGGCTGCCGCCTCTCATGTGGATCGCAGCATTGCCGATCCCCTGGCCTTTGTCTATGACAACGTCGTGGGCACGGCGCATCTGCTCGATTATGCGCGGCACCTGGACGGGCTCGAATCGCTGATCAACTTCTCGACGGATGAGGTCTTCGGCCCGGCAGGACAGGGTGTGTATTTCGCCGAGTGGGACCGCTACAACAGCACGAACCCCTACTCCGCCACCAAGGCGGGTGCCGAGGAGCTGGGACTGGCATTTGCAAACACCTACGGCTTGCCCGTGATTACAACGCACTGCATGAATGTATTCGGAGAGCGCCAGCATCCTGAGAAATATGTGCCCATGTGCATCAAGCGCATTCTGGCGGGCGAGCCGATCCTCGTCCATTGCGATCCGAACAAGGTACCGGGCAGCCGCCATTACATCCACGCCCGCAACGTGGCGGATGCCTTGCTGTTCCTGTGCCAGCACGGCAAACGCCGCGAGAAGTACAATATTGTGGGGCACAAAGAGGTGGACAATCTGGAGATGGCCCGCCAGATCGCAGAGATCCTGGGCCAGCCGTTGCGGTACGAGCTGATCGATTACCACTCCACCCGCCCCGGCCACGATCTGCGTTATGCGCTGCAGGATGGACGTTTGGCGGCTCTGGGCTTTCAGTACAAGGTCAGCTTTGAGGAATCCCTGCGGCGCACGGTGTGGTGGACAGTGACGAACAAGCGTTGGCTGAACTGAGAGCCGGCGCATTCCTGCTGATTGGAGAGCAACTATGTTGCGTGTGTTCATTGGGTGGGACTCCCGCTTTCCCGAGCCTGCGGACGTGCTGGCATACAGCCTGCGCAAGCACTCGAGCATCCCGCTGGAGATCCGCTATCTCAAGCTTGCGGAGCTGCCCTTGCGGCGTGCCGAGGATCCTCTTGCCTCGACCGAGTTCACTTACAGCCGCTTCCTGGTGCCCTGGCTGTGCAATTATCAGGGTACGGCGGTGTTCATGGACAATGACATGCTGTGCCTCGGGGACATCAGGGAGCTGGCTGAGCTGGACATGCGGCCGTATGCGCTGCGCGTGGTCAAGCACGACTACCATCCCACCAATACGGTGAAGATGTACGGCTGCCCCCAGACCACTTATCCGCGCAAGAACTGGTCCAGCCTGATGTTGATGGATTGCGCCAAGCTGCGGCTCTGGACGCGGGAGGTGGTGGAGACGCAAACCGGCGCGTACCTGCACCGCTTCCAGGAGATTCCGGACGAACTGATTGGAGAGCTGCCGCGGACGTGGAACACGCTGGACTGGATGGACGAAGACACCCGGCTGATCCACTACACCAACGGCGGCCCCTGGTTCGAGGCCTACCGGAATCACCCGCATGCGGATGTGTGGTATCGGGCGCGCGAGGAGATGCAGCGCGATCGCCGCGCACGCCCGGAGTTGTGCGCTCCCGTGCTGCCGGCCAAGGCCCCGGCATGCCAGGCTGCCCCGGCGACCCTTCCCCAACTGCCAGGGCTACCGGAAACGGCCCCCAGCACGTGACGTGTGCATTGAAGGCGGCCGTGAGCCGTCTTGGAGCCGGTGACAGACCTGAAACGAGGGCCTAAAGGGCCCTGTGCCACAACCTGTTGTGCTGTGCAGATTTATGGACGAATCCGGTCCGCCTTGGGGGCGGGCGCACGTGGCAGCGCGGAGGATTTTGTGGCACAAGTTATTTCGCCATGCCGAGACGTAAGCCCTTGCTCAATAACCATCTGCGCCATAGTCGCGCGCCGCAATCGAGCCCCGCCTTGAGGAAGTGCTTGACGAAGCGGCGCCGGTGGGTAAGTTGGGTGGCCGGTGGTCCGATTTGGGAGAAAATGGTGAACCGTGCTGCTTACCGGCACGTTTGTTCGATCGCTGGACGAGAAACTGCGGGTAGCCCTGCCCAAGCGGCTGAGGGAGCGCCTGCTGGAAGGCGAGCAGCACGCCCTGTATCTGGCCCCCGGGATGGACGGCTGCCTGTCTTTGTACAACGAGCGGGTGCTTGCCGCGCTGGCAGCGCGGTTGGCCAGCGCCGCCCCAAACGAGCGGCACGTACGTGCCTACGGGCGGCTGTTCTACTCGCGGGCAGTGCCCATCGAGCTGGACGCGCAGGGCCGGCTGCGGATACCGCTGGAGCTAGCACGGTTGGCGGGCCTGCAAACAGAAGTGGTGTTGCTGGGGGTGCAGGACCATGTGGAGATCTGGGCCCCACAGCGTTGGGAGGAGTACCTGAAAGAGGAGCAACCACGTTTTGACGAGGTGGCGGAGCGTGCCATACCGGAGCAGCGGTAAGCAGCTCGAGGTCAAGCCGAGTGCGGGCAGCCGCTGCGGGGCGGAACGTCCGCTCTGGAACGTCTCGCAGGGAGGAACGGAAGCATCAGTGAAAATAAACAAAATACAGTGTGAGCTTGTCTCACCAATGCGTGGTTCGCCCTGCACACGGATTCTGCCGGCTCGCGGCCACTAGCCGGCAGCGCGTTCCGGGTGGTCCTTGCACTGGAC
>JAIMBC010000278.1 GCA_023511675.1 Pirellulales bacterium
TCTTCGGGCCGCGGCCAAGACGGCCAGACAGGTCCCGCCGCCGGCCAGGCAAGGGGCAGCCAGCCCCGCCCGCCACGTCCCAGGGGCCGTTCGGGCGGACCGCGCTCAGGCCCCTGGACTGCCGGCTCGCCACACATGGCGGCAGAAAGCCCCTCCAAACGCGGCAGCGCACCCAGCGAAGAGGAGGTGGCCTTCTGGCTGCGGCAATTCACAGAGGGCGAACACGCCATTGAGCCGGAGCTGCTGCGAGAGTTGGCGGGGATCTTCCCGCCAGGGTACGGCGCGGACCTGTGGCTGGAGCAGCAGTGACGGCGTAGGGGGGTGGTTGAGTATGCGTGCGGGAAGAGGGCACCGTTGGCGCCTCTCCCATCGGTATGGTTGACATGTCGGCACGGTATGAAAAAAGTGGGGCAGAAGCAGCGGATGGGAGCGCTGGAGAGAGGCCGCGGGCCGCTTGTGGGCCAGGGGACCACGGAGCCGCCGGCATCGAGCGAGGGTGGAGGGGTTGACGGGGCCACAAGGGGCTGGCACGAAAGGCGATTGTTTGATAGCCTCGCAGCTTTACGTTCGGCAGCCAAATCGGGCGCTAGGTTGCGGTCTGGTTTGGCAGCGAGTCGGCCGGCGAGGCTGCTTTGGGTTGACGGTAGCGATGAAACAAGCCATTCCGGGCGTGGTGCCACCTCAGGTGACTGAGGCAACGGTGATGATCATCTGGCCCAGCATTGCGGGCACGGCGTTGGGCCGATGGCTGGGGCGTTGGTATCAGAAGCGTTCGGGCTTCGGGCACCTATTGACGGTGGGCAAGCTAGCGATGCTGCTTTCCATCCCGCTGGCGTTGGCGCTGTACATTGGCAAGATCGTGCCGTGGTCGTTTCGGAGGTATCGGTTGACCAACCGGCGGCTGATCATCGAGCGTGGGCTGCGGCCGAGGGCAGAACGTTCGATTGGTTTGGATGAGTTTGACGGGATCGACATCGTGACGCTTCCTGGGCAGGAGTGGTATCCGGCGGGAGAGTTGGTTTTTCGCAAGGGGCGGATCGAGGTATTTCGGCTGCCTGGCGTGCCACGCCCTGAGGCGTTTCGGCAGACGTGCCTGAAGGCGCACCGGGCATTCGTCAGCGTGAAAGAGTTTGTCCACGCGTAGCGTGCGATTGCGTGGGCGCCACCGCCTGACCGGTGCGCAACCGCAGTGGCAGGGCGCAGTGCCAGGGGTCAGAGGGAGGCGGCAGCTCCGCTCAGACGCCTGCAAAGGGCGCGGCCGCAATGCGGTGGGGGCTTTCGACGACGTGCATTTGGGGCAGGGCAACGGGCTGGGCGATCCGCCAGGCCGGTCCATCCATCGAGCTGACCCGTGTTGTCAGCCGGCGTCTCATCGGGCACGTGGACGGGGGGCGCGCCGTCGGCGGGCGAGCGACTGCTGCTGAGTGCGGTTTGGCGGATGGCCAGGCAGCGGGAGGCATTATCCCTGCGTCAGCTCGGCCATGGCTTCGTCGGGGATGTTGAAGTTGCTGTAGACCGACTGCACGTCGTCGTGGTCGTCGAGCTTTTCCATCAGCTTGAGGACCTTGCGACCCGTCTCCACATCCAGATCGACGGTGGAGCTGGGGACGCGTGCGAGCTGGGCCGTCTCGGGCTTGAGTCCACGTGCGGCGAAGGCGTCTGACAACGCCTGGAACGCACTCGGGTCGCAGGTGACTTCGAAGGCGTCTCCCACGCGTTTGACGTCGTCTGCACCCGCTTCCAGGGCCAGCTCCATCAAGGCATCCTCGTCTACCTGCGAGGCGGGAATCATGAACTGGCCTTTGCGTTCGAACATCCAGCTCACGCAGCCGGACTCGCCGAGTTTGCCATCGTAGAGTTCGAACAGTTTACGAATCTCGGAGGCCGTGCGGTTGCGATTGTCGGTGAGGATTTCCACCAGCACGGCCACGCCGCCGGGGCCGTAGCCTTCGTAGATGCACTCTTCCAGCGTGCCGCCTTCGAGTTCGCCCGTGCCGCGTTTGATTGCCCGCTGGATGTTATCCTTGGGCATGCTCACGGCCCGCGCAGCTTCGATGGCGTAGCGGAGCTTGATGTTGGTAGTGGGGTCGCCGCCGCCCATCTTGGCGGCCACGATGATGGCCTTGGAGAGTTTGCTCCAGAGCTTGCCGCGTTTTGCATCGACCAGCGACTTTTTGTGGGCAATGTTGGCCCAGTGGGAGTGGCCTGCCATGGGGGCGTGCTCTCGGGTTTAGGGGCCTTGGGGAGGGGGTTCGGGATGAGCTTGGAGTTTGGCGCGCACGGTTTCTGCTTTGGCTGGATCTTCGCTTTCCATGGCGGCCAGGGCGCGCTGCCAGGCCTGGCGGGCGTCTGCGATGCGGCCGAGGGCCAGGTAGGCATCGCCGAGATGGTCGAGGATGACCGAATCCGGCACCTCCCTGGCTGCGGCCCGTTGCAGCTCCTGGAGCGATTCTTCGTAGCGGCCCAAGCGGTACAGTGTCCAACCCAGGCTATCTCGATAGGCCGCGTTTTCGGGCTCAGCGGCCACGGCGGCACGGACCATCCGCAACGCTCGCTGGAGGTGCTTGCCCTGGTCGGCCCAGAGGTAGCCCAGGTCGTTCATGGCGCCGACGTCGGAGGGAAACTCGTCCAGCACTTGTTCGAGCCACTCTTCGGCCTGAGCATTGTCGTTCTTCAGCACGCAGATGTGCGACAGGGCCAGGCGGGCCTCGCGGAGGACGTCGCGCACCTCGGGATTGTCATACTGAGAGGCGTGCTGCTCCACGAGCTGGCGATAGGCTTCGTATGCATCGTCGTACCGCTTGGCGTAGTACAGCACCCAGGGGACGCGCGATCGCATCCGCAGGGAATCGCCTGCCAGCTCCGCGGCGCGGCGGGCGGCAACCAGCGCCTCCTCGTGCTGCTTGGCCATGGCCAGCGCCAGGGCCAGGTAATAGTGCAAGCGGGGATCCTCCGCCGGCAGCCACCGTTCGTCCAGGGCACGCCGCAGCACGGCCACGCTGGCTTCGTGCCGCTCTGCCACGAGCAGCCCCAGCGCCCACTCCAGCGCCAGCGCGGGGCGGGCCTGCCGATTCACCTTCACGGCCAGGTTGAAGAACTCATCTGCCGCATCGAATCGCTTGGCACGCAAGGCCAGTAGCGCGGCTGCCAGCCGCGCGCCAAAGTCGAGATTGTCTGGATCCTCGCGGTAGGCTGCCTGGGCGTGTTGCAGGACCGCATCCGCCAGAGTTGGATCTGCCGCCAGGGCCGCCAGTTCCTTTTCCAGCGAGTTCAAATTGCCCGTCCGTCCCGCCGCATGCCCCAAGACTCGGAGAATCTGGGCCGGCTGCTTCTGCTGCTGGTAGATGTCGAGCAAGGCCTGGTAGATTTCCAGCGTGGGCTCAGGCCGTGCCAGCAGCTCGCTGAAGTGCCGCTCGGCCTCCTCCCACATGCCAGCCGCCCGGCAAGCCTCCGCCAGACTGTAGTGCAGCGGCACGTTCCCCCGATCGTTCTCATGCATGGCGCGCAAGCGGGGTACCAACTCGTCAGCTCGTCCGAGGGCAGTCAGCAGGTCCTTCAGCAGTTCATAGGGCCCCAGCCCTCGCGAGGCTTGCCGCGTCTCGAAGTAAGGTTGCAGGGCCTCGTAAGCCGCCTGCATCTCCTGGCGCGCGTGCAGCACGCGTGCCCGGTTGTAAGCGTGCAATCCCTGCTGAGGAGAGAGCTGCTGGGCGGCCTGGAAGGCACGTTCCGCCTCAGCCACGCGTCCGGCCGCCAAGAGCGCGTCGCCAAACAACTCGTAGGTGCGCCCCGGCTCCTTGCCCAGAATAGCTGCCCGCAACGGCGGATCCAGCGGCGGCTGTGCCTGCTCTTCCATGGCCGCCATCACCACCAGAAACTGCTCCGCTGCCTTCTCCGGCTGGCCGGTCACCATGTACATCTGGCCCAGCGCCAACGCCCGCACCACACGGGTCGACGGAGAGCCCTGAATCAGCTCCGGCGGTACCTTCTCATAAATCTTGAGCGCCTGGGCGAATTCGCCCCGCTGCCTGAGCACGTCTCCAATCTGAGCCAGCAATTCGTCGGCGGGCCCCAGCTCCACCGCGATCATGGCGTAACGGATGGCCTCGTCGTCCCGTCCCAGGCGGACGCACAGTTCCACAATGTGGCGGGCCAGCATGGCCGATGTGGGGTCGCGCCGCAGGGCCCGCTGGTAGTATTGCAGGGCACGTTCCGTGCGACCGGCCTGCTCCTCCCGCCGGCCTGCCCCAAACAGGGCCAGGGCCTCGATTCGGTCCGATTGTGCCTCTGACCGGCCCTGCTGGGGCGGCAAGGGTTGGACGGGATCTTCCAGCTCGGTGGGCGGACCCTTCTCCGCAGCGGATGGCGGTTGCGTCTCGTTGCCCTGGGCAGGCTGCGCAGAGGCCCGCTCGGCCCCTGGAGGCCCTAATGCCTGGCAGGCTCGGCCGGCAAGCCCCTCGTACATTCCCCCCACGGCCAAGGCCGCCGCCACAAGGCTCAGGTACCATGCAGAGCAGGCCGGCCGCGACCGTGTGCAGCCGCGGACCGCCCCAGCGCGTGTTCGTGTCGGCACGATGCTATCCTGTCTTGAAGGGCCTGCGGGGCGATCGCCAGAAGTGTATGGGCAGTCCTCCGGACCGCCCTGCGTACGCGCTGGCACCTTCCGGTGCATGGCAAAAACGCACCGGCCAGCCAACCGCAGGCAGATATGGTCATCTTGCGTAATGATACCAGCCCCGTCCCCGGCGTGCCATTGCGGCCGCAGCGCGAGGGTGCTCCAGAGTGCTGCATCGCCGTACACCCCTGAGGCTCCGCAGGCCGCCCAGCCCCCCCAACATGCCCTGCCGGCGGGACGGCACAGCTCTCCAGCATGGCTGCCCCTCCTCCAACGCGGCTGCATCATCTCCGCCCTTACCCCTGCTGGTCGATGCCTGCACGGCCGCGCCGTTGTGCGGCCTACGGTCATTACCGCCGGGGCTGGCCCGATGCCGTCTACGGCCCATGTATTCCGACCGCAGCTATCCCTCGCCGTGGTTCACCGGCGGCTGCCGCCGTTCGTCCGAGACAATCAGCCCGTCTCGCAACTTGACGGTGCGCCGTGCCCGGGCCGCCACAAAATCCTCGTGCGTCACCATGATGATGGTCTTGCCGGCCTGATTCAGTCGATCCAGCAGGTCGAGGATCTCTCCCGAAGTCACGCTATCGAGATTGCCCGTCGGCTCGTCGGCCAGAATGAAGAATGGGTCGTTGGCCAGGCTGCGTGCGATGCCGCAACGTTGCTGCTGCCCTCCGGAAAGCTGCATGGGACGATGCCTGAGCCGCTCTCCCAGTCCCACCATGATGGCCAGTTCGCGGCAGCGGCGCCGCTTCTCAGGCGTAAGCTGGCCCTGGTAGTAGAGGGGAACTTCGATGTTTTCGATCACCGTCAACTGAGGGATCAGGTTGTACGACTGGAACACAAAGCCGATGCGCGAGGCCCGGATTTCTGACAGTTCATTGTCGTTGAGGCGGGCTACATCCTTGTCGCCGAGGAAGAAGCGCCCCGAGGTGGGGCGGTCGAGGCAGCCGATCAGGTTCAATAGCGTGCTCTTGCCGGAGCCGGAAGGACCCATGATGGCCACGTAATCGCCCTCGGGCACATCCAGCGACACCCCGCGCAAGGCGTGCACCACCTCTCCGCCAAGATGATAGTCTTTGCACAGATTCTCGATTCGGGCAGCAAAACGCATGGAGCAGAACCCATCGGCGAGCCAAATAGGCTGTTTTGCGTTATTTTCTCATGCGTCAAGGCTCGCTGCCAGGGGCCTGAAACGCCGGTTTGCAGCCAGTCTCGCTGGGCAAGACGGCGCGGCGGTTGGCGCCACCGCTTTCTGATGATCGCGACCAAGCCGCTGCACGCTGCCGGGCAGCAGGGGGCAGGAGGTCCGCCCCGGCACGGCTGCCATGATGCGGGCGATGGATGCCGCCTGCTGGCAATTCGTGATGGAGCAGGTATGCTGCCTGCATGTCCAGGCTGTTGGAACGGTTCTTACGCTATGTTCAGGTCGATACCACGGCGTGCGAAGGCGCCGAGGCATACCCCAGTTCTCCAGGCCAGCTTGAGCTGGGCCGGATGCTCGTCGAGGAGCTGCGGGGCATGGGGCTGGCAGCGGAGCAGGACGCACATGGCCTGGTGCTGGCCACGCTGCCCAGCAATGGGGGCCGGCAAGTACCTGCCATTGCATTCAATGCGCACCTCGACACCTCTCCAGAAACCACTGGGGCCGGCGTCAAGCCGCAGGTGTGGCGCGCCTACAACGGCCAGGATCTGGTGCTGCCCGGCGATCCCAGTAAGGTGCTGCGCGTGGCCGAGAATCCAGAACTGGCCTCGCTGCGCGGTTGCACGCTGATCACAACCGACGGCACCACGCTGCTGGGGGCAGATGATAAGGCCGGCGTGGCCGTCATCATGGAAGCGGCGGAGCGGCTGTGCGAAACCCCCACTCTGCCCCATGGCCCGCTCCGGCTGCTGTTCACCTGCGACGAGGAAATCGGCCGCGGTGTGGACTTTGTCGATATCTCCCGGCTGGACGCCGCCGCCTGCTACACGCTCGACGGCCACGCAGCGGACGAGATCGACGTGGAGACGTTCTCCGCCGACCTGGCCGTGGTGACCATCCGCGGCGTAAACATCCACCCTTCCATCGCCAAGGGACGCATGGTGAACGCCGTGCGTGCCGCGGCCGATTTTCTGGCCCGCTTGCCCCGCACACGCCTGGCACCCGAGCACGCTGAGGGACGCGAAGGCTTCTTGCACCCCTATGCCATCCACGGCGGCGTGGCGGAGGTCGTGTTGCGCATCCTGTTGCGAGACTTCGAGACGCCCGCACTCTCGGAATACGCCGCCCTGCTGGAGTCTGCCGCACGGGCAACGCAAGTGGCCTTTCCAGACTGCCGGACCTCGGTGGATATTCGGCCGCAATACCGCAACATGCGGGAGGGTTTGGCCCGCGAGCCGCGGGCCGTGGCCTATGCCGAAGAGGCCATGCGGCGTGTGGGCCGCACGCCCAAGCTCACGGTGGTGCGCGGCGGCACCGATGGCTCCCGCCTTACAGAACTAGGCCTGCCCACTCCCAATCTCTCCACGGGCGAGCACAACCCTCACTCGGTGCTCGAATGGACCTGCCTGGAAGAGATGGAACTGGCCGTGCGCGTGGTGCTGGCGCTCTGCGCTGTCTGGGCCGAGCGAGGTTGATCGCGCACACATGGCGGCCGTGCAGGCGGGCAACAGCGCCGGCGTATCGACCCGGGAGCCTCACCTGCTACGGGATGTGAACGTTGTCCCGTACCTCACAGGGTAGTCAGCCACCCGACCAGGCTGAACCCGTGGTGCCGCGGAGCAACCTACTCAGCCGTATCACCGTGCGAGCTGCGCCGGCGATGCTGCCGCACAAGCCCAGGCAGCCCTAACGACCCGTGCAAAAGATGTGTCAGCAACGATGAGTGTGCAGTATAAGCCGACAACTGCTCGAGCGTCGCCCCGGGAGACGCCGTCTTATCGGGATATCCTTTCAGCCCCTGGAGGGACGCGCTCCGTCGCGTCCGGGCCTTGGAGGGACGCGCTCCGTCGCGTCTGGCCCAGCGCACACGGTAGGCCGGAATCGCGGCCACGACGGAGCGTGGCCCTCCAGCAGCAGTCACCCGTTTGAGGAGTGTCGAGGTGTATCCCAGTGTCGGATGTACCGATGTGCGCAACGCCGCCTCCCCGCCCCGGCCCCCTGGTGCTGGTGTACGGTTACCCCTGTCTCTTATAAAAATCTGACGCTGCCGCCGCACACATAGGTGTTGATGTAGGTGGTCG
>JAIMBC010000279.1 GCA_023511675.1 Pirellulales bacterium
GGTGCGCTGGCTGCCGACTCATCAAGGAGTCCTCGGCTCGGGGACTTGGCGTGGGCGAATGGCTACCGCAGGGCCAACCACCGGAGAGCATACTAGCGTGGGTGCAGGCTGGGGACCAGCACGCGCTGGCAGGGCGGGTGAATGAAATGCGAAAACACCTCGGGTAGGGCGGCGAAGTTGAGATGCAGGCGGCTGCCGAGCGCGTTGCCTCGAGCGATCAGATCGTGAGCGTGGCCATACTCTTGCAGTTCGCCGTGGAGCGCCCTGAGAGGCTGAATCTGCCAGTTGCAATTGAGATAGCCGCGGAGCCTTGTGCCGGCAGGGCCTAGCCAGTTGTTCGCAGCCAGCGTCAGCTCCACTGGCACGGGGGGCTGGGGATCCTTGCGCAGCGAGGCCACGGCAGGAAAGATGCCGACCATGTGGAACTGCCTCCCCCCCTCGGCGGCCAGTTCCTCGCACAGGTAGGCTAACCCGCCCCCTTCGGCATACACGCGGCCGCCCGCGCGCACATGATTACGAATGGCCTCCAACAGACAAACGTTTTTCGCCAGCCTGGCGGCATGCCGTTCGGGATGTCCGCAGCCCAGATAGAGCAGGTCCGTGTGCGGCGGCAACGTCTCATCGCTCAACGGGGAGAAATCGCGCACCTTCGCACCGTGTGCCTCCAGCAGATCCAGCACGTCGGGAAAGTAGCAATGGAAGGCATCGTCGTATGCCAGGGCGATCACCAAGGGAGTTTCGCGAACCGCATCTCGGAACAGCGAGGGGGGGGCAGCGGGCAAAGGGGGCCGATCCGCCAGCCGGAGGATGGCCTCCAGGCGTGAGAAGCGGAGGAAGCGCTCGCCCAGCTCACGGCAGAGATGCGGGGACGGAGCCGTGCCGCGTGGGCAGGCGCGAATGGCCTCCTCGATCTGGGGGAGCTTGGGCAACCCTCCCAGCACGGGCAGGCCCCACAGCGATTCGAGCGAGGTTTGCACGCGCAACAACTCCGCCTCGCTGGAAAGGCCTTCGAGCAACAGGGCGTCGACCTGGGGACGAGGCGGCAGCCGGCAGCCGCAGAGGTTGGATACGTCCAGCACCGCCAGGCGTGCCAAATCGAGCCAGTCGCACAGTGCCTCGAGGCTGGCGGCGGTTTGAGGAGCGGCCGCCGCTCGGTAGCGTCCCTCCACCACAACGCAATCGCTGTCTCTCGAGCTGTGCTGAAACAACTCGCGGCAGACGTGCGGGGGCATCAGCCAGCTATCCAGATGCCGGCTGGTAAGCCCCGTTGCCGCCAGGGCACCATTCACCGGCGCAAAGCAGGCACGACCATGGAAGTGCTGCACCTTCAGCCCGTGACGCCGAAGGGCATCTAGCAGCGCCCAGCACGTTAAATGGCCCGCACACTCGGCGTGCGCGGCACCCAGGGCAAGGCGTGCCAGCCGCTTCATCATGCTGCGATCCTGTGCTGGCGGTTCACACGTTTCACGCTCATAACCGCTGCGGAGCGCTCCAACACGCAGCACCCGCACACGACAATCCTGTACCCCAGGCGGGCCCCACACCTGGGAGCCGGTGCCGATGAACCCGCGCGGCCCGTACTCACCAAATGCTCACTGCATTCTTAGAGCGTGCGCCCCCAGAGTCAAGCTGCATCGCAAGGTCTGCCGAGCTGCCTAGTCGGCCTGAACCACTACAAAATGGCTCCCGTTTGGTGTGCGGATGTGCAGCATCACCCCCTTCGAAACCGACTGGTCCTTCATTGCCTCCACAAACTCGTTGACGCTGGCCACCTTGCGCTTGCCCACCCGCATAATCAGCATACCCTCCCTCAAACCGGCCAGGTCCGCCGGGCTGTTGGGCCGCACCTTCGTGATCAGCACGCCTGCATGATTCTCATAGCCCAACTGCCGCGCCTCCGCGTCCGTCAGCTCGCCCACCTCGATGCCTAGTTCCTCCGATACGTGGCCCGTGCCTGGGGGCTCGCTTCGATCGATCTGCTCCCTGCCCTGTGTCGCGGTCAGATCGCTCGGCAGCGGCTTGAGCACCACCGTCAGCTCCAACGTCTTGCCATCGCGCAAGACCTTGATCCGATACCGCTCCCCAGGCTTGGACCGCTCGACTACCTCCTGCAAGTCGCGCGGCTTGCGCACGGGCACGCCGGCAAACTCCAGCACCACATCCTGTTCTTGCAAGCCCGCCTCTGCCGCTGGCGTACCCGGCCGCACCTCCGCAATCAGCACCCCACGGCCAGGTTCGATACCGAGCTGCTTGCTCAGGCCAGCATCCACAGGCTGGATCCCCACCCCCAGCCACGCCCGCTGCACGGACCCCCGTGCCACCAGTTGCGAAACTACCCACTGCGCCAGATTGCTCGGTATAGCAAACCCCACCCCCTGAAAAGCTCCCGTGTTGGTGGCAATGGCCGTGTTGATGCCCACCACCTCTCCCTCCAGGTTCACCAGCGGACCGCCCGAATTGCCCGGATTGATCTCCGCATCCGTCTGCAAGTACGTCTTACGCTGATTGAAACCTGGATCGCGGCCCTTGGCGCTGATAATGCCCGCACTCACCGTCGACTCCAGGCCAAACGGGTTACCCACCGCCAGCACCCAGTCTCCAATCTCCAGCTCGGCCGAATCTCCCCAGCGGGCAGCCGTCAACTGCGTGGGCGGGTCGATGATCACCACCGCCAGATCGCTCTCCCGATCGGTGCGCACCTCCTTGGCCTTGGCTTGATGCCCGTCAGCAAAGCGGACCAGCACTTCGTCGGCATTGGCCACCACGTGGTAGTTGGTCACAATAATACCCGAGGCGTCGATCACCACGCCTGATCCCATGCCTTCCTGGCGGGGGATTTGCCGGGGCAGACGACGGAAGGGAAAATCGCGGTCGTTGAAAAAGTCCTCGAAGGGTGTGCCCTTGAAGGGGTTTTCGGGCATCTCATCTGCATCCACCTCGCGCGCCTTGACCTCGGTTTCGATGGTGACTACCGAAGGCAGGATGGTATGCGCTGCCTTGCGGAAGGCAAGCGAGAGGCCGCGTGCCTGCTCCAGTCCGGCCTCCGTGGCACGCTTGTCCTGAGCAGGGGTCGCGCCATCCCAAACGACCAGTGCGGCGGCGGTGGCGAGCACCAATCCGACGGCGACAAGTATGCGGGCATGCAGGAACCGGCTCATGCTTGGACTCCGTGCTTACGTGCAAAGGGCTTTCGGGGCTGCCGCCCATGGCAGCCGCGAGACCATTATATCCATTCTTACGCAGCGCACTGCAAAATGTGCGGCGAGGGCGGCCTGCGGCAGCGCAGGAGGCTAGCAAGCAGCAGTGGTCTGGTGCGTCTTTTAGGGGGTGCGGGGGGCGGTCCCCGGACGGGTACGGAGGCGTCGCCCAGCGCTACGGTTATCGCCAGGTGGCCGGGGCTTCCGTACGGGACCGAGGGGGCATTGCCCAGAAAGCCGCGATGCCGCTGTGCCGGCGCGCTCGTGAGGGATTCCCATGGGGCGGGCCCGTAAACGCCCCATGGTGCTACAGCCCAGGCGGGAACCCGCGCACCGGATGCAGAGACGACAGCACGCGCGGAGGCCGCCCCCTGTGCGACCGGCATTAGTACGACAGCGCCAAGTCGCCAGAACCTGGGGAAATGGCAGGAGCGTTGGGGAGGCGAGTCGTCGGGACGACACCCCTTTTCGTTGTCTTCTCCAGCTTACCTGGCGCTGTGGTATGTAAGTGTGGCGCCTGGCGTCGGCCCCAAGGGCCGGATTGACAAAAGGCTTGTCACAATATAGACTTGCGTAAACTTCCCGCCTTTGGGCGTATCTTTACCAGTTTGACAGATGGGCTCCCAGCCTCGCGAGACCTTACCTGACGACCAGACGTTGCAGGCGTGCCAGCAGCGGCTGGGATATGTCTTTCGCAATATACAGTTGCTGCGTGCGGCTTTGACGCATGCTTCCAGTGCGCAGCATCGGCTGGCCTCGAACGAGCGGCTGGAGTTCCTGGGAGATGCCATTTTGGGCGCGGTGGTGTGCGAGGTGCTGTACCACGAGTACCCCCACTACCTGGAGGGAGACCTGACCAAGATCAAGTCGGTGGTGGTCAGTCGGCACACCTGCGCACGGGTCAGCCGCAGATTGGGGCTGGAAGAGTTCATGGTGCTGGGCAAGGGGCTGAGCAGTTATCCCACGATTCCGCAGTCGGTGCTGTCCGACGTGTTCGAGTCTCTGGTGGCCGCCGTTCACCTGGACGGAGGGACCGAGGCGTCTCGCTCCTTCGTCATGCAGCACATGCTAGAGGAGATTCGCATCGCGGCCGAGACACATCACACCAGCAACTACAAATCGCTCTTGCAGCAAGTTGCCCAGAAAGAATACGGTAGCACGCCCGTCTACCAGGTGCTGGACGAAAAGGGTCCTGACCACAGCAAGTGCTTCAAGGTCTCGGCTCAGGTGGGCCGGCAGCGCTTTCCCCCTGCCTGGGGACGCAACAAGAAGGAAGCCGAACAGCGTGCCGCCCAGAATGCCCTGTGTGCCATCAGCGGCCAACCGGCCCCCTATCCGGCCGATTGACCCACGCCCGAGCAGTGGACGGCTGCGGCGGACCGACAACGCCGCCCACCGCGGCAACCCCGCCCTGAACGCCCTGCAAGGCGAGGCCGCCGCCCGCTCCAAAAAGGCCTGTGGCTGAGGCAACCCTTCACGCCTGGCAAGCTGGGCAACGGGCAGTCCCGGCACGCCCTGCCCATCACCACTGGCCGTGCAACTGTGAAGTCTGAGACATACCAGCACATCACCCCGCATACCCCTCTGCGCCAGGAGGCCATTTCATGCAACACCAGACGCACGCCCGCTTGTCGCCCTGTGCGTTCTCCTGGTCCGGTCAATATCAGCGGCGGCGTGCAGCACAGGCACGCTTCGGCCGCATTTTCGATTTGCCAATCGCCAAACGTGCACGAGACGTGGCCGCTGCCTGCGTGGCCGATGGCGACCGCGTGCTGGAGGTCGGCGCCGCGGATCGAGGTTTGGCCCGCTACCTGCGCCGAGCTGCCGCCGGCGTCCTTTATGAATCGCTGGACATCGACCCCCATCACGAACATGACTACCGCTCTCTGTCTGAACCAACAGGGCCGTACGACGGCATCGTGGCCCTGGAGGTCATCGAGCACCTGGACCTGGCAGAAATACCATTGTGGCTGGCGCGCCTGGCCGAACTGCTGCGCCCCGGCGGCTGGCTGGTGCTCAGCACGCCCAACACATACTACCCTCCCGACTTCTTGCGAGACGTGACCCACCGCACCCCGCTGTGCTACGACGAGCTGGCCGGCTTGATCACGGCGGTCGGGCTGGAAGTGGTCTGCATTCAACGCGTCTACAACGATCCCCTGCACCGCAAGTTATTGCGCCGCTATGCCTTCGGCTGGCTGTTCCGCCTGATCGGCATCGACTACGCTCGGCAGATTGTCCTGGTGGCCCGCCTGCCAGCCGCCACGCCAGCGCAGCCTCAATGCCAGCAGGCTGCTTGAGCCGCTGTCGCCGGCCAGCCGCCGCGTGGTCCCCGGATCAAGGCGAGCCGCCGCCGCGAGCGGGTACGAGCATCTCTGCCTAGCAAGACACCTCTGGCCGCCGGCACATGGCGACACAATCCACGGACCGTAGGGCAAGGCGTGCCGAGGCGGCGTGCGCCGAGGGGCGTGCGCCGAAAGGGACCCGCACGACGGTGTGGGCCGACCCGTGCTCGCCGCCCTGGCGGCGGCCGGCCCTGAACAGCCCCACAGACAAACGAGCAGGAGGCGGCAGCCGGGAAGGCGGCGATGTCAGGGGATTCGAGCCGACACCAGTGTGAACCCCACTTGGAGTTATTTAGCAGTGTGCCTCTCTGGCAGCGCGGCGGAGTCTGGAGACGAACTCGCGCAGATCGTCGGGTAAAGGTGACTCAAACATGAGCTGCTGGCCGCTGACGGGATGCACAAAGGCCAGTTCGGCGGCGTGCAGGGCCAGCCGTGGTGCATGGCTAAGGTCGGCGCGCGGCGGGCCGTGCAGGGGCTTGTTGTAGATCTTCTCGCCGCACACGCAGTGTCCGGCCTCGGCCAGGTGAATGCGTATCTGGTGTGTGCGGCCGGTTTCCAGCCGGCACTCCACCAGGGTGTACGGCCCCAGATACTCCAGCGGCTTGACGTGCGTGATGGCCAACTTGCCCTGCGTTGGGCTGGAGCTGCTGCCCCGGCGGCCGTCTCCCCGGTCGCGCACCAGGCGGGACTCGATCGATTGCGCCCTCATCCGGCCCTGTACCACCGCCAGGTAGCGCCGGGAGGTGAGATGCTGACGAAACTGAGCAGCCAGGCCGCGCTGCGCCGCCGCCGTGCGAGCGAAAACCATCAGCCCGCTCGTATCCCGGTCCAGGCGGTGCACGGCGTACACGCTCCCCAGCCGCCGCTTGCCCTCGCCCCCCCCTCGCTGCGGCCTGCCCGCACGCCGACCCCGGCGCGCAACGCCCGAAACCGCCCCCGGCAGCAACATGCGCGGCAGCAGCTCCTGCAAGGTGGGGTTCTGCCGCTTGCGATGTGCCGGCCAGTGCCGCTCTTCGGCGTGCCGCACCGAGGTCATGCCCGCCGGCTTCTCCACCACCACCACGTGTGCATCCACGTATCGAATCCGTATGTCGTCGGCCGTGGGCAGCGGCGCCGTGGGATGCGGCAGCAGTTTGATCACATCTCCAGCCCGCAGGCGACGCGCCGCGTCCAGGCAGAGGTTCCCGTTTACCAGCACGTGCCGCTTGGCGACAAGCCGCCGCACCTGGCCCCAGCTTACGGAGCCAAGCCACGCGCGCAAGCAACGAGCCAGAGTCTCCCCTTGCTCGCTTTCGCCCGCGCGCCACGTCTGAGCTTCAGGAGAGGCCGATTCCAGCGGAGCCATCCAGGTGGGGCCATGGTTACAATGAGTGGGTCGGATCACGAGTTTACCACACGCAGCATGGCCCGCAGATGGAGTCCCCCAGCAAACAATGCGAGCAAGTGGCCCGCTGGATGGCCGAGGCGCGCTGCACCATCGCCTTCACGGGCGCCGGGATCAGCACAGAAAGCGGCATTCCCGACTTCCGCTCGCCTGGCGGAGTCTGGTCCCGCTACCGCCAGATCATGTACGACGAATTCATGCGCGATCCGGCTGCCCGCCTCGAGTACTGGCGGCAACGCTCCGACCCCGAGATGGACATGAGTGCGGCCCAGCCCAACGCGGGACACCACGTACTGGCCCAGTGGGAACAAGCCGGGCGGCTGCAGGCCTTGCTCACACAGAACATCGACGGCCTGCATCAGCTTGCCGGCAGCCGCCGCGTGGTCGAGTTGCACGGCACGGCTCGCCGTGCCAAGTGCCAGGATTGCGGCAGCACCTTCCCCGCGCGGCCCCTGATCGAGGCGTTTCGCTCGACGGGCTGCGTACCCGCTTGCCCCGCCTGCGCCCGAGACCGCCTCAAACTGGCCACCATCTCCTTCGGCCAGCCGCTCGACCCCGACGTGCTGGAAGAGGCATTTGCCTGGGCACGCCGGACCGACCTGATGCTCGCCATAGGCTCCTCCCTGGTTGTCGAACCGGCAGCCAGCCTGCCGCGGCTGGCGAGCCAACGCGGTGCCCGGCTGGTGATCATCAATCGCGAACCAACCCGCCTCGATGCAGCCGCCGACGCCGTGCTGCACGGTTCCTGCGGCGAATTGCTCACCCAGATCGCCCGCTGGCTGGAATGAGCTGACCGATGCGGCGCGCGGGGCACGGCGGCGGGGGCAGCGTGGCGGTTGATGGAACCGATTTTGGATTTTGGATTTTGGATGGGG
>JAIMBC010000280.1 GCA_023511675.1 Pirellulales bacterium
GGCGGGGGGCAGCGGGGCAGGGATGCAGACGGGGGCGGGCACGTGATCCGGCGCCCCGGCGAGCAGGGGGCAGCGGTAAGCCGACGCCCCTCACGGCAGACCTGGCGCTCCGGCCAAGGGGAGCGGGCGGTTGCCGGCTCGTAGAATTGCAAGACGAGGGCAGCCTGCGGCAACTATTCAGATGATGAGCGAAGCCACTGGCGAGCCAGCTTCGGCCATAACCGGTCGTGCATGTGGCGGCGTAGCTGCTGTGGACTGGCAGCGTGCGCTGGCGGAGCATGCCGGCTGGCTGCGGACCGTGGTACTGGCGCGTCTGGGCGAACCCCAGGCAGTCGATGAGGTGCTGCAAGAGGTGGCATTGGCCGCTCTGTCTGGGGGGGCGCGCCTGGAGGACGCCAGCAAGGTGGCTCCCTGGTTGTATCGTCTAGCGGTGCGGCAATCGCTGCTGTACCGCCGCAAGCGCGGCCGGCAGCGCAAGCTCGTAAACCGTTATGCGGCACAGCTCTGCCACACCAACGGCAAGGCGGCCGACCCTGACCCTTTAGCCTGGCTCGTTGCCAGCGAAAGGCATCAGCTTGTCCGTGCTGCCCTGAACATGTTGCCGCCACGCGATGCACAAATCCTCATGCTCAAGTATGCGGAAGACTGGAGTTACGAGATGATCGCCCGCCATCTGGGAGTGTCTCAAAGCGCTGTGGAGGCGCGGCTGCACCGTGCAAGACAGCGGCTGCGCCGCTGCTTGCAGGAGATGCAGGCGCAGGAGGCGGACGCATGACATCTCCTCGCCCCGGTGCATTGGATAGATTGCTCGACCGGCTTGTGGACGATGAGCTGCCTGAAGGAGACCGGCGCGCGCTGCTAGCCAGGCTCGATGCCGAGGCGGACGGCTGGCGGCTGTGCGCCCTGCGTTTTCTCGAGGCGCAGGCATTTCGGCGGGCCATCAGGGACGCCTGCTACAGCAGGTTGAGCACGAGCGAACCGGCCCCGCGGACCAGCGAGGCAGAGACAGCCGCGCTGGACGCTAGCACCGCATCTCGGTGCGAAGCGTCCGCAGTGTCAGCCGCCTTAGCCGGGGGAGGGTCTCGTGATGCTGCCCCGGCAACAGCAGCCGGCAGGGGAAGCTCGGCTTTAGCGGTGATCCCAGGCGGTATCGGCGGCTTTCCACGGCCGCTACGCAATCGCACGAGGGCATGGCAGGTGCTGGCCATGGCTGCCAGCTTTGCCCTGGCGTTCGCGGCGGGCTGGAGCGTCCGGCCGTGGCTGCTTGGGCCGGCAAAGCCAGGCTCAGCCACGGGCACACCGTTGGCCGCCGACCAACCTGCGGACAGACCTTTACTCATCCAACACGCACCGCCCGGTGGGCAGCAGCCGCAGCCCAAGAGGCAGCAGGCAGAACGTCTGGTGCAACATTCAGGTGCAAGCGAGCTGCGGCACTGGGGCAAGTTGCGGTTCGTCACTCACAGTCCGGACGGGCAGCCCGAGGTCGTCGAGTTGCCCGTGTATGAGGGCGCATCGCTGGCGGAGCATTTGGCTCGCGTTCAGCAGTACTTTCCGCACGACGACGTGGAGCAGCTTCGCCGTGCGGGCTTCGAGGTGAGAAAACATGCCGAGCTGATCCCCTTTGAGCTGGAGGATGGCCGGCAGTTGATCGTACCTACGGAGCGGATCGAGGTGGTGCCCGTGGGATCGCAATCCTGGCAGTAGACAGGCGGCCGCAGGGCAGCACGACAGTGGGCGGCACTGTCGGGAAGGAGTTACATGACAGCTTGCCTGGCGATTGGCGGCCGGGCGGGCATATGTGGTGACACAGGTGTTTTTCAGGAAAGGAGTTGAAGATGTTAAGGTGCTTTGGACGTTTGCACGCCGTAGCGCTCGTGTGTGCTGCGGCGTGCCTGTACGTTGTTGGCGTTGCCGCGGCGCAGGAGCCGCGGGCAGGTGAGGACTTCTCGGAGTTCTTCCCGGGGTTGCCGCAGCCCGTGCTGTTCGGGGCAGGGACGGGAGGCGAGCAGGCCAGTCCCTACTGGATTGGGGTGGGCTGCGAGCCTGCTCCGGCCGTACTGCGCGCGCAGTTGAAGCTGGCGGAGGACGAAGGGCTGGTGGTGGTGAGCGTGTCGGAGGGCAGCCCTGCCGCGGCCGCGGGCGTGCAGGTGAACGATGTGTTGGTGGCGGCTGGGGACAAGCCGCTGAAGAGCGTGGCCGATCTGGTGCGGGTTGTTGATGAGGCCAAGGAGGCGGAGATCACGCTGAAGGTGGTGCGCGGCGGCGAGGCGCGCACGCTGGCCGTTCGGCCGGCGAAGCGGCCGGAGCAGGCCTTCGGCGGCATTCCGGCGCCGCCAGCGGCGGGTGGCGAGTGGCCGGCTCGTGTGGGCCGGGCCCTTCAATTTGTGGCGCCCGGCGTGGTGGTGGGCGGAGAGTTGTTTGTGCCCAAGGACATGTCGGTGACGATCACGCTCGAGCACAACAAGCCTGCCCGATTTGTGGTCAAGAAGGGTGACAAGACGTGGGAGGTGGAGCAGGACAAGCTCAACGACTTGCCGCCGGAGGTGCGAGGGCCGGTTCAGGGCCTGCTGCTGACCATGCCCCGCCTGGCCGCCGGCGTGATGGCGCCGCGTGCCCTGGTGGAAATGGAGGTGGTCCCCGAGCCGGCCACGCCTGCGGTGCCGCGGGTGTTCCGCTGGTTTCAAGCACAACAGCAGGATGAGCAGCTCGAGCAGCGGCTGGAGGAGTTGAAACAGCAGATCGATGAGCTGCGTCGGGCGATCGAAGAGTTGAGCAAGAAGCAGGCAGAATAGGCTTGCCGCCTCCGATCTGCTGCGTCGGGCCACGTGCGGCCAGTCCATGGCTGCACGTGGCTTTTTTTCGTCGTGCTGCTGTGCTCGTGGAGGAGGTTCGCCGCTTGTGTGGATGGCTGCGGCCCTTTGTCCCCATCGCTCACAGGGTCAGCTCGGCATCAGGCTGACGGCGCTAGAGCACGCAGGGTAGCCAGATTGATCGCATCGAGGTCAACACCGTCTCGCTTGCCCTTGGGGGTTTCGAGGTACATGGGTACGTGGCGAAAGCGGCGGTCGTTGAGCAGGTTGCTGAAGGCTTGCAGGCCGAGGTGGCCTTCTCCGATGTGGGCATGGCGGTCGACGCGGCTTCCCAGCGGGCGTTGGCTGTCGTTGAGATGGAGGGCCTTGATGAGATGCAGGCCCACGACGCGGTCGAAGTGCCGCATGGTGCGGCGATAGTCTCGCGGATCGGCCAGGGGATAACCGGCGGCAAACACGTGGCAGGTATCGAAGCACACGCCGAGGCGCTCGGGCTGGCGCACGCCGGCGATGATTTCGGCGAGGTGCTCGAACTTCCACCCCAGGGAAGTGCCCTGACCGGCCGTGGTTTCCAGCAGGGTGGTTACAGGCAGTCCGCGGGTCTGGTCGTGGGCTTCGTCCAGTGCCTGGACCACGCGGCGGAGCCCTGCCTGCTCGCTGCTGGAGGTGTAGGCGCCGGGGTGGGTGATGAGGTGGGGAATGCCCAGACGGGCGGCGCGTCGCAGTTCTTCGATAAAGGCATCCACGCAGCGGCGCCAGAGACGTGTTTGGGGGGCGGCCAGATTGATCAGGTAGCAGTCATGTGCCGCGGGATGGGAGATCGACAGCTCCGTCAGCGCGGTTTGGAAGCGGCGGACATCCTCTTCTGAGATGGCCTTGGCACGCCACTGGGTGTTGTTCTTGGTGAAGAGCTGGACGCAGTCGCAGCCGCAGCGGCGTGCAGCTTCCACCGCGCGGTGGTAGCCGCCGGCGATCGACATGTGCGCGCCCAGGGGGGGCAGACGGCAATGGCTTGCGGTAGATTGCATGCTTTCACTGGTTCTGACGAAGTTCCGCCGCGGCGGCAAGTCCTGCGGGGTGTGCCCGCTGCGGCGCGCCAACAAGGTATCGGGTCCATGCCGCTTACAGGCAATATCTTTGCGGGCATTCCCGCGGCTTCATGCGAGGAGTGCTTTGCCACCCTGCTCGAGGGCAGATGGGGACGCATCGAACGCATCGCTTCATTCGGGCAGGCTTCTCCACCGGGCTTCTGGTATGATCAACCGCACGATGAGTGGGTGCTGGTGCTGCGAGGCAGGGCCAGGCTGCGCGTGGAGGAAGAGATGCTGGAGCTGGAGCCAGGCAGCTACGTTCATCTTGCGGCGCACGTACGGCACCGCGTGGAGTGGACGTCGCAGGACGAGCCGACACTCTGGCTTGCCATTCACTTTCCGGCCGAGGATTCGTGAACGCCGCAGGCCGTATGCGGGTTGCTTGCTCTTGCGTGGGCCGAGGGCGTAGAATCGGGCGTGGGGGACGGTCCTGTGCGTCACGGTGATGGGAGGCTGCCGGCTAGCCGCTGGAGAATGGGCATGTGGAGATGGATGGCACTGGGTGTAGCAGGTGCGGGGGCTGTTGCGGCTGCGTGGGCGGTATGGCGCCCCATGAAACTGGCGTGGCTGGCATGCCAGTTCGAGCGGGCGAGGAGAGACTTCCATCGCCACCGTGAGTGGTTGGAGGTGCGGTTTCTCGAGGTGGCCGGCCGGGTGAGCGCCCCGCGTGGCCTGCGCTGGCGGAGCTGCGAGTTCGAGGACGAGGTGGTTTACGCGCGGGAGCGGCGTTCGGGCGGCCTGCGCGCCTTTGTGGGCATGACGGTCTACTTCGAGGCGGTGGAGGGCGGGCCGATGGAAGGGGTCGAGGCTGTGGCGCGGCCCCGCGCGGCGACGGCTGTTTTCTGCCACCGTAGAGGGGTGTGGGAGACGGACGGCCGGGCGATTTTCAATCTCAACCCGGTTCAAGCGATAGCGCATTTTCAGCACGAGCTGGAAGAGGTCCCCCTGCGGGGCTAGCCGTGCAGCGGCGTCTCGGTGGCACGAAGGCCGCCAGCAGTGCACAAGGCGCCGGGGCTATGCGTGCAGTGGTTTGGGGGGGCCGAGAGCCCAGTCACGCGGGCCATGGCCCCCCGGCGTATGATCCCAGGCACAGCGCGGCCGAATGCCCGGTAGACATGCCGGCCCGCCTGCTTGATAATCCGGCGGTTGATATGCCAACCTGCCGCCGGCCCTGTGCCCGACGAGCGGAGGAGACATGGAGCTAGCGTCTGCGCCCGCACCCGAAACTCTGCTGGCACGGTTTGGTCTGTCGGACTTCCGCCCGGGACAGAAAGAGGTAATTCTCGCCCTGCTCGCGGGGCAAGACGTGCTGTGTGTGATGCCGACCGGCAGCGGCAAGAGTCTGTGCTACCAGCTCCCGGCGCTGGCGCGTGCGGGAGTGGTGCTGGTGGTCTCGCCACTGATCAGCCTGATGAAAGACCAGGTCGATCAGCTTGTGGCCAGGAACATCAGCGCTACCTACCTGAACAGCACGCTGGGCCCTGCCGACCTGAGCGAGCGATTGGCCGGTCTGGCTCACGGCCGCTACGGGCTGGTGTACGTGGCGCCCGAGCGCTTCCGCAGCCCGCGGTTTGTACAGGCTGCCTTGCAGGCCAAGCCATGGCTGCTGGCCGTGGACGAGGCCCATTGCATCAGCCAGTGGGGTCATGACTTCCGGCCCGACTACCTGCGGCTGGGCCAGATCCGCCAGCGTCTGGGGCGCCCCACCACCATCGCCCTGACTGCCACGGCCACTGACGAAGTGCGCCGCGACATCGCCGCTCAACTGCAACTGCACCACCCCTTCATACTGGTGACGGGGTTTGCACGCCCCAATCTCAGCTACGAAGTCTGTGCGCCGCGCAGCCAGCAAGAGAAGGATGAACTGGCCGCCCAGCGCGTGCGACAGGCCGGCGGCTGCACGATCGTCTATGCCGCCACGCGCAAGCGATGCGAGGAGTTGGCTGCCCAGTTGGCACAGGCCACGCGCCTGCGGTGCGGTGCCTACCACGCCGGCCTGACCAGCGACGAGCGGCGCGCGGCACAAGAGCGCTTCATGGAGGGCGGACTGGACGTGTTGGTGGCAACCACCGCCTTTGGCATGGGCATCGATAAGCCGGACGTGCGCGCCGTGGTCCACTACAACCTTCCCGGCAGCCTCGAAGCCTACTATCAAGAGGCGGGCCGGGCCGGACGCGACGGCCAGCCTGCCCGCTGCACCCTGCTCTACTCCGCAGCCGATACGCGCATCCAGGAGTACTTCATCGAAAGCGCTTACCCCACTCCGGAGATCGTGGAACGCGTCTACCAATTCCTCTGTAGCAGGGAAGAGGATCCCATCGAGCTTTCGCAACAAGAGATCCGAGACCTGCTCAAGCTGCCTGTAGGAGCCGAAGCCGTCGGCACCAGCGAGGAGCTGCTCGAAGCAGCAGGCGCGCTGGAGCGCCTCGAGTCGCAAGAAAACCTGGCCCGCGTGCGCATCGACAGCGACCTGCCCACGCTGGTGGATTTCCTTCCCAAGCAGGCCCGCACGCAGCGGCGGTTGTTGCAGGCTATCGAAGAATTGATCGGCAACCGACGCTACGAGGATGTCTTCGTCCACCCCCTCGAGCTGGTCCAGGCCTCGGGATTGGATGCCTCTGCCCTGGCACGCACGCTGCGAGAATTGCGTGGCTTGCGGGACTTCGACTATGTGCCGCCCTTTCGCGGCCGGGCCGTGCATCTGCCCGCCCAGCGCCGCCCGTTCCATGAACTCGGACTCGATTTCGAGCGGCTGCGCGAACGCAAGGAGTGCGAGTACCGCAAGCTGAGCAAGGTCCGCAGCTATGCGACAGAGCGGGGCTGCCGCGAGCGGATGATCCTCGAGTATTTTGGGGAGCGGGATACTGTGCCTTGCGGGCGTTGCGACAACTGCCAGCAATACGGTCTGTCACGGCAGTGGGGGCGGGGCGGCGTAGCGAGCGGAGGCGGGGAGGCGAGCTTGCCGGATCGGCGGGTGCTGCAAGAGCTGGCCCAGATGGCGCTGGCTGGGGTGGCCCGGGCGAGCGGGCGCTTCGGCAAGGTGCTGGTGGCCCAAATGTTGTGCGGTTCGAACTCGGCCAAGGTGCAGCGCTTCGGTTTGCAGAAGAAGTCGACATTTGGCCTGCTCAGCGCCTATACGCAAGAAGAGGTGGTCGAACTGCTCGACGCGCTGTTGGCCGTCCGCTGCCTGGAGCAAACGGGGCACGAGAAGTTCAGGCCGGTAATCGGGCTGACGGATCTGGGCCGCGATGTGATGCGGGGCGTGGCCCAGCTACCGTGGCCGCTGCCTTTGGGAGAGCCATTGCGCCGCCGCCTGGCGCAGCAAGGGCCGAGGCGCAGCGGAGGCAGCGCAGGGGCGCAGCCGGTCAAGGGGCAGGCGCCGGCCGCTGACGGTGGGACGGCCGCGGCGGATGCGGGGGCCCGTGCGGCGGCGACGGGTCCGGCGGCCGGCGTGGTCTCGCAGCACAGCCTGGCTGTAGCGGGTAGGCCGGGATCCCTCGGTGGGGTGGGATCAGCCGGTGCGGCCGGTGCAGCCGGAGCTGGGGCGCCCGCTCCCGAGCCGCGGCGGCCGCCGGCGGCCGCGCCGCCAGGGGCTGGCCTACCGGCACAGATGCCGACGCACTACTGGACCTGGCGGTTGCTGGCTGCGGGATTTACGCTTGCCGAGTGTCAGGCCATCCGCGGCATCTCGCGGGAGGAGGCCGTGGACCACGGGCTGCGTGCCATTCAGGAGAACCGTCGCGTCGATCCGGCTTGGTATTTCTCCCCGCAGGAGCTAGAGCGGCTCGCGGCAATCGTGGGCCCGACGACGCCGCAGAAGTTGCGGGGGCTGCTTTCGCAGCTTCCTGCGGGCATGCGCTACGAGGAGTTGCGCC
>JAIMBC010000281.1 GCA_023511675.1 Pirellulales bacterium
CCCCCCCCCCTTTTTTTTTTCATGCTTATGACGGCTTTCGTGATCGCTGAGTGTCTGGTGGGCTCGGTGATGTGTTTAAGTGACAGTTCCCGCGGAGCTGCCGCTGCGGGGTGCTGCTGTGTCGAGTGTGCCCCCTCCCGCCAGCCACCCCCCCCAGACTCCTCGACACACCGACCACGGCCCCGACCTCGGCCACGTCCCTCACGGCCCGCATTTCTGGCTAGTCAGTACGCGAGAGCGGCACGGCTGCCAGTACTCCCCGCGCGTGGAGTGGTATGGCTGCTCCACGGGCTGGCAGCCTTCCAGCCTGGCGGCGCTCGTTGCCTCCGACGATCCCGATGTGGTCACGGTCATCTATGTCCACGGCAACGACACAAGCGCCGCCGAGGCCCGGCTCGTGGGGATGGCCGCCTATCGGCAACTGGGCTTGCTGCGCCAGGGACAACAGGTGCGGTTCATTGTCTGGTCCTGGCCCAGCGACCGAGTTCGCGGCTCCATCGCCCGCGATGCGCGGATCAAGGCAGCCTTTGCGGAGAGCGAAGGCTATCAGCTCGCGCGATTTGTCAGCGAGCTGTCGCCCGGGGTGCCAGTGAGCCTGGTGGGTTTTAGCTTTGGTGCGCGGGTGATCACAGCGGGGGCCCATCTGCTGGGCGGCGGCAGCTTGAAAGGCCAGCGCCTGGAAAGCGCCCCACCGCCGCGGCCGCTGCGTACCATCCTGCTGGCGGCGGCCGTGGACCGCGATTGGATCGTTCCTGGCCGGCGGCATGGCCAGGCACTTGCGGTGTGCGAGCAGATGCTGCTGCTGGTAAACGGTCAGGACCGCGTCTTGCGGTACTATCCCCGCATTTCGGATGATGGGCGCACGGGGGCCCTCGGGTACTGTGGCGCGCCGACGTGGCTCTTGGGGGAGCATCGGGACCGGTTGGTGCAGTGGAGCGTCCAACCCTATGTAGGGCGGGCACATGGCTGGGAGCACTACTTGTACAACGGTCCGCTCATGAACCGGCTGCGCAGCTTCGTCTGGTTCACCACGGCGAGGTGAAGCCAGGCCGTCGCAGCGGGTGCGAACGCTGCGGCCTCCCCACGGACGGCCGAGGAACGGTAAACTGGTGTAGTACCAGGCATGGGCACTGGGTGGTGTGGCTGCTGGAAGGGAGCCCTAGTAAGTCGCCCCGTCAGTCCGACACCGGCGCCCGTGCCATACCGCGTTGCCAGGTGGGCTGAGGCTTGGTGTGCGTCTCAGCTCAGGCAAGGTCGGATCCGCCGCCGCGATCACCTCTTGGGAGCCTGCCACATGCGTTGGACAACCTGCCTGCTGCTCACGCTGCTTGCTCTACTGCCAGGGGCGCATGCCTGGGGCGGAGACTGGCCTCGCTTCCGCGGGCCAGACGGCACGGGCGTCTCCCAAGAAACCGGCTTGCCCGTGCAGTGGAGCCGCACGGAGAACGTGCGCTGGCGTACGGAGCTGCCCGCTGCCGGCAACTCCAGTCCCGTCGTCACACGAGACAGGGTGCTGATCACTTGCGCCACGGAACAGGGCCGGCAGCGCGGCCTGTACTGCTACGATCGGGGGGACGGCAGTCTATTGTGGAGCCAACTGGTTGCGTTCGACGGCGAAGAACCTACCCACGCTACGAATCCGCCCTGTGCGTCGTCTCCCGCCACGAATGGGGAGGTGGTGGTGGTGTGGCATGGTTCGGCTGGGGTCCACTGCTACGACCTGACGGGGAACGTCCTCTGGTCTCGCGATCTGGGGTCCTTTCGGCACATTTGGGGCCATGCGTCGTCTCCGGTGATTTATAAGGACCGGGTGTTGTTGAACTGCGGGCCGGGGAGCCGCTCGTTTGTGACGGCGTTGGCCCTGGCGGACGGTCGGACGCTCTGGCAGGCGGATGAGCCGGGGGATGATGGCGAACCGGCACCGGGCAGCGACCGTGGCAAGTGGATCGGTTCCTGGAGCACGCCGCAGGTGATGGCGCTGGATGGGCGGGAGCAAGTGATCGTGAGCCTGCCGCACGAGGTGAAGGCCTACGATCTGGAGAGCGGAGAAACCCTCTGGACGTGCGAGGGGTTGGGAGACCTGGTTTACACCTCCCCCGTGTTGGGCAGCGACGTGTGCGTGGCGATGAGCGGCTATCATGGTCCGGCCTTGGCCCTGCGGCTGGGCGGCAGCGGGAATGTTACCGCCACGCATCGCCTGTGGCATGCCACGCAGCAGAACCCGCAGCGCATCGGTTCCGGCGTGATCTTGGGAGAGTACCTGTACCTGGCCAACGCCAACGGCGTGATGCAGTGCACGCACGTGCACAGCGGGGAGCTGCGGTGGCAGGCGCGCCTCTCAGAATCGATCTGGGGCTCGCTGGTGGCCGCCGAGGACCGGCTCTATGTGACCGATCAGGCCGGCACCACGTATGTGATGGCGGCGAGCCCTGAACGGCTCGAGATCCTGGCCGAAAACCGGCTCGAGGAGCCCAGCAACTCCACGCCGGCCTTCTCGGATGGGGAAATCTTCTTGCGAACGTTTCAGGCTCTGTACTGCATCCGCCGTCCCGAGCCGCAGGAGCGCACCCCCTGACGTGAGCATGCACAGGCGATCTCAGCCCGACTCCCACGAAGAACCGCAGCATTCTTCTGCGCCAGTTGCCGAGGAAGAGACGCCGCAGCCCGCGGCCGCAGGCCAGCAGCAGGCAGAGCCGCATCCGCAGGCTCCTTCCTCCCCCGCCGCAGACGTTGTCTCGCGCCCGGAACGCGGCGAGTCGCTCGACCTGCCAGCGGGTATGCGGCGTGCCGCTGCCAAGGTTCGCGAGTTTCCTCATGCACCGGGCGTGTATCTCATGAAAGATGCGGCAGGCAGAGTGATTTACGTGGGCAAGGCCAAGGACTTGCGCAGCCGTGCCGGCAGTTATTTCACGCGCGCCGCGCTGGAAGACCGCCGTACGGCCGATCTCTGCTGGGAGATTCGAGACATCGACTACCTTCCAGCAGACAGCGAGGTGGACGCGCTGCTGATGGAGGCGCGGCTGATCAAGGACGTGCAGCCTAAGTACAATCGCGAACTCAAGGACGACAAGTCGTTTCCCTATCTTGAGATTCACACGCGGGAGGACTTCCCCCGCGTGG
This sequence comes from Pirellulales bacterium, assembly GCA_023511675.1. Classification (GTDB taxonomy): domain Bacteria; phylum Planctomycetota; class Planctomycetia; order Pirellulales; family JAIMBC01; genus JAIMBC01. Next base: position 3,121 of record JAIMBC010000281.1, read on the forward strand.
CATTCACGCGCGAGCCGAACCAGCGCGGGACGAAGCTGTACGGCCCCTTCGCCAGCGCCAGCGGGCTGCGCGGCGCCATTCAGGTGCTGCAGAAAATCTTCAAGTTTCGCACCTGCACGCTGGATATTCGGGAGGGGGACGAGCGTTGGCGGTGGTTCCGGCCCTGCCTGCTGGCCAGCATCGGGCAGTGCACGGCGCCATGCAACCTGCGCATCTCGAAGGAGGACTACCGGCGGGACATCGCGCGGCTGCGACTGTTCTTGGAGGGCAAAAAGCAAGCCTTGCTGGAGGAAATGCGTGCCGAGATGACTGCCGCGGCGAAGGAGCTGCGCTTTGAACGGGCAGCCCGGCTGCGGGACGAGATCCGCATGCTGGAAACGCTCGACCAGCGCGGCGAACTCGACACGCACGTGCAGCCGGAAGTGTTTTACATCGATCCCCAGCGCGGTCTGACGGGCCTGAAGAAGGTCCTCAAGCTGGCGCAGCCTCCGCGCACGATTGAGGGGATCGACGTGGCGCATCTGGCGGGCACGCAGGCCGTGGCGAGCCTAGTGCAGTTCATTGATGGGCTTCCCTTCAAGCCGGGCTATAAGCGTTACCGCATCCGCACCGCGGCGGGCGGAGACGACTTTGCCAGCATGCGGGAGGTAGTGTGGCGGCGGTTCCGCCGCCAGACAGCCGAAGGGGAGCCCTTCCCCGACCTGCTGCTTGTCGACGGCGGAAAAGGCCAGTTGCAGGCCGCGCTCGACGCCTTTGCCGAGTTGGGCGCGCAACCGCCGGCCCTGGTCGCGCTGGCCAAGCGGGAGGAAGAGATCTATCTTCCGGGACGAGATGCCCCGCTCAAGCTCAGCCGCCACTCGTATGCCTTGCGGCTCTTGCAGTATGTGCGGGACGAAGCCCACCGCTTCGCCCAGCATTACCACCACATCCTCAGGCGGAAGCAGTCTCTGGGAGAAGACTGATCCAGCGGATCGACTGATTGGCTCCCTAAAGGCAGTACGCCCCCGTAGCTGGCAGCGGCACGGCGCCGGCGTCCGAGTGGCAAGGTGTGTACCCAGCCGCGCGCTTAATACTACAGCGCCAGGTAAGCTGGAGAACACAATGAAAAGGCGTGTTGCCCCGACGACGCGCCGCCACAACGCCCCTGCCATTTCCCCAGGTTCTAGCGGCTTGGCTCTGTAGTGTTCAGAGCCACCCCCCCCTGGCGCGGCACAGCCAATCTGGGCGCGGCTGGACGGGGACAACGGCTGGGAAGCCGTGGCCTGTCGTTCGAGGGCCTGCAAACACACCCTTATGGCCAACCACACCTTCCTATGGGCGGGCACCGCGCCCCGGCTGCGAGTTCAATTCGGTCCTTTTCTGGGCTATCATGCCTTACTGGCGGTGCTGGCGGCCAGCCCGTACCGCATGACCATTTCCAGCGAGTATTCCAAGGGAGAGCATGTGGCATGAACTGGCATCGCACCGGCACGGCCTGGGCCGTGTTCTTGCTCGCTGCCTGCGGCTGTTCCAGCGAGCGGTCCCCGAACGTTGGCGGAGGTACCGGCGGCGGCAGCGCCAAAGGCGGGCCAGTGACCGTAGCCTTCATCAGCAACAACCCCTACGAGTTCTGGACCATCGCACGCCGCGGCACCGAAAAGGCCGCACGCGAGTTCGACGTCAAGGTGGAATTCCACATGCCCCCCCGCGGCACCGCCGCCGAGCAGCGGCAGATCATCGAAGATCTGCTGGCCAAGGGGGTGCAGGGGATCGCCATCAGCCCCAACGACGCGGCCAACCAGGCCTCCTTCCTCAATCAGGTCGCTGATCAGGTGCCCCTGATCACGCAGGACAGCGACCTGCCCCCCGGCAGCAAACGCCTGGCCTACATCGGTACCAACAACTACGAAGCCGGCCGCGCCGCCGGCCAGCTTGTCAAGGAAGTCATGCCCGAGGGCGGGCGCGTGATCATCTTCGTCGGCAAGCTGGACGTGCAGAACGCTGTCGAACGCCGCCAAGGCGTGCTGGATGAACTGGCCGGTACCAAAGGTGCCACCGGCCCGCAACTCGGCAAGTACGAACTGCTCGATACGATGACCGACGACGCCAAGCAAGAGAAGTGCCAGGCCAATGCAGAAGACGCGCTGGTCAAACACGGCTACGATCCTACCCATCTCTGCCTGGTGGGGCTGTGGGCCTACAATCCGCCCGCCATGTTGGCCGCGGTAAAAGGCGCTAACCTCCAGGGCAAGGTGCGCTTGGTAGGGTTCGACGAAAACGAAGAGACCTTGCAGGGCATCAAGGACGGACACATCTACGGGACGATTGTTCAGCAGCCCTTCCAGTTCGGCTACGAGGCAGTGCGGATGCTGGCCGCCATTGCTAGGGGCGACCGATCCGTGCTGCCGCCTGACGGAATCCTCTACGTGCCCCACCGGGTGATCAAGAGGGACAACGTCGAGGCCTTCCATGAAGAGCTGCGCAAGCTGAAGCAGCCGGGCGCTCCGTGAACGCGGCTGCCTCTCCATCGGGTGCCTGGCTGGAGGCAGTGGGCATCTGCAAGTCGTTCCCCGGAGTACGGGCACTGGACGACGTTTCGCTGTGCGTGGCTCCGGGAGAGGTGCTCTGCGTCGTTGGCGAAAACGGCGCGGGCAAGAGTACCCTCATGAAGATTTTGGGCGGCGCGCTGCAACCCGATGCCGGCACGTTGCGCATCGAGGGACAGCCCATCCACCTCACGGGCGTGCCACATGCACAGCGGTTGGGCATCGCGCTCATCCACCAGGAGTTGAACCTCGCCGATAGCCTGGATGTGGCCGCCAACATCTTCCTGGGCCGCGAACCCTGCCGCGCAGGGCCGTTACGGCTGATCGACCGCTCCATCTACGCCGCGGCCGGCCGCGTGTTGGACAGCCTGGGCGTTTCGCTTTCTCCCTATCGCCGGGTGGGCGGCCTGTCGATCGGGCAGCAGCAGCTTGTGGAGATTGCCCGCGCGCTCAGCATGCAGAGCCGCTTGCTGATCATGGACGAGCCGACCAGCAGCCTCACGCAGAGAGAAACCCAACGCCTCTTCGCCGTGATTGGCGACTTGAAGAGCCGGGGCGTCAGCGTGGTGTACATCTCGCACCGCTTGGCCGAGGTGGAAGCCATTGCCGACCGCGTTACCGTGTTGCGAGACGGGCGGAACGCCGGCGAACTGGCACGGGGCGAAATAACCCACGAGGCGCTGGTGCGGCGGATGGTCGGGCGCGACCTCAAGCAGTTCTTCCCCCGCACGCTCGTTGCGCCCCGCGGGGCGCCGGCACTCTTGGAAGTTTGTGGAGCCGTGGTATCTCCGCGACAGCCGGAACCGATCAGCTTCGGTATCGCTGCCGGCGAGGTGGTCGCCATGGCTGGCCTGATGGGTGCCGGGCGCACTCGTCTGGCCCAGGCGCTGTTTGGCATCAGGCCGCTGTTGGCGGGAGAAGTACGGGTCCAGGGCAGGCGCTTGCGGTCCGGCTCTCCGCAGGCCGCCATTGCGGCCGGCCTGTTTCTGGTGCCTGAGGATCGTCGGCAACTGGGCCTCGTGCTCGCGGCCAGCGTGCAGCGGAACATTTCTCTGCCCTCGCTGCATTTATTGCAGCGTGCCGGGCTGGTGCGGGCCAATCGCGAGCGCGCGCTGGCCCAGCAGATGGTGGAACGCCTGCGGATTCGTACGCCTCACTTAAAGCAGGCGGCGGCCCTGCTCAGCGGCGGCAACCAGCAAAAGGTGGTGCTGGCCAAATGGTTGGCACGTCAGGCCCGTGTGCTGATTCTCGATGAGCCCACACGGGGCGTGGACGTGGGCGCCAAGACGGAAATCTACGGTCTGATCGATGCTCTGGCCCAGGAAGGCGTGGGCATTCTGATGATCAGCAGCGAACTCGAGGAGATCCTGGGAATGGCCGATCGCGTGCTGGTGATGCACGAGGGACGGCTTGCCGGCGAACTGGCCAGAGAGCAATTGTCTGAAGAGGCCATTATGCGTCTGGCCACGGGAGGCAAAGCCGCATGAAAAAGCTTCTGGGCCTGGCCCTGTTCTTGCTCGTACTGTACGTGCTGCTGCTGCTGGCCGATCCAGGCGCACGCTCGGCCCTCAATCACTTCAATCTCGGCAAGCGGATCGGGCTGTACGGAATCATCAGCCTGGGTGCGGCCATCCTGATCATCAGCGGCGGTATCGATCTATCTGTAGGCTCGGTGATCGGCTTGTGCGCTACCGTGATGGCCATGCTGTTGGTCGATTACGGCTGGCCGCCGCTGGCTGCCATCGGGGCCGTACTGGCGCTGGGAGCGTGCATCGGCCTGGCAAATGGCCTGCTGGTGACCCAGCTCAGGGTCCAGGCATTTGTCGTCACCCTCTGCGGCCTGTTCATCTATCGTGGGGCGGCCCGCTGGCTCTCAGGCGACCAGGTGAAAGGACTCGGCGCCAGCTTTCCCACGCTCAAGTACTGGCTCTACGAAAGCAAAGATGTTCTCGGCCTGCCCATGTCTCTGGTGATTTTCTCCGTGCTGGCCGCGACGGCCGCCGTGTTCTTGCACCTCAGCGTGTACGGCAGGTATCTGT
>JAIMBC010000282.1 GCA_023511675.1 Pirellulales bacterium
AAAGAGAGGAGCAATGGCTGCCTGCCGCGAACCTTTCGGCGCGCAACTTGCTCTAACGTGATGCGTGCCGTGGTGCGACAGCGGCGGCGTTTCAACGTGAGATGGCGGCCCATGCCAAAGGGGGGAAGATGACCAAGCGAATCAACCGGGTGACGGTGGTGGAGGTAAGCGATTCTGCGGAATCCGCACGGCCGGTAGTCCGCGACGTGCTGCCCTGGGCAGATCCCTACATTGCCCGCCTGCTGGCGCAGCACCGGCTCGAGGCAGCCCTGGCCGACTCTCTGGAGCATCTCGAGGCGGAGAGGGCACGCCAGCCCCACTGGGTGGAGCGGCCACTGCGCGAGGTTTTCTGAGCCCGTGAGCCCGCCGGGCCGCCTGAGCGCTCTTTGGTAGAGGGGGCAGGCTTGGTATAGTGCCGCACCCTGTGGGCCTGTCGCTCTGGCGGAGCGCGTCGGGCCGGGGAGACAACAACTCGGGCGTGCCATGCTGCGGCAGCCCTGAGAATCAGGCAGGGGTAGGTTGTCTACTGGCCTGGCGCGTGGGCAAAAAAGCGAGGCTCAGTCATGTGCGGCATTGTGGGATACGTGGGGTACCGGCCGGCGGCCGACTTTTTGTTGAAGGGGCTGCGGCGGCTGGAGTATCGCGGCTACGACAGTGCGGGGCTGGCGACGCTGGATGACGCGGGCCGGCTGACGATTGTCAAGTGCGCTGGCCGCATCGACGCGCTGGCGGCGCGACTGCGGCAGACTCCCGCCCCCGGCCGCACGGGGATTGGGCATACGCGCTGGGCCACGCATGGTCCGGCGACGGATCAGAATGCGCATCCGCACTTAGGCGGCAATCAGCAGGTGGCCATCGTGCACAATGGCGTGATCGACAACTACCGCCACGTACGCGAACGCCTGGAGATGCAGGGATACCGCTTTGTCTCTGCCACGGATAGTGAGGCCATTGCACACGCGATTGCCGCGCAGCTCGAGCAGGCGGCGGAGGGCGTCGCCTCTGGCTGGGCGGCAGATGCTGCGTTGGAGAACCTGCCGGTCGAGCTGCGGCCGCTGGCGGCTGCGGTCCGGGGTGCCCTGGCGCGCCTGCATGGAACGTACGGGCTGGCCATTCTGTTCCGCGAGTATCCCCAGGTGCTGATGGCTGCGCGGCTGGGCAGTCCACTGGTTGTGGGGGTGGCCCGGGGGGAACATTTCTTGGCCAGCGATGCCAACTCGCTGGCGGGCCATGCCGACAAGATCGTCTATCTGGCAGATCGCGAGCTGGCGGTTCTGACGCCCGACTCGCTGCACGTGCTGCATCCCGAGCGGGGGCTGGTGGCCCGCGGTCCCCAGCAGTTGACGGTCACTGCCGAGGACGTGGAGCTGGGGCCCTACTCCCACTACATGCTCAAGGAGATCTTCGAGCAGCCTGAGACGTTGCAGAACACGATGCGGGGCCGGCTGAGTCGCGAAGAAGCCTCTGCCCATTTTGGCGGTTTGAACCTTTCGCCGCGGCAATTGCGGCGTGTGGAGCGATTTGTGCTCACCGGCTGCGGCACAAGCTGGCACGCGGCCCTGGTGGGAGAGTATGTGATCGAGGAGCTGGCGCGGATTCCGGTGGAAGTGGAATACGCCAGCGAGCTGCGGTACCGCAACCCTCCCTTGCACAACAACACGCTGGTGTTTGCCATCACGCAAAGCGGCGAGACGGCGGACACCCTCGCGGCGTTGCGGGAGATGAAGCGCCAGGGGCACCCCACGCTCGCCATCTGCAATGTGGTCGGCTCATCGATCGCCCAGGAGGCAGATGGAGGCATCTACATGCACGCCGGGCCGGAGATCGGCGTGGCCTCGACCAAGGCCTTTACCAGCCAGTGCCTGGCATTGGTCATGCTGGGACTGTACTTCGGCCGGCTGCGGCATCTGAGCCATGCGCAGGGGATGCGGATCATCGAACACCTGCTGGGCTTGCCCGATCAAGTGCGGCGTGCGCTGGAAACCGACGTCCAGGTACGGCAGATTGCGGCCAAGTACCAACACTGTGCGAACTTCCTCTACCTGGGACGGCAGTACAATTTTCCCACCGCGCTAGAAGGGGCCCTCAAGCTCAAAGAGATCAGCTACGTGCACGCGCAGGGTTATCCGGCCGCGGAGATGAAGCACGGCCCCATTGCCCTGGTCGATGAGCAGACCCCCAGCGTGTTCCTGGTGCCCCAGGGCCAGGTGTTCGATAAGGTCCTGGCCAACATGGAGGAGATCAAGGCACGCGGCGGCCCGGTGATCGCCGTGACGTGCGAACAGGGCAACCGCGCCGCCGACCTGGCCGATGATGTGATCGTCATCCCCTCGGTGGAGGATTACCTCCAGCCGATCGTCAGCGTCGTGCCCCTGCAACTTCTGGCTTACCACATTGCCGTGCTGCGCGGCTGCGACGTGGACAAGCCCCGCAACCTCGCCAAGAGCGTCACCGTGGAATAACGTGCCGAGCAGCCGCGCTCGCCATCAGCGGCGCATGGCAGCCCTTCTCTCAGCCGTTTGAGCGCCGCCGAGCCAGCGAGACACCGCCCCATCGCGGCCTGCGAGGACCGCGCTGGCGCTGCGCACCGCCGCCGGCTATCACAGGGCACGCCTCCTTGCCCTGCCGGCAGCACGCATGCGCCTACAGCGGCCGCTTCATACACCGCCAGGTAAGCACCCCCACACGCCGAGCCGGCCCGCAGGACTCATGGTTGCCGAACCTGCCCGCGGCTCCCGTACCTGCCAAGCCCCCCAGCATCGCCCTGTCCAGGCTGCTGGCCAAGCCTCCGTTCCGGCGGTATGCTGCCTGATGGTCCCACACGGCTTCTGGCGAACGTGCCGAGCCGTCCCTAGACTGCGGTCAGCAACATTGCCGCAAAGGGGTGCGGCCGATGCTCCCCTGCACCGCGTGCAAACGGCTCCGTGGAGGTCGCTGTATGCAAACAGCTCAAGGCACAACCGTGATCAAGAACGGCCAGCTCGTGGACGGCAATGGCGGCCCGCCGGTGCCCGATGCACTGGTAATCATCGACAACGGTTACATCGCCTATGCTGGTCCTCATGCCGGCGCGCCGCCCGTGCCGCCTGAAGCCCGCCTGCTCGATGCACGCGGCGGCACGATCATGCCGGGTCTGGTCGAAGCACACTTCCACCCCACCTACTTCAACGTGGCGGCACTGGAAGACCTGGACATCAAGTACCCCGTCGAGTACGTGACGCTGCTGGCCAGCGTGAATGCCAAGCTGGCCCTGGAATGCGGATACACCTCGGCCCGCAGCGGGGGCAGCCTGTTCAACATCGACGTCTGGCTGAAGCGTGCCATCGAGAACGATCTGGTGCCGGGACCGCGGCTGGCGGCCAGCGGCAGAGAGATCTGCGGTGTGGGCGGGCTGATGGATTGGAACCCCGATTTCCGCAAGATCGGCATGGAGGGATTGGTGCTGCTGATCAACGGGCCGGCAGAGGGCATCGGCGCCGTACGCAAGCTGGTGAAGGACGGCGTGGAGTGGATCAAGACCTATCCCACCGGAGACGCGGCCGCACCGGACACGAACGACCACCACACCCTCTGCATGACCTTCGAGGAGATGCACGCCGTGGTGGCCGAGGCACACAACCACCGCCTCAAGGTCACCGGCCATTGCCGCGCTACCCAGGGTATCAAGAATGCCCTGCGAGCCGGCTACGACACCATCGAACACGGTACCTTCATGGACGACGAGGCGCTCGAGCTGCTGCTAGAGCGCAACACACCCGTGGTGCCGGGCTTGCAGTTCGAATACGCCAGCATCGTGCACGGTCCAGAGTATGGCATGTCGCAACGCGTGGTGGACGGCCACAAGGAGACCCTCGAGGGGGGGGCAGAGAGTGCTCGCCGCATCCTCAAGGCCGGCGGACGGCTGGGCATGGGAGGCGACTACGGTTTTGCCTGGAATCCCCACGGTACCTACGCCAAGGAGCTGACGTTCTTCGTCCGCTACGTGGGCTTCACGCCCTTGGAGACCATCACCTGTGCCACGCGCACGGGGGCAGAGATCATGGGCCGCGATCATGAGCTGGGGACGCTCGAGGCGGGCAAGCTGGCCGACGTGCTGGTGGTTGACGGCGACGTGCTGCGCGACATCAGCGTGCTGGAAGACCGCAGCCGGCTGCTGGCCGTGATGCAGGGCGGCATCGTCAAGGCAGGACGTTACGCCGGCGCGGCATAGAGAGGAAGGCGAAGCAGGCGCGCGGGCCATAGGTCCCTCGCGCCTGGCTAGGCCGCCGCCGTTCGCTCCCAGATGGCCACGTAGGTCTGAATGGCCGCTACCGCCAGGAAAAACAGCGCGCCCAGCAGCATCGCCCCGCGCGTCACCAGACTCGGCCGCACCGCACGCGGCAGCAACAGTGTGTTCACGTATACCACGTGGATGAAGCTGAAACCCAGCGCGTAGTTGAACACCGTGGTGGCGTGCTTGAGCAGTTCGCCCGGGTGCACAAAGGTCAACATCACCAGCCCCAGGCAAATGTAGGCGCACAGGCAAGTGAAGTACACCCGCCCAATGTGTTTCGGATCAAGCTTTCGCAAGGGGGGAAGGCACGTCCAGAGCACGTCGACCCAGCGGCGGATGGTGCCGTCTGCCGAACTGCACGTGGTGGGCGCCAGGGTCAAGAACCCGCAAAACAGCACCAGCACCCAAAAGGCCCTGCCCAAGGCCGGGCCGGAAACCTCCGCCACGCGAGCTGCCACGCCGTCGGCGGTCATGCCGGCCGCGGTCCAGCTCTCAGCATGCGTTCCCCGCGGCAGAAACTCGATGGACAGGATGCTCGGCAAGGCCAGCCCGATGAAACACGCTGGCATGAACAGCACAAGCTGGTCTCGCAGCACATGCCGATACCAGCGCCGGAACCGTTCGGCCGTCTCTGCCGTTACCCGAAACACGCAGCCCACGTGCGATAGCGTGATCTTGTGTCCCCCCACCACGCTGGGAATTGCCCCCACGTGCCGGCCCATGCCCCAGCCCTGATCGCGGGTATAGTTGCTCACCGGCGTGTTGCTCAGGCCGCCCAGACCCGAAATGGCCACCATCGCCCCGATGATGCCCAGTTGAGAAAGATCGAACTGTAGGCGGCGCCCCTCGAACAGGGCAACAAAAATGTTCTTCAGCCGGCCTGGCTTCAAGGCCGGCTGCGCCGCATGGCCAGCCGGGCCCGGTCCATTGCCAGCGGCACCCCGGCCACCGACAGACGACGCGCCGCCCGCTCCTCCTGCGGCAATCTCTTGTTCCACTGCCCCGGCTGCATCCCCACCAGGATCGTCGACGACCTGCACCGGTACATTCCCAAACTTGAAGAAGCCCGCGGTGATCTCCCACCACGTGCCGGCGCGGGTATAGCACACGGCGATGATGCCCAGCAGAAACAACACCGTCACCACCTTAAAGGTCATCACGGCCTTGAGAGATGAATACACCTTGCCGCCGAAAATCAGCGGCACCATGGCCCCCAGAAAGATCACATACCCCAGCGCTCGCAGCAGCACGGCCTGGGTCACGGGCACGCCCAGCAGCGTGAACAACACCTCGGGCGACTGGGTCTGGGGCAGATGTCCCAGCAGCACGGCGGCCAGCGGTGTGGCGGCACTGGCGGCCAGATACGGGAAGAAGGCGCCCAGGTCGAGCAGCAGATAGAGCGGCAGCCAGATCCAGGGACCGGGCGGCGTGCGGCACTTGCCGGTGAAGATCGGCTCGCCGCAGTACAGCGTGTAGCGGCTGATCTCCACATTGTAGAGCACCTGTGCCAGGATGCTGAGGGTGGCCAACCAGAACAGGCCCGCACCGTAGCGGGCGGTGACCAGCGGCCCCGTAAGCCACTCGCCGCCGCCCACGGCGGCCCCCCCCATCATGAGGCCGGGGCCGATCAGTGCCAGCCAGTTGCGCCAGGTAAAGGTGGGAGGCTCGGGCAGTTCTGCCCTGCTCCAGGCCGGCATTTGGGCACTACCTGGTTGACGGTCGGCGGAATCTGCCGGCGAGGCTTCGGTGTGAGGCATGTGCGTGGTCCCGCGGGGCGAAAGCACAAGTCTTGCCGCCGCAGAGCAGGCAGGCCGGCACTGCGACGAATTAGATGATGCCAACTATCCGCCACAGAGGCAACCCGCTCGCTATCCGCGGCACCCGGGGCCTCACTCGCCCGCGGCCGCAACGGCCGCGGCAGCCCACGCCCGCCTGGGTTGGGGCCCCGGCCTGCCCCGCCGCGTGGAAGATCAGCCGGCGGCATCGCTGGGGCCAGCAGCGCAAGCCGCTCGCCGGCAGCAAGCCTGCTGTGCGCTGGCCGGGGGCCGGCCCTGGCAAGCGGCGTCGTCCCTTCGTATGATGCGGCTTCTTGCCACTCGCGTCCCTGCCCTTTCTGACCGGCAGCCGTGATGGCGCAGACTCACCGGAAGCTGCCCGTGTCGCACCCCTTGCAAGTCATTCGCGTCGGTCACAGTCCCGATCCCGACGACGCCTTCATGTTCTATGCGCTGGCCCAGGGCAAGATCGAGACGCCCGGCCTGCAATTCCAGCACGAACTGGTAGACATCGAGACGTTGAACCGCCGCGCCGGCGCTGGAGAACTGGAACTGACGGCCTTGAGCCTGCACGCCTATGCCTACGTGGCTGAGCGATATGCCCTGTGTACCTGCGGCGTGAGCATGGGAGACGGCTATGGGCCGCTGGTGGTTGCCCGCCGACCGCTGGATGCTCAGGAACTGCGCAGCGCGGTCGTGGCGGTGCCCGGAACGCTCACCACAGCCTGGCTGGCCCTGCGGCTGTACCGGGGCGAAGGACCGCACGTGGTCGTGCCGTTCGAACAGATTCTCGGGGCGGTGGCCGCCGGGCACTATCAGGGCACGCCGGTGGATGCAGGCTTGATCATTCACGAAGGGCAGCTCACCTACGGCGAGGCCGGGCTGGCCTCACTCGTGGACCTGGGCGCCTGGTGGCTGGATTCCACCGGCTTGCCGTTGCCGCTGGGCGTGAATGCCATCCGCAAGGATCTGGGGCCAGCGTTGGCCCGTCGCATCAACCGCCTGATGCGGCAGAGCATCGACTATGCCCTGGAACATCGAGAGGAAGCGCTGGCCTATGCCTTGCAATATGGGAGGGATTTGAGCCGGCAGCAGGCGGACCGCTTTGTGGGCATGTATGTGAACGAGTGGACGCGGGACTTTGGGCCACGTGGGCGGCACGCGGTCAGCGAACTGTTGCGGCGGGGCCACGAGGCGGGCATCATCCCCCGCCGCGTCGAAGCGGAGTATGTGGAGTGAGGGCCGTGTACCCTGGCGGTTGGTTCAAGGCAGCCTGGTGCCTGCTGGCCTGCCTAGCGGTGCCCGGATGTGCGCGGCGTGCGTCGGAACAGGTGAACTGGCGGCGATGGGCCCCACCTGGAGGGGGCTATGCGGTGTGGCTGCCGGGAAAGCTGGAGTATGTACCCAGCTCGGAGGGGCTGGCCAACTGGGGGACGGTTGTGGGGGGGGATACGGAGTTCTTAACGAGCTATGTGGATGTGCCTGGCGCGGCCGGCCAGTCGGCCCGTCAGCGGCTGACAGCGGCGGCGCGACAGGCCAGCAGGCAAGGCCGGGTGCTCAGCCAACGCCGCCTGAAGCAGGGGCGTCTGGAAGGACTGGAGGTGGTTGTGGAGGACGATG
>JAIMBC010000283.1 GCA_023511675.1 Pirellulales bacterium
TACCTCTACAACTCGGGGGCAGGGGGCCGCCTCCCCGCGCCAGCACGTGATTGGCAGCACCCTGTGGGCCGCTGCCTGCCAGGTTCGACCCGGCAAGAGCAAACCCATGCCTGCCGGCGTGTGAGGCAAGGCACGCTCTCTTATGCAACGGGCGCGACTCACTCCCCCTGCCTCCCTCGTAAAGGGAAGCAACGCCCAGCCCCGGTTGCCTACGCTGAAAAAGAGGTTGCTGGCGGGGCAGCAAAAAACCAGGCCTTGTACGCGGGGAAAGATGTGCCAGCCGCCTGCGCAGCTTGCCGAGGCAAGCCCTTCGTTAAAGGCCAAGCCAGCCCGCACGGGAAACCCTCGGCACGTCGATCGCCGACGGCCAGCCCAGGCCTTGGCCCGAACCTCTCGCAGGTGGCTTGGCCCTGCCCTCCGCCTCGGGTGGGGTACGCTGCCAGGACGCGGCGTTGCAGTCGGCCATGCAGATGACGACTCCATGTTCCCCGCACAGGCCGCATTGCTGGCCCACGCCGGGCCGGGTACCTGAGGCGTGGTCCAACAGCCTCGCCCCGGCCCGTGAGCTCCCGCGTCTGCACGTCCTATATGCTAGTCTTGAGATGGCAGGAGTTTGTCGTATGCCCCAAGCTGCCGTCCATGGTCCGCCGACTCCCTACACTCGACGAGGTTGCCCGCGAGGCGCAGCAACTCTTCACGCTGCCCGCGGTCGCCCTCAAACTGCTGGAACTGACCAACCGCGCGGACGTTGCCGCCGCTGAACTGCGTGCCTGCCTCGAGCAGGATCCGGCGCTGACCTCCAAGGTGCTACGCGTCGTCAACAGCTCTCTCTTCGGGCTAAGCCGCAAGGTAGCCGATCTGCACCAGGCGGTGGCCTTGCTGGGCGTCAAGCCCCTCAAGCTGCTGGTGTTGGGCTTCAGCCTGCCAGACGCCATGTTTGCCGGCGTGGCCCGCGACGTGCTGGCCCGCTACTGGAAGCTCACGCTCACCCGTGCCCTGGCTGCCCGCGAACTGATGGAACGCATCTGGCGGCGCGGGGGCGACGAGGCCCTGATCGTGGGCCTGCTGGCCGATCTGGGCTTCCTGGCCCTGGTGCAATGCCTGGGGCCTCCCTATGTGGCATTCGCTCGGCGCGCATGGGAGGCTGAAAGCGACCTGGTGGGCCTGGAGCAGCGCGCGCTGGGCTACGACCATCGGCAGCTTACCGTTCGGCTGCTGGACCAATGGGGCCTGCCAGAGAGTATCGTGGCGGCGTTGCGCCCCTGCGATCCCCACACTCCCCCCCCCGACGAAGTGCGCATCCTGCGCAGCGTGCTGCGTCTGGCAGAACTTCTGGCCCACGTGCTATGCGGAGAGCGCCACCGCTACGAGCGCCTCGTCGGCCTGGCCCGCCAGGAACACCGCCTGGATCGGGAGGCTCTGGCCGCAGTCGTCCAAACGCTGCAACAGCAGGTCACCCAGCTTGCTGACGTACTGGCTGTCCCCATCGACGCGCTCGATTATCAGCGGTTATGGGAAGACGCGCACGCACACCTCACGGCTGCTGCCGCCGAGGCGGCCCTCTCTCTGGCACAGGCTGCGCGGCGCGAAGACGACCTGGTGGCAGACTTCGCACGCCAGGCGGCCACAGATGTTACTCAGCCCGAGCGTGTGGGCGCTGATTCGAGGGCGGCACCACGCCCCCTGCCCCCCGCTGGCGAAACCCGCACGCCGCCCAGACCTACCACCCGCACCGAACAGACTGCGGCAGCAGGAGCCCATTGCCGCGCTGGCGCAATGGCGGACCAGCCGCGCAGCGGCGTCAGCGTTGCCGTTGACGAACCCCTTTGGTTGTTGCACGTTCGTTCGGCTGCACAGCTCTGCCGCACGCAGCGTCAACCGCTGGCCCTGCTGTTGATGGCCCTGGAGCCCAGAGATCTGCCCGTACCCAGTGAGGAACTGCTGCGGCTGCTTGCTCAATTGTGCGACGCGCAGGAGCTGCCCGGCGCCCAGTGCCTGCGGGCGGGCTTCAACCGTCTGGCCTGGTGTCTGCCCGACTGCGACCGTCCCCAGGCGGTCGCGCTGGCTCAGGGTCTGCGGCGGCAATTCCGAGAGAACCCTCTGGGCCGCGCCGCCGGTCCGCTTGGCATGGGCCTGGCTGTTGCCTCGCACATCGCCCGCAATTTCGACGCCGCCATGCTTGCGGACGCTGCGGACCGCTGCCTTGGCGCCGCACAGCTTTCCGGCGGAGACTGCCTGAAGAGCATCGATCTCTAACAGTTCCCCTCCGCCGGTGCCGCTGGGCAGCGTTCGACAGCGCACGGACCGCTGCCAGGCGCCGCTGCGCCGCGCCGAATGGCTGCGGCTGTCTCCCCGCCATTGGGCTGCCGCTGCTGCGTCTCTTGCCGGTGCGCGAACAATCCGGCACCACCGCCCTCGTACGTCTTCAGGCGTGCTCGCAAACGCTCTATCGAAGCACAGGTCCTCGCCGGCTACAGCGGTGCGGCGTGTCCCCCTTTGGCCAGCGCCCCATAGCTTTTCCCTGACCGCAGCCGCCGATCGCCTCACGAGCCCCGGCTCCGCGAAAACTCGGGCGTTGGTCCTCTGCCCTTTGCCGCCCCATCAACGCCCGGTCCCTGGCACGCCCCTGCGTTCTGCCGAGATCGCGTCACGCCGCAGCCGATGTGGCACGAACGACCAGCGTATTCTGGTGTGACGTATGTCACATACATGTATTCAATGTCTCACTATCATAATGTTCGCGTCGTATGTCAATAAGACGTACTGCTGTGAAACATACTGTGGCCAGACATACTTTTCTGGTATTTAGACAGGTCTGTTTGCCTCTACAATGCTTGCAGTGCCTACCTCAATGTTGCTATATTGACTGTCGATGCGTAGCTTCCTCGCACGCCCGGTAATTTCACAGCGTCCTATTTTGTCTCCGGTTCCGGAGTTTGTTGTCCGTTTCTTTTCCCTTTTTGGAGGACCTCATCATGAGGAAGCGTTGGTTCTTGGGACGGGCGGCGTTCACGCTCGTCGAGCTGCTGGTGGTGATTGCGATCATCGGCGTACTGGTGGCGTTGCTCTTGCCTGCCGTGCAGGCCGCCCGCGAGGCGGCCCGCCGCGCAAGCTGCAACAACAACCTCAAGCAGTTGGGCATCGCGCTGCACAACTACCACGACGTGTACAACCGCCTGCCCCACAACCACTGGGTCTGGGATCAGGTTCAAGGAAGTATTCACGACACGCGAGGCAGCTATCTCGTCCGGCTGCTGCCCTACATCGAGCAAGGGGGCCCGTTGTACGAACGGTTCGATTTCCGCACCAGCGCCGGCGTCGAGCAAGCCATGATGCCCGACGGCGATCGCGTCTACACGAAGCTCGTGCCGATCTTCATGTGCCCCAGCGATGATAGCGAGGAAAAGCAGCGCGATACGAACCGTGCCCTCTACAACTACGCCATGTCGATGGGCGCCCAGGCCATGCCGCCCCTGTTCGCGTGCAGCCTGGCTCAGTACGTGGGCCTTGGCCCAAGCGGCGCGGACAACGGCAACTGGTTCGGCACGGGTCCCGAAGGCCACGGCAACTGGTCCTGGGGGGAGCCGAACCGCGCCATCTCGGGCATCGTTTCCCGCAGCGGCTGGAGATTCGCACCGGGCTGGGCCGGCAGTCCTGTGCCGGTGAATCACGCGCCGTGGGCAGCCCGCTTTCGCGACATCACGGACGGCACGGCCAACGTGATCGCCATGGGCGAATACCGGCCCAAGTGCGGCGATCACACCTGGTCGAACGGCTGGTTTCACGCCAACTCAATCTGGATGGCCACCACGGCGCCGATCAACTTCCCCACCTGCCCTGGCGAGTTCGGCAACAATCCGGATCCGTGGGCGGGCGTGATTGCCGGTCGTGAGTGCAACCACTTCCAGGTGTGGACCACGTCGCAGGGCTTCAAGAGCCGGCATCCTGGTGGTGCGCAGTTTGTGTTCTGCGATGGGTCGGTACACTTCCTGTCGGAGACCATGAACTACGACATGTACCAGCGGCTGGGAGACCGCCGCGACGGCCGGCCCGTGTTCGGGTTCTAGGCGTCAAAGCAGCGACTGCCGCATCAGGCATGCTGTCGCGCCAGCGGCCGCGCTTCGTGAGCGCGGCCGCTGGTTTTTGCGCGCCCATGCCTCGGGGGGGGCCCGGCCCCGCCGCCCCTCGCCGGCGGGGCTTGCGCGCCCACGGCTCGGGAGATGAGGGCAGCCTCCCACGTGGCCTGCTGCGGCAGGCGTACGCCCGTACCTCAGGCCGCCGGCCCGCGCGACTCGCGCAGGTCTTCGTCTTCCTTGTCGCGGCCGAGATGACGCCGGAGATACCTGGCGCGCTCGATGTTTCGGTGCTCGGTGTCGAGCTGCGTGCCGGTGAGCTTCTGCAAGTGTGCCGGCTGCGTGTGGATAAACAGCTTGTTCAGCGTGGCGATCTCCAGGTGGCGGATCAGGCCCAGGTTCACGCCCATCCGCACGCTGGAGAGCAGGTGCATGGTCTCTTCGGAGCTGATGGTGTGCGCGCTGCACAGGATGCCGTAGTCTCGGCTGACGCGGTCGTGCAGGTTCTCGCGGCTCTCGCGGATGAGGAAGTCGCGGGCCTTGCGTTCGTATTCGATGATGGTGGGCACCACGTCGCGGACCTGTTTGAGCAGGTCAGCCTCACTGCGCCCGAGTGTCACCTGGTTGCTGATTTGGTAGAAGTCACCCATGGCCTGGGTGCCTTCGCCGTACAGGCCGCGCACGGCCAGGCCGATTTTCTGCAGCGAGCGGAATACCTTATCGATTTGGCGTGTCAGCACGAGGGCGGGCAGGTGGAGCATCACGCTCACGCGCATGCCGGTGCCGACATTGGTGGGGCAGGCGGTGAGGTAGCCGAGGCGGGGGTGGTAGGCGTAGGTGACGTGGGATTCGATCAGGTCATCAAGATGGTTGATCTGCTCCCAGGCAGGTTCGAGATCGAGACCGCAGTGGATGACCTGAATGCGGAGGTGATCCTCTTCGTTGACCATTACGCTCACCTGCTCGCGGGCGTCGATGGCCACGCCGCGTGCACCCTGGGCGTCGGCGAGTTCGCGGCTGATCAACTGGCGTTCCACGAGGAACTGCCGGTCTACGGCCGGGAGCTTGCTCACCTCCACGTAATTGAGCTGAATGTGGTCAGCGAGCTTGAGCAGCTTGTCGCGCAGGCAGCGATCCAACTCGGTACGGTCGGCGGGGGTGGCCCGGCTGATGAAGGGGAAGTCGGCCAGGTTGCGGGCCAAACGGATGCGGCTGCTGATGACAATATCTGCTTCTGGGCCGGTGCCCCGCAGCCATTCTCCATTCGATCGGGCGAGTTCGCTCAGTTCCAACACAGTCACGCCGAGCCTTCTAGCGTCCGGATCCGATCACGCAACGAGCTAGCAAGTTCATAATCTTCGGCCGCCACGGCCTCTTTCATCTCGCGGCGCAGGCGGATCAGTTCGATTTGCCGGTCCGTATTGGGAAGCGAACGGCGGGGACGCTTCCCCACGTGGGTCGCCTCGGTGTGGATGTTGATCAGCAACGGCCCCAGCTCTTCTTCGAAGCACACGTAATCATACGGGCATCCCAGCCGCCCCTGGTTACGAAACTCGTAGAAGGTGATCCCACACACAGGGCACGCCCGCTTGTCGGCCCGGGCCAGCTCTTCGGCAGTCTGGCCAATGGCAAGCTGCTGGGCCAGCGCGCTGGCCAACGTAGTTGCGGCAGCCTGAGCCGGCTTGTCGCCGTTGAGGTATTCGCAGGCATGTTCCTCACAGAAGTGCAATTCGAGCGGTTCGCCGCCCATCAGCTCTGTGATGTGGAAGGTAGCGTGCTTTTCACACTTCTGGCATTGCATGGTTTTGGACCTCGAGGCGCATTTACCACACGAATTCTATCAACATGGCCCTTCCTAGAGCAAGGTTGCCGCCAGCAGCGCCCCATCGCGGCAAGCGTTGAGGAGGGCCGCTAGCAGGATGATCGGCCAAGCGCGAGGCGCCTTTTGCCTTTCCTCCGCCGCCGGTCGCAGCCTTCACACCAGCGCCCTCGCCGCCACGTCAGCAAATATCGCGGGCTGTGAAGTGTAACCGGCCTGCCAGCCGCCCCCACTCGTGCGCCCCGCCGGCCGGGGGAGGTCTGCCTACGAGGCCGTCTTGGCGTCGTCTGCCCGGTGTGGGCCCCGGCACCCGGGGGAGGACTCGCCGACCTCCCGACCCGGCAAGCCTACATCTCTTCAGCATGGGGATCGGCCGGAACTAGCCTGGCATCACGAGCAAGACTCGCTGACGGCCTCAGTTCGCTACGCCCTCTCGCCACGCGGCACGGCAGGCGGCCGACCCAGGGTTGACTGCGTCACCATGTGTGAGCCGTCTGCACGGCACCCTCACCGCGGTTGAGTGCCGCTGTCGGGCGGTACTCACTGCTGCCGGCCTGTATCGGTGCCTGCACGCCCTTGTCGCCCGCTCGATGCGTGCCCCTCTCGCCGGGCACGGCCCGCGGGGCAATCGGACGGACGGGACGTACCAGCCGCCCGCCGCTCTCGTACCAGCCGTAAGTCGTGAAGCAACAGCGGTGTACATCGACCAGAAAGCCTAGCCATTTCTCCGGTTCGAGTTCCACCGACACAACCACCAGCCGTTGAAAAAGCGGCTCGGCGTGGTAGAACCCCAGGCCGTGTTCCGAGAGGTGCTTGCCCACCGCGCACAGGGACCGTGCCAGGACCGTCTCGCCATCTGCCGCAACAGGCGTTACCACCAGCAGCCGAGGGAATAGGTAGCGCGGCGCGCCCCGCCTTTCCGTCAGCACAGGCGCCGTCCGGCGCTCCAGAAGTGCCCGAACCTGCCGGCGCAACAACTCGTCTAGGTCATGCTCCGCCCTGTGGCCGCCAGAAGGCGGCCGCTGCTTGGCAGACCCGTTCAGATGCGGCACGGCGATGTGAGCGAGGGAGGAACCGTGGCTTGGGTTGTGCGTCAAAGGTATGCCCCGTGAATGGAAAGGATCTGCGTACTCCAGACGGGAGGCGTCGGAGCGGCTCGCCATGGCAGGGTCTTGCACGACGGGCGGGGACGACAATCTCGCTCAGCATTGAACTGCCGTCCACCGCATGGGTGGCGGCATGGATCGGTGAGCACCGGGCCAGGCCTCATTGGGGCGGGCGGTCATGCCCTCCTGTCCCCTGCTGCCGTGCCAGGCTTGCTGCTGTGGCAGCGGTGCTGCTCGGGCAGCAACGGAACTCTAGGTCGGTTTGGCAGGCCTGTCAAATCAGTAGCGGCTTCTCGAACCGAAGCCTCGCAGGCAGAACAGACCCAACAGTACCGTGCCCAGCAAGACGAACAGCCACTCCTGCTGGTTGAAGTGGTGGACCTGGCGGATGACAAACTGGTAGGCAGAGGACCACATCTTCGACCTCGCTTGCCACAAAGGCTGCGGGGAGTGCCGGCGAACCGCCGTCACTCGCTGCCGCTGCCCCACGGCAACCCCGCCACCGGCGGGCCCGCCCCTGTGGCAAGTCTAGCTCGAACAGGGCTTGCGAGCCGGCGCCGGCAAGTTACAATTTGCAGCGAAGGGGGGCGTAGCTCAATTGGTTAGAGTACCGGACTGTCGATCCGGTGGTTGCGGGTTCGAGTCCCGTCGCCCTCGCTG
>JAIMBC010000284.1 GCA_023511675.1 Pirellulales bacterium
CGTTGGTAAAGGTCCGCTCCAGGCAGCGCGGGCTGAGAACCGGAGACGGCACCTCCGTACCCATCAGTGCCCAGGTGCCCATGCTCACGTAGCACCACTCGGGCCGCTGCGAGACCTCGCGCTCGGCAGGTACGGCCAGCACGGCAGAAGCCGTATCATGCGTGCCCGGGAGCACCACGTGCACGCCGCCAAGGCCCGTTTCGCGTTGCACCTCGGGCAACAGCGGCCCCAGCCGCGTGCCGGGCTGCGCAATCTCTCCCAGGAAGTGCGTGGGCAGCTCGAGCTGTGCCAGCAGCTCCGTGGCCCAGCGGCCAGCCCTCGGATTGAAGAACTGCGTGGTGGTGGCGTTGGTGAACTCGTTGGACTTCTCCCCGCACAGCAGCCAGTGGAACAGATCAGGAATCATCAGCAGCCGCTGCGCGGCGTCGAGCAGCCACCGCTGTCGCGACGCCACCGCCATGAGCTGATAGAGCGTGTTGATGGGCATGAACTGCAAGCCGGTGTGAGAAAAGATCGTCTCGCGGCCGACGCGACGCAGCGCATCTTCCATCTGACCCGCTGTGCGGGGGTCTCGATAGGAGTGCGGGTTCTCCAGCAACACATCCCCCGGCCCCAGCAGGGCAAAATCCACCCCCCAGGTGTCCACGCCCACGCTGCGGATGGCCAGCCCTCTGCCCGCAGCGGCACGCAGGCCGCTCAAGAGCTGCTGCCACAGGCCGAGCACATCCCAGAACAAACCGCCCGCCGCCGGCACCGCCCCGTTCTCGAAACGGTGCAGTTCCTCCAACTCCATCCGCTCACCGTCAAAGCGGCCCGCCAGGACGCGTCCGCCTGAAGCCCCCAGATCGACCGCTACGTACGCCTGTTCTGCCATCATCCGTCGCTCGTCACTCGCACCTACAGGTGATCACCATCTGCTTCCCGGGCACCGCCCAACCAAGCGCGGCAAACCGCCCCCTGGACGGGTCCATCGCGCCCGCCTCCCATGTCTGCACGCCACGGCTGCACGGCTAGCCCGAACCATAGCGTATCCCGCGCCTCATGCAAGCACACGCTCCCGAAGCGTCCGCCAATCTCAATCGCCGTGCATCTGCCGCAGCCGCGCACTGGTGCGCAGCATGAGCTGCACGCGCTCGAACTCGTTCAACCAATCCTGCGTGACAGCGGCCGTCAGGCTCTCATCGCTGGGAGGCGGCCCGCCGGGATACTGGCTGCCAAGCTGGCGTGCAGCCAGCCAGCGGTAGCGAGAGAGGGTGCGGTCGCCCAGGCGGGCACACTCCTGCCCGTCCTCGCTCAGAAACACCACCACCGGAACCCGGCTGCCGCCGCAAATCCGCAGGGCAGACGCCAGATCGGCATGCGCGTCGCGGTCGAGGAATCGCAAGTCGATGCGCGGGTTTGCCGCCGCAATGCGTGCGAGAATGGGGCACTGGGCAACACAGTCTCCGCACCAGGCTCCGGCGAGGCACAACACCAGCATCCGGCGCGGAAAGGCCGCCACCAGGTCCCGCTGCGCGTCGGTCAGCCGCACGCTATCGTACACCTCCGACCAGGCCCGACGGTCTCCCTCTGTACCGTGGCGCTTCAAGAACTCTTCGTAGGGCAGTGCGCGTTCAAACCAGTCGGAGAATGTCATGGGCGTTAGGTTTGTCGGAAGAACGTCGTGCAGGCAGGGGCGAAGAACGGCAGATGGGGACGCCGCGCCACGGCCAGCGTGCAGCTTGTGGGCTGCACGCGCTACCGGCCGCCACGAACTCACGTGGATCCCGTGCGGCGCCGGCACGCCCGGGGCAACGCTCCTTCGCCCCCAGCGTGCTGGCTGATAGCCTACCAGCAGCCGGGGCGGCCTTGAAGCACCAGCGTGCAGCCGGCCCCCGTTGTGAATCTGATCTGGTTCTCCCCTCCTTTGCAAAGGGGGGCTTCCTTTCGTTCCCAGACTCCGGCCTGGGAACGCACTGTCTGGCTCGTAGTGACCGCATTCATGCGGTCCTGAAGCTTGCGAAGGTAGTGGCACTTGAGGGCCTTACCCCGGGCAGACCCGCTGAAGCGGGTCACTACGAACGAGTGGAAAGCGCGCGTGCGGCCTGCCTAAGGTTGGCTGGAACCGCGGCCAGGGCGCGTCACAGCCTGTCTGTCAGCCAGTACTTGAGGAACACGGCTTTGGGCGGCCTGGGCATGGTGGACTGCCGGCCGTCTGGTGTTGTGTTATCCAGGAGGACCTGTCATGCCTGATGCTGCTTCTGCACCCGTCGTATTCGTTTGGCCGGGAGATCTGCACCTCGAAACGGCTGATCGAGAGAACTACCGTGCGGCCGAGTGGATGATCGAAGAGGTCAACCATTTGATCCGGCCCGATTTTGTGCAATTTGCCGGAGACAATGCACAGCATGCCACGGCCGAGCAATTTGCCCTGTTCATGGGCCTGGCCAGGCGGCTGCACGCTCCGTTCTATCCCCTGGTGGGCGATCACGACGTGCATCACGACCCGCGCGGCGAGGCATTTCGCGCCTGGTGCGGCGAGCCCTACGGGGCCTTCAGCCTGCGCGGGTTTCGCTTCATCAGGCTGAACACCATGGAGTTTCGGCCGCTGGGAATGTCCGACGAGCAGGTAGCCTGGTTCCGCTACGAGGTAGACCGAGCCGTGGCACGCGGGGAGCGGCCGGTGGTCTTTCAGCATCATTACCCTTATCAGATCTGGGAGTCGTTCGAGGGGCCGGGCATCGACACCTGGCGCCAGATCGTGCAGACGCGGCGGATTACGGCCATCTTCGCCGGCCACACCCACTACGGCCAGATTGCCAACGACGGCCGCAATCTGTGCGTGGCCACGCGCTCCATCGGCGATCCCGAGGGCGGCCCCCCCTCCTACACTGTCTGCTACCTCCACGGCGACGACCTGGCCCTGGCCTGCCGCTCTCAAGGCGATCATGGCCCCCTGCTGCTGATCACCCACCCGCGCCGCACGCTGCTGGCCCAGGACGCCCGCCACATTGTTCAGGGAGCTGATGTCTGCCGCGTCCGCATCTGGGCAGAGCAGGCGGTGCAAACGGTGCGCGGACGCATCGACGGCGGCGAGTGGTTCGATTTCTCTCCAGACGGTGCGTGCGAGTGGGCCGCCCCGCTGCCGGGCGATCGTCTGGCCAAGGGCGAGCACCAGCTCGAGGTCGAAGCAGCCGATGTGCAAGCCGGTGTGGCCGCCGTGTCGCAAAACTTCATGGTCGATCGCAGCGGGCGTTACACCGCGGTACCGCAGGTGGACGTGCTGGTGAAGGAGACCCGCTTCTGCTAGCGGCATGGCGGGTTGCCTGCCATGCGGCACGGACAGATGCCGCGGCGAGGTCATGATCACGTCCCGTTAGTCCCAGCCACGCCCGGCTGAGGCCAGACCGATTGTCTCTTGAGGTACGGCCAAGCGGTGCCAAGGGCTTGTGGGCTTCCTGCTCACTCCGCCCGGCGATACCGCTGCACCAGCCAGCTCAGCCAGGCAAAGCTTGCAACCGCCACGGCCAGCGCCCACCAGTCCTGCTCCATCTTCAGCAGGGTGTCGTACAACCCGTGCAGCACCATGGCGATGGCCAGATAATGCAGCACAAAGTTGCAGGCGGCCAGCCAGTCGAACTCCTCGCCGCCGAGATACTCCTGGTTGCCGTACATCAGCAGTGCCACGGCGCCGGCCCAGATCGCGTGCAGCGAGACGCACGAGGTGAACCGCACCAGATAGGTCCAGCCGCCGGCGATGCCGTTGTAAAAATCGGCTGAGTAGATCACCCCCTCTGCGACCCCAAAGCCTACGCCGGAGGCCATGCCCACCAGTGCGGCAGCCTGCCAGCCGGCCCGGCGTGCATTCTGCAACAGAATCACCACCGGAATGGCCTTACACAGCTCTTCGCAGAAGCCCACGCCAAAGGTAAAGCCCATCAGACTTGGAACAAAGCTGGCGTTCCCGTCCAGGGCAGAGCGGTACGAGAACCCGATGAACTTGAGGACCAGGACGATCAGGCCCGCAACGCCGCGCGGCGCGAACCACCTGCCCTGCAAGAGCGAGGCCATCCATTGGACGCAGAACAGCAGCAACAGGCCGACCGTGGCTGTGCTCAAGGCCGAGACCAGCAAGAGCGTGGGCCCCGCCTCTCGGTCTGGGAATGCCGCCAGGAGGATCCCCACAAAGAGCGCGCCCGCAAGCAGCGCATACAGCCAGTGCAGCCAGCTATCGCGTGCCAGATGAGCGCCGATCAGCTTGCTGCCCGGCAGGGACGTGATGACTTCGTCGAACGATTTGTCTTTGAGGGTCTCGATGTCCACCTGATGTTCGATCACCGTCTTGGCCAGCCGTGCCTCGAGGTCCTCGGGTTGGAAGAAACGGCTTACCGCCAGGGGGACCAGCGCGGCCAGCAGCAGCCAGTAGAGATAGCCGCCGGCCCGTGGCGGATGGCTCGGCGTGGCGTCTCGCACGGATCGGCCGCGCCTGGAGGTTGCGATCTTGGCACTTGGCCTGACGACGGCTGCCGCGTCTGGCAAGCTCGGTGTGGATGTCTTGCTCGCGGTCCTGGTGCCGGCAGTCGGCCGCTCGCCTGGCGTGCCGGGCAGTGCTGCGGATGAGCGCGGCGACGCGACGCCCCCTTCCCCCCCTGAAGGTCGGACGGCAGCGGGGCCAGGCCATAGCCTTCTGAGAGGGGTGCGTCGCCGGCAGACGGATCGGCCGCGGCTGACGATGGGCCTTTGCCCGTGGAGGCTGGCCCCGCTGCGGCCGGTGCGCCTTCCGGTGCCTGGCCGGCGTGTCCTGTTGGTTCGCCAGGTCCTGAGGGTGGGGCTTGAGGCTGCAAGTGAGCCATGGCTTCTGTTGGCACGACCAGCGGCGTGCCACAGGCGGGACACTTCACCTGTTTGCCGGCTAGGCGGTCGGGGGCCGACAGCGCCTTCCCACAACCGTTGCACTTGATGCGAATCGGCATGACAACCCCTCCCTTCCAGCGGACTATTTGTGTGGCGAAAGCGCCTCTACTTTACAGCTTGTCCGCACGGCAAGGCAAACAAAGAACAGCGCCGCGCAAGACGTGCCGCGCGTGTTGGCGTGAGGATCGCCTCCGGTTTCGCTCAGCGAGGTCGCACGGCTGTATCCGGGGGGACGGCGCTTGCTGCCGGGACAAGCCACACTCCGCACCGATCGCTTCTAACCCCCCGCGTCGGCCGAAAGCAGTAGTACGCTGTCGCCGGGAGCTAGCGGCGTGGCGGGATCGGTCACAAAGCGGTCTCCGTTCAGATTGGCCGTGTAGCCGGACGCCAGGCAGCCGTTGGAGAGACACTCTCCCTCCAGTGCGGGGAAACGCTGGCCGACGGCGCGCAGCAGCTCGCCGAGTGTCGCTGCCTCGGTCTGCCATACGGCTGTACCCGCGCGTGCCCGCGGTATGCCATAGAATTCCACCGTGATCCTCATCCGCTGATCCAGGCGAGCACGGCGTAGACCACCATGTTGGCCGCGAGGCCGAGGCAGGCCACGTGGCAGAACGATTCCCAGGCCACATCGGCGCGCGAGCCACGACGAAGGTCGGTCCAGAACAGGCCCCGCACCGCGGCGTGCCAGAGGGCGCCGGCCGCCACCAGCAGCAGGTCGCTGCCTGAGCCCCACGCCCGAATCCAGGCGCACACAATCCCCGCACTGGCCAGCAGCACAAAGAGCTGGCGCAGCGTGAACACGCGCGTTTCCCTGGGCTGCGATAGGGTGGCAGATGGCACGTGCATGGCGGCCTCGTTCCGCCTGCCATTGTCACCCGCTCGCAGCGGGGCCGCAATCGCCGCTTTACAGGGTGGCATCCCCCTCTTCCCGGCGCCGAGATGCTGTATACTGAGAGGAGGTCGCTGTTTGTGCGCGGCGCGGTGCGCAGGCGTCACCTGCGGGGCGTGTGTGCCGCCGACCGATTTCCCATCACAAGGCAATTCTGGCTATGAAACGCAGCTCTACTTTGCATGTGTGGTTGCTGGCAGCGCTGCTGCTGGTCTGGTGGCAAACGAACCCCACGATCTTGGCTGAAGAGCGGCAAGCCCCCACGCCCCCAGCCAAGAAGGGGGCCGAGCCGGGCGAACCGCCTGCCGCCGAGGCCAGCGCAAAACAGGCCGACGCACCCAATCGTCATGCGGCAGCCGATAACCCGTCCGGCGACACGCAGCCGAGCGACCGGCAGGCGGACGACCAGCCGGCCGGCGAGAAGCAGGCGGCAGAAGCCCCGGCGGAATCCGCCCCGGCTGAGGCCGGCACAGCGGGCCAGCAAGCCTCAGAGGAGGCGGCGCTGCTAGACAGCATGAATGCCAAGTTCAACTACACCGTCGGGCACAGCTTTGGCCAGGACGTAAGGCAAAAAATCCAGCCCATCCTCGGGGTGTTCGAGTTCGATCTCCAGATGTTCCTACGCGGCTTCAGCGACGCCTTCAAGGACCAGTCGCTGCTCAGCGAGGAGCAGATGAGCGAAATCCGCAAGGAGCTGGACCAGGAGTTCCGTCGCAAGCAGCAACAACTGCTCAATGAACTTGCGGAGAAGAACAAGCGCGAGGGAGAGGCCTTCCTGGCAGCGAACAAGAACGCAGAGGGGGTGAAGACCGCCAGGAGCGGCCTGCAATACAAGGTGCTCAAAGCGGGCAAGGGACGGCGGCCCACCATCACGAGCCGCGTGCGCGTGCATTATCGCGGCACGTTCATCGATGGCACCGAGTTCGACAGCTCCTACAAGCGCGGCGAGCCCGTCGAGTTCGCCGTCTCCGACGTGATCAAGGGCTGGTCCGAGGCCTTGCAGATGATGCCCGCAGGCTCACGCTGGAAGCTGTTCATTCCAGCCAACCTCGCCTACGGTCCACAAGGAAGAATGCCCGCTATCGGCCCCAACGCCACGCTGGTGTTCGAGGTGGAACTGCTCGAAGTCCTCGAGTAAGGCCAGCACCCATGCAGCGGCTCCTCGAAGAACTGCTCCTTGCGGTGGCTGCAGGCCGGCCCGTGGCCTGGTGCCGGCTGGTAGAAACGCGCGGTTCGACGCCGCAGAAGGCCGGTGCGGCCATGCTCGTCCGCGCTGATGGCAGCCAGGCCGGCACGCTGGGTGGAGGCTGTGTCGAGGCAGAGGTCAAACGCCGGGCACTCGCCATCCTCGCCGACGGAAACCCGGAGGTGGTCTCGTTTCAACTCGACAGCGATTATGGCTGGGACGACGGTCTGATCTGCGGCGGCCGCATGCAGGTGCTCGTCGTGCCCCTGCGAGAGTCATCCCAGGCCCCCTACTACCAGGCCCTGGCTCGGCACGTGGCAAGCGGCGCCGGCTGCATCGAGGCCGTAGTCTTCGACCCTAAAAGCGGCCTGCCCGCCCCCGCCTGCTACCTGTTTGATGCCGCCGGACAACTTGCGGCCTGCCAGTTGTTAGGCCGGCAGGCGGCGCGGGGCCACCAACTGCCCGACAACCAACCGCAGGGCAGCCAGCCGCAGGGCATTCTAGACGAGCTGCCCCCCGTGCCGCCGGTGGTGCAGGAACATCTGCCCCCGCTGGCCTCCCGCCCGCGGCCACACGCCGTGCGGGGTATCGCC
>JAIMBC010000285.1 GCA_023511675.1 Pirellulales bacterium
GGCCATGGGTGGGACGCCCGTCCCCTTGTCGCATTGGTATTTACACGGCCTTATTTCGGGTGGGGGGACAAGGGAGGCGACTGGGGCGGCTAGGAGTTTTTTTTCGGGGAGCGTGTCGGGAGCCAGCCGCGAGAAAATCAAGAGTGTCGAGAGCGGCACCGACGGGCCGGCCAGCAACGCGGCGGCGGTATGTGCATCTGCCGCCCGCTCAGCCGCGCGAGGGTAGGCTTGAACTCCAGGGCGTGCGCAGCGTCGTCACCGTGCAAGCGCCAGACGACCAGGCAGGCCATGGCCGGGATCAGTGGACGGCTGGCCCGCCGCGGGCGGCGGGCGATGGCAGGCCCGCTTCGTTGTTGCCACCGCTCCAACCGTTGTCCGTGCCTTTTTCACAGCTTGAAGAAGCTCTCGATTCTGCACCAGCGTGCCCCCACACCCGTCTACCCCTCTGCCAGTTCTTTGCAACAGCTTGCAGAAGCTCTCGATTCTCCACCGCCAGGAGCACCCCCCCGAGGTGCCCGGTCGTGGCCGACTGCTGCGGTACATACGAGGGCAGCATCCATTGGGGGAGCCTGCCGCCGGCGTGCCAGCACTTTGCCCTGCTTGGTACGAAGCTGTAAGAAGATCAGCCGCAAGCTCAGCTCGCGGCCCGGAAGCTCATATCTTTTGTCGCCAAGGTTTTACTTGGCGGGCCGGTACAATACTACGTCTGTCTCGACGGTCCACAGCCGGGCCAGGCGGCCGGCGGATTGGGCGTCGCGCACGCAGCGGAACGCCTTACGGCGCATCGGCCTCTATCGAATCTGGCTCAACAGGCAGTATTGCCCCCTTCCCCTCTTACTTGCCGGTCATCGGCCCGAACCAGGAACTTCGCTGCGGCGGCGTCCCAGTGACGGTAGGGGTCGACCGAATCCGTCACGTTGCCTGGGTCGCCGCCAAGGCCGACCTGGCACCGAACAGGCTCGGCACCCCGGCCGCCAACTCCGGCGCCGCGAAGATGGGCATGCACCAACATCACGTACCGTGCGTAGAGCCGTCGCTCCACTGGGGGGAGTGCAATCCCTTGCAGCCCGATAGGTGAGAAGAAAACGCGAGCTGTGGAGATACCAATACCCCTTAGGGCGAAGGCGGTGCTTCCCCTTCCGCCGGTGGGGACGACTCGCCTTCGGACGAGCCATCGCCAGACGGCGGCGGCGAGTCAGCCGCTGGCGGCGTAGGCTCGTTGTCGGTCGGAGCCGGTTCATCAGACGGCAGAGTCGAGTCCTCTGCGGGTGGTACCGGGTTGCTGCCGGGGGCCTCGGGCGGAACCGGCTCGGCGGCAGGTTCGGCCTGAGATGGGGCGTCCGAGGGGGAGGCCGGCTCCGCTTCGCTTGGAGTTGGGGCCGGCTCAACCGCCGGGGCCGGCTCAATGGCCGGCGCTGCCGCTGGAGAGCCGCAGGCCGCCTTGCAGGGCTTCACACACTGGGCGGCTGCGCCGCAGCAGCCTCGCCTTGCCCTGCTGCGTCTGCAGCGGCGAGCCTCGGCCGTATCGGTTGCCAGAAGCGAGATGAGCCCCATCAGGCAAAGCACCCAAGCTAGACGTTTCATGTTGTGGCCTCCCGGGTGAAGATCGAAAGTGAGGCGGAGTTCAGCACTGCCGGTGGTACTCCGGACCCCTTTGTGGCTACAGCAGCCAAGACCTCGTCGATTGTAATGACACCGCACGAGGCTGCAATGCAAAATTTGCCCATTCGGCACAAGCTTCACAGTCTTTGCATTTTGTCTGCCACTTGGTGGGAACAAGGATAGCGGCATTTACGCCGAGTTGACGTAGAAGTGCTCGCTGGCGGCATTGGTGGGAGGGATGGGGAGGCTTGAGGCCCGAGATGGGGCGAGATTGCGAGATTGCGAGATTGCTCAAGGGTCGGGCAACCTTGACGGCAGGAGCGCGGTTCGCTATGGTTCGGGCCTAGTACCTTTCTCATTGGGGTGCTACGGCAGATCGGCCGAGGGAGTTGGGGCGTGGGGTTCGTTGCGCCCTCTGGCGGGCCGCGCGTAGCCAGGAGCAAATCGGGCATGATGCCGCATTGGGAGTGGTGGGGGCTGGAGCCTCGGTTGGGCCGCAGAGAGTTTCTGAGCTGGGCAGCGGGAGGCATGCTGTTTGGCGGGCTGAGCGGTGTGATGGGGTGCCGCGCGCTTTCGGTGCGGCCACAGAGTCCCGACGAAGAGGAGGCTGAGGTTGGGCGTACCACGTTGATTGGGGATCTGACCGTGGCGTTCGGCATGCACCCCATCAAGGTGGAGTCTGTGGCCTTGGTTACGGGGCTACCCAACACGGGAAGCGACCCGCCCCCGTCTCCGGAACGGGCCATGTTGCTGGATGAGATGCAGAAGCGGGGGGTGACGGTTCCCCATCAGGTGCTGGCATCGAGCACGACGGAGTTGGTCTTGGTGCGTGGCTACTTGCGGCCGGGCATTCAGACGGGAGACACGTTTGACATAGAGGTCCGCGTGCCGACGCGCAGTGGGGCAACGAGCCTGCGCGGTGGCTGGTTGATGGAGACGCGGCTGAAGGAGCTGGCCGTCACGGCGGGTCAGTTGGGGAGCAGTCAGATACGCGAAGGGCGGGTGCTGGCGGTGGCGAAGGGGCCCGTGCTGGTGGATCCGTTGGCCTCGGGAGAGGCGAACCGGATCAAGCTGACGCGGGGCCGGGTTTTGGGCGGCGGCACGTCGCTGACGTCGCGGCCTTTGGGGCTGGTGCTGAAGCCCGATTACCGCAATGTGTTGTACAGTGCCGAGGTGGGCAACGCCGTCAATCGTCGCTTTCACACTTTCGACAACGGCATTCAGAAGGGGGTGGCCAAGCCCAAGGACGACGAGTACATCGAGCTGGTGGTTCATCCCCGCTACAAGTACAACATAGAGCGGTACATGCAGGTGATTCGGGCGATAGCCGTGCGGGAGCCGGCGGCGCGGCAGGCGCAGCGGTTAGAGACGCTCTCGCGGCAGTTGCTTGACGCGGTGACCGCGGGGCGGGCGGCATTGCGGCTGGAGGCGATCGGCAAGGACGGCATTCCCGTGTTGCGGCGGGGGCTGGAATCCGCGGATCCGGAGGTGCGTTTTCATTCTGCGCAGGCCCTGGCATATCTCGACGTGGCGGAGGCGGTGCCTCCGCTGGTGTCCGCCGCCCGGGAAGAACCTGCCTTTCGCGCATATGCGCTGGCGGCGCTGAGTGCCATGCATGATTACGCCGCATATGAAGGGCTGACTTCGCTGCTGAGCGTTTCGAGTGCGGAGACGCGTTACGGTGCCTTCCGTTCCTTGTGGTTCATGGATCCGAGAGACCCCTTGGTGCGGGGGGAGATGATGGGGGACCAGTTCCACTATCACGTGCTGGACCCTGGCGGCCCGCCGATGATTCACTTGACGCGATCGTTTCGGCCGGAAGTGGTGCTGTTCGGGCGGCATCAGGCGCTCGTGCCGCCCCTTGTGGTGGACGCGGGCGGCAAGATCCTGGTTCATGCCGCGGAGGATGGCAAGGTTACCGTCAGCCGTTATGTGGCCGGAGAGCCCGATCAGAAACGGGTCGTCTCGACGCACATTGACGAACTCATCCGGGCCATGGTGGACCTGGGAGCCACCTATCCGGATGTGGTGCAAGTGCTGGCCGAGGCCAAGGCCAAGGGAGCCCTGGAAGGCCGGCTGGAGATCGACGCCTTGCCGGAGGGAGGCCGGCGCTACGAGCGCCGGAGCCCGGACGCCGAGCAGCCGGCGCCAGACGCCGAGCCAACCCCGGGTACCGGCCTGATCTGACACGAGGTAAAATAGCGGGCATCTGGCAGTTCGCCGCTTGCGGCTGGCTGCCCTGCACCAAGCGTCGAGCGTTCGCGGCAGCGAGTCCGGGACCGTTTGACGGAGCCGCTATCCGTTTCCCACCAGGCCTGAGGGCCCATGCTCAAGGCGATCGAACTCGTTGGCTTCAAAAGCTTTGCGGAGCGAACCCGGTTCGATCTGCCGCCAGGCATCACTGCCATTGTCGGACCCAACGGCTCCGGCAAGTCGAATGTCGTGGATGCAGTGAAGTGGGTGCTTGGAGAGCAAAGCGTGAAGAGCCTGCGGGGCAAGGAGATGATCGACTGCATCTTCAACGGCTCCGCGACCCGCCCCGCGCTCAACGCCGCCGAGGCCACCCTGATCTTCGATAACTCGCAACGCCGCCTGGCCATCGATGCCGCCGAGGTACAGATCACCCGCCGGGTGTACCGTTCCGGCGAGGGAGAGTATCTGATCAACCGCCAACCGTGCCGGCTACGCGACATTCGAGATCTGTTCGCCGGGACCGGTGTGGCCACGGATGCCTACGCCGTCATCGAGCAAGGCAAGGTGGATGTGCTGCTGCAAGCCTCTCCCCGCGACCGCCGGGCCGTGTTCGAAGAGGCGGCGGGCATCAGCCGCTTCAAGGCCAAGAAGATCGAATGCCAGCGGCGGCTGGAGCGCGTCGAGCAGAATCTGCTGCGGCTGTCAGACATCGTAGAAGAGGTCGGCAGCCGCCTGCGTGCCGTGCGGATGCAGGCTGCCAAGGCACGCAAGTACCGTGAGCTTGCCGATCGCTTGCAATCCCTGCGCACGCACGTGGGACTGGTCGAGTGGCGGCGGCTCTCCGACCAACTGCGGGCAGAGCAGGAGGTGCTGGCGCGCTTGGCGGAGACGGCTGACCGCGAACAAGAACTGCTGAGCCGGCTCGAGGCCGATGCCCAGGCCCTGGAGGCCGAGTTGGGCCGGTCTCAAGATGCCTTGCGGGCTTGCGAAATGCAGTACGCGTCGCAACGCGAGCAGATCGCCACGCTGGAGGCGGCCGTGGCACATCAGCGCACGCGTCTGCGGGAGCGTGAGGAGGAGGGCCTCCGGTTGCGCAGGCAGCTTGCGGCGCTGCAAGTCAAGGCCGGAGGGCAAGAGCAGCAACTCCAGCACGTCGCGCAGCAGGTGGCCGAAGCCGAAGCCATCCACGTGCAACTCTCCCAAGAGTTGCATCAGGCAGCCGAGCAACTGGC
Organism: Pirellulales bacterium; assembly: GCA_023511675.1. GTDB lineage: Bacteria > Planctomycetota > Planctomycetia > Pirellulales > JAIMBC01 > JAIMBC01. Next base: position 5,028 of record JAIMBC010000285.1, read on the forward strand.
ACGGCTCGACCATCTGGCGGCTCAACTCCGTGCCGACGAACAATCCGCCCGCCAACGCTATCTCGAGTGCGTCCGACACATTGCCAGCCTTGACCACGAGGCAAGCATCGCCGCAGCCCAGTGCGAGGCCGCGGCCGCAGCGGCCGCACGAGTTGACGCGCGCCAGACAATGCTCCAGGGCGAAATCGCCGCCCTCGCCGCCGAACTGGAAGAGGCCCAGTCTGAACTGCGCCAAGCAGAGGACGAGGCAGCCCGCCTCGCCGATGCCTGGAACGCCGCACAGGAGGAGTTGCAGCGCTGCCGCGCCCAGGCTCAACACGCGGCCGAACAATTGCACGTGCTGCGCAACAGAGCTGCCGCCCTCGAAGAACGCAGGCGGCTGCTGGCCGAACTCGAGGCAAATCACGTGGGGCTGTCGGATGGCGTCCGCCAGGTATTGACCGCCATCTCGGCCCCCCCTGCCGACTCCCAGCAGAAGCTGCCGGGCATCCTGGGGCTGGTGGCCGACCTCCTGCCAGCGCCCCTGGAACACGCCCAGGTGTTGGAGCTGGCGCTGGCCGAGCGAGCACAATACATCGTGGTCGAACCCGACACGGATCTGGCCCAACTGGCATCGCTGGTCGCCCGGTTCGAAGCACGCGTGACGTTCTTGCCCCTGCCTGTAGAGACCAACGCCCCGCCAGCGGCCCTTGCTTCCCCTCAGGCCGCCCAACGAGGAATCGCCGACGTTGCCGAAACGCTCCCGCCTCAAAGCCCGCCCGAGCCGACAAGCAATCCCGGCATGATCGGCCACCCCCAGCCTATGGAGCTGGATGCGCATCCTGGCGTGGTGGCCCAGGCCGACCGGCTGATCGATTGCCAGCAGCGATTCAGGCCGCTGGCAAGGCGGTTGCTCGGCACAACCTGGATTGTCAAGACCTTGCAAGATGCGTTGGCGCTGCACGGGACGATGCCGGGCCGGGTGTATGTCGCCCAAACAGGCGAGCTGCTGCACGCAGACGGCAGCCTCGCCATCGGACCGCCACATGTCGGCGGGGGAGTGGTCTCGCGCAAGAGCGAGTTGCGGGCCCTGGAGGCAGAACAGCGGTCGCTGGCAGAAGAGATCCAGCGCGCCGCCACAGTCTCGGCAGAACTGGCTCAGACGGCCTCGGAACAGGAGCAAGCTGTCCAAGCCTTGTCTGCCCGCCAGCTCGCCGCCACGGAGCGTCTCAGTGCCGCGCGGCTGCGCCGCCACGTGCTGTTGCAGCGTAAGGCGGACCTGGCCGGCCAGCTTCAGGATCTCGAGCCGGAACTCGCCCAGATCGCAGCACGCCGAAAACAGGCCGCGGCACAACTGGCCCGCCTGCGCGAGCGGCTGGCAGCGGCACAAGCTGATCTGGCGTCTCACGAAGCTGCCGGCGACAGCATCCGCAGCCGGCTCGCCGAGCTGGAACTCCAGCGCCGCGAGGCCGAACGCCTCGCCACGCGCGTGCAGGTCGACTGGGCCAAGAGCGAAGAGCGGCTGGCCTCGCTGCGCGCCCGACGGGAACAATCGCTGCGAGACCAGCACGAACAGCGGCGTGCAGTACAGGATAGCCAGACTCACCTCCAGCAGGCCTTGCGGAAGGCCCGACAAGCCGAGGCCGCCATCCTGGCCAGCACCGCTGGCCTGGCCGAGATGTATCTGGAAAAAGAGCGACTGGCCCGCCTGATCTCCGGCCACGAGCAACAGAGCCAAGCCTGCCAGCTCCGGCGCGCGGAGCTGCAAGGCGAGATCCAGGCTGCCCGCCAGCGGCTGGCAACGCTCGAGTCCCAACGGCACACGCACGCGCTGGCCGCAGAGTCCCTCCGCATGGAACGCCAGGCATTGGCCGCGCGCCTCCGCGAAGACTACGGCATCGAACTGGCCGCTCTGGAGCACGAACCCACCGCCGAGGAAGCCCTGCAGCGAGAGGCCGCCGAACGGGAGATTGCGGAGCTGCGCCGCCGCCTGCAAGCGATGGGCAATGTCAACCTCGAGGCCCTGGATGAACTGGATGGGCTGGAAGCCCGCTTCTCAACCCTCTCCGCACAACACGAAGACCTGGTGAAGGCCAAGAACGCCTTGCTCCAGATCATCCAACGCATCAATGCCGATAGCCGGCGGCTGTTCGCGGATACCCTCGAGGCCGTCCGCGGCAACTTCCAGGGCTTGTTCCGTAAACTGTTCGGCGGCGGCCAGGCCGACATCGTCCTGGACCCAGCAGAAGATATCCTCGAATGCGGCATCGAGATCGTGGCGCAGCCGCCGGGCAAGGAGCTGCGCAGCATCTCGCTGCTCAGCGGCGGGGAGAAAACGCTCACCTGCGTGGCCTTGTTGCTCGCCGTGTTTCAGTATCGCCCTAGCCCCTTCTGTGTGCTGGACGAGGTCGATGCCGCACTCGACGAGGCGAACATCGACCGCTTTGTGGCCGTGCTGCAAGAGTTCTTGTCTTGGACGCAGTTCATCATCGTGACGCACTCCAAGTCCACCATGACC
>JAIMBC010000286.1 GCA_023511675.1 Pirellulales bacterium
GCCCCGCATGGTTCTGTTTGGGCGAGGAATCTCAACTCGACGCGGCTTCTGCCTGGCGCAGCTTCCGGATCCGCAAGTGCAGGCCGTTGAGCGTGGAACGGATCAGAGACTGCTCTCGCTCTTCGGGGACAGGTACGGTGACCTGTTCCAGATGGACGATCAGCTTTTCTAGCTCGGCCGCTTGCATGCGCAACACGTCGATCAACTCGTCCACGATCTCCGCCAGCTCTTCAACCTTCATGGTACATTCCTTGTTCGCTTTGGAAACCGCCGCATGCCGGTGAGAACCCCCCTACCCCGCGGCACGGCTTGCTCGCCGTTGCACCAGAGCCATACTGCAATCGCCATGCCGCCGCGGCCAAATGGCAGGCTGAGCTAGTTCGGCCCAGCGGGCTGCCCGCGTCACGGTGTGCCGCCAGCACGGCGCTTGTTGCTAGTGTTCCTGGAAGCCGGGGGACTGCCGCGAGGCCCCGCCCAGGCAGCCCGCACGCTGGATGTACAGAGGCCCGCGGCAGGTTCAGCGCTACGTCCGCGGGGAGGGCATTCTCGGCTCGCCGGGCTGTGCTTCCGTCTCGATGTGTGCGATGTGGCACACCGGGGGGCTAAGCCGCGCGCCTTTCTTGTCCGGTGTGCTCGCGCAAGGGCCTCTCTGCCTCGGCCCAAAACTTGCTGCATAACTCCGCCAGGCCCGTCGGCTGCCGAGTACCTCCAGCGCGCGGCAGCACCCGACCCGGCCCAGCAAGCTGTCATCCCGTGGAAGGCCATGCTGCCCAGGCGAGTACGAATTGGCGACGGGCGTCTCTCGACATCAACCTGAATCCCAGGGCCACGAGATCATGACCACCAGCCAGCCTGAACAACCGACCGGCATGCAGCTTGAGTCTGTTCAGGGGACGCCGCAACACGCGGGCCTGCAAGACTGGAATGTGCTGGCCACCGTGCGCCAGGGAGGATACCGGCGCGCCCGGCGCCTGCTGAGCCGCTTCGGCCATGTGTCAGGCTCTGGCTTCCCCAATGTGCTGCTCATGCAGGTCATGGACGGACGGCTACTGCTGGAAGAACTTTGTCGGGAGGCTGAACGGCAACCGACCGCCCTGGAGTGCCTGGGCCGAGTCATTCCCACAAATATCGCTTTTACGTTTTCTTCGCCCGAGGAGTTCGACACGCTGGCCCTTGAGGCTGCTCGGGCCTACTTGCCGGAGCTGGCGGGGAAAAGCTTCCACGTGCGGGTGTATCGCCATGGCTTCAAGGGCCGGCTTTCCACGCACGAGTCTGAGCGAAAACTCGGGCAAGGTTTGCAGCAGGCGTTGGCGCAGGCCGGCACGCCCGGCCAGGTGCGTTTTGATGAACCGGACGTGATTCTGGCCGTAGTGACCGTAGGAAATCGCGCTGGCCTATCGCTCTGGACGAAGGAGGAGATGAGGCGCTTTCCGTGTCTGCGTCTGGACTGAATGGCCAGCGCATGAGCAATATGTTTACCCGAATGCCCACCCGACATGAACGGCTCGGGCCAGGGCATCGCAAGATGCTGTCCGTCCCATGCGAGGAACCGCCATGATCACCAAGGACGAGGCCGAGGAATACCGAGAGTTGCTGCAAGGCATGCTGCGGCGGCTCAGCGGCGTGCGCGAACAGCTCGCTGGAGAAGCTCTGCACCCCATCGGTGGAGAAGCTGCCGGGGGGATCTCCAACGTTCCCTTGCATCTGGGCGATCTGGGCAGTCAGGCCTATGAGGAGGAGATGCTGCTGGGCCTGCTGGAGAACGAAGAGCAGCTTATTGCCGAGGTGAATCTGGCGCTGGATCGTCTAAGCCAGGGGGTGTATGGGCAGTGCGAGCGTTGTGGGCAGGAAATCTCCAGGGCACGCCTGCGGGCCCTGCCCTACGTTCGCTATTGCCTGGCTTGCGCGAAGGAGCTGGAAAAATCATAGCTAGCCGAGCCTGGCAATACGCCCGAGGCTTTTCCACACGTGACTTTCCCAGATAGGGCCAGGCCGTCGCCGGCCTGGGCAGAGGGGCGGCACAGCCGCGACGCCACGGCGTGCCTGGCTGGGCCGCGAGGCCGAGTGGCACATCGTCTGCACCGCACTCGATCCCGATAGGCCCCAGCAACCTCCACCACGCTGCCACGGCCTGGGACCAGGCCCGGGCCGACCTCGCAGTGCCCAAACAGCCGGCCTGAGTTGGTTCCGCGCGGCTACGGGCCCCTCATCCGGCGCCGCCATCACTGGCTGGTGCCGGACGGGTGGCCGGGCATGCTACCGTGGCGGCATTTCGTGCCGCTGCACCTCGTCCCAGTAGGCATCAACGGCTTGCTGCATGCGATGCAGGACATCCTCCTGCCGCTGAGGGGAGAAGAGATGCGCAAAACGCCGCTGGGTGCGCAGATACTCCTCCAGCGGGCGGCGGCGCTGGGGGATGTAGGTGTGGCGCACCTTGCCGTCAATGGCCTCTTTCAAGGGCCAGACACCGGTGTCCAGCGCCAGCTTGGCGATCTCGAACCCGCGACTGGGAGCCGAGCCCCAGCCTGGCGGACAGACCGCCAGTGCGGTGAACAATTTTGGGCCGCGCAGCCGTGTGGCGCGGCGCACCTTGTCGACCAGGTCCACCGGGTCCGCGGTTGAGAGCGTGGCCGCATAGGGGGGATGATGAGATCGCCAGATCTCGAACAGGTCCTTTTTCTGCTGGAGCGTGCCCGCCGCTTGCAACGGCGTTGCGGGAGACGTGGCTGTGCGCGAGCCGTAAGGCGAGGCCGCAGACATCTGAAAACCCGTGTTACCGAAGGCCTCGTTGTCGTAACACAGGTAGTAGAAGTCCAATCCCCGGTGGATGGCGCCGGAGAGGGAGGAGAGGCCGATGTCCAGCGTGGCGCCATCGCCCGCCAGCACAACCACGCGCAGATCCTCCTCCCGGGGAAGCCGGCCCTTGGCGATCAACACGTCCAGCGCATCGCGGATCCCCTGCGCCCCGGCGGGCGCCGAGCCCATCGTGGTGTACAGCCAGGAGGTGCGCAACGGAGTGTAAGGATATACGGCCAACAGCGTCATGCAGCCGGCGGCATTGACTACCGCCACGTTGCCATCCAGTGCCTTCAGCAACAGCCGCAAGGCAAGCAGGCCGCCGCAGCCGGCGCAAAGGGGAGAGCCGGGCGCAAGCAGCTCGTCTCGTGGCAGCTCTTTCAGGTTGTGGATGAACTCCCGCTTGGTCTTCATCGCCGCACCTCGCTCCTACCGTCGTCGGACGGGACGGCCTGTGTCTCAGGAAACTGTGCCAGCTGCACCAGCGACTGCACCTGCTGCCAATCCGCCTCGGTGAACAGCAGCTCGCTACCGTGCAGATCTTCGCTGTCGCTGGCGGCGGCCAGCACGTCGACCACGTGGCGGAATTCGCCCAGACTGATGTCCTTGCCGCCCAACCCGCCTACGAAAGACCGCAGCACCCCCGGCCGACGCGCACTGCGGGCCAGCGTGGCGGCAACCTCCTGAAACAAGATGCCGCCCAGCCCCGGCGAGAGATTCTGATCGATCACCGCCACCCCTCGCCGATGGCCCAGCGCTGCGGCCACGGCAGCCGCCGGCCAGGGCCTGATCATCCGTAGCCGCAGTAGGCCCACACGCTTTCCCTCGGAACGCAACACGTCGATGGCCGCGCGGGCCTTGGTGGCGAATGAGCCGGCCATCACCAGCACCAGCTCCGCATCCTCCAGCCGATATGCCTCCACGGCACCATAGCGCCTGCCGCAGATCTGCTCGAAGTCCGCCGCCGCCTCCTCATGGACGGCGAGGGCCGCCTCCTGAGCCAGGTGCATCTGATAGCGAAAGTGGCTGTATAACGCCCCCTGTAGCACGGCTACCCCCTGAGCCAGCGGACGAGAAGCGCGAAATTCCGGCTCGCCCTGGGCCTCCGGCAGAAAGTCTGCGGCCTGCTGCGGCGTGGGCACCTCCACCGGCTCGCGCGTGAAGGACAGATAGAAACCGTCCATGTTGACGATCACCGGCAGCCGCACGCGCGGATCCTCCGCCACACGGTAAGCCAGCAATACCGAGTCGAGCACCTCCTGGCAGGTCTCCGCGTGCAACTGAATGCATCCGCTATCGCGAGCGGCAAGGATGTCGTTGTGGTCCGGCTCCAGGGTGATGGGCGCCGCCAGCCCCCGAGACACATTGACCATCACCAGCGGAACGCGCCAGCCTGCCACCGTCCACAACGCCTCCAGCCCGTACAACAGGCCCTGGCTCGAAGTGGCCGTGAACACCCGGCAGCCCGTGGCCGCCGCAGCGCCCGCCGCGGTGATCATCGAGTGCTCGCTATCCAGCGTCACAAACCGCGCCGCCAGTTCCCCACCCGCACACCATGCCGCCAGCGACTCGATGATCTCTGTCTGCGGCGTGATCGGAAAAGCGGGGATGTACTCCACTCGCGCCAGCCGTGCACCCCATGCCGCCGCGGCGTTGCCCGTCAACATCCGCCTCGTCCCACCCTGCTCTCCTACCATGCCTGCACCTCCTGCCGCTCGCTGATGCAGTGTACGGGACACTCCTGGTAGCACATCATGCAGCCCTTGCAGTTCTCGTAGTCGATCACCGGATAGGCCCGCTCGTCCAGCGTAATGGCGCCGTCAGGACACAGTGCAAAGCACACGCCGCAGCGCGTGCAGGCCTCCTGGTCGATGACCGGCCGGAACACGCGCCACCGGCCCGTGTGCCGGGCGGCCGCGTTGCCCACCGCCAAAATGATTGGCCTGCTCGCAGCACCCTTCGCCAGCGTGGGGCGGTGCAGTTCGACCTGCCCGCTGGCAGGCAGCCGCGGCCGCGCCGGCACGGCCGAAAGATCGGCATACACACGGCGTGCCGCTTCCAGGTTGCGGGCCTGCTCGTCGGCCTCGAGTCCCAGTTCCACGAGTTCCCTCTGCACTGCTTCCAGCACCCGCTCCAGCGGCCCCAGCCCGGCCAGCGCACATGCGGCGGCACCCAGTACGGCGCTCTGAGCCGAACCTCGGCCGACCACCGCCAGCACGACGGCTGTCAGGTCCAGCGTGAGAATGGGGCAGGGTAGCCGCAGTTCTGTGGCCAGTGCTGTGCCCTCCTTGCCACTGTTCACCAGCAGCGCCGAGGCGAACTCACACCCTACACGCACGCCCGCCGCCGGATCGGCCAACAAGGTTTCGTCCACCACCAGTATCAGGTCCGGCTCAGCCACCGCGCCGCGCTCGCAGATGGGTTTTGTGTCGATGCGGGTATAGGCAGCCACGGCCGCACCCCTGCGTTCGGCGCCGTAGATGGGCGAATCCTGGGCGTAGAAGCCGCTCAAGAAAGCCGCCGTGCCGACAATGCGGCTGGCGGTTTTGACGCCATGGCCACCCCGCCCATGAAATCGGATGCGCAACACGTGTTCTTATCCCTGATGCCTGTGGGAGCCGTTGCCCTCCGTGGCACATCCGAGAGCAAACGCTGTACCACTTAGCTTGAACGCTCTACCTTCTGCCCCGCCTGCCGCTGCCAATTCCCGCAGCCCGCCTAGAAGCCCGGGCCTCCCAATGGCTGCATCCGGCGCAGGGCACACCGTGGGCGCCAATCTCGGCCACGACGGAGCGTGGCCCTCCATGCGGGAGCGTGGCGCTCCATGCGGCCGCGGCGCGATGGCGTCGGTGTACGTTTACGGCCCCGCTGGCCGCGCCTGCCGCCAGGCTTTATGCTCTTGGCTGAGCTTGCCCAGAAACCACACCAACGGCTCCCCATGCACCTAGCCCCGCCAAATTGGAGTTTCCTCGCGGCCTTGCTGCCAGCGTTCGCAAAGCGGCCTCGGCCGCAACACGGCCCAATCGCATCGCAGATGTTACTGGCATGCCTGCTGGTCGTCGCCGTGCCTGCCGGCACCGTCCGCCCTCTCGCCCTCTGGGCAGAGGAGCCTCAGCCGGACTTCCCGCCCGAGTTGACCCAGTTCGTCCCGTATGAGGGGAATCCTCTTTTCACCGGCGCTGGCCCGGGCAACTGGGATGAGAAGATCCGCGAGCGCGGCTGGATCATCAAGGAAGAGGGCCAGTACCGCATGTGGTACACCGGCTACAGCAGTGCCCGACCCGATCTGATGATGCTGGGCTATGCCACCTCGACCGACGGCCTGGAGTGGACCCGCTACGAGGGCAACCCCCTCTACGACCAGCACTGGGTCGAAGACATGATGGTCGTCCGTCACGAGGGGACCTACTTCATGTTTGCCGAAGGTGCCCGCGACCGGGCGCACCTGCTCACCTCGCCCGACGGCATCCACTGGTCGCGCGTGGGCCAGCTCGACGTGCGCTGCTCCAGTGGAGAGCCGCTCAGCGAGGGGCCGTACGGCACGCCCACCGCCTGGATTGAAGATGGAACCTGTTACCTCTTCTACGAGCGACAAGACCAGGGCGTCTGGCTGGCACGCTCCCGAGACATGCGCGTGTGGACTAATGTTCAAGACGAGCCGGTGCTGTCTCCCGGCCCCGACGCATACGATGGAGAACTGATTGCCCTGAACCAGGTGCTCAAGTACGCGGGCAGGTACTATGCCTGGTACCACGGGTCGGGGAGCAAGCCTGCCGAGGGAGCGCGGCAATGGACCACCAACCTGGCCGTCTCGCACGATCTGCGGCACTGGAAGAAGTATCCTGGCAACCCCGTGTTGCAGCAGAACCAATCCAGCGGCATCGTGGTGGAGGAGTCTCCGGGCCGCTTCCGCCTGTATGCCATGCATCCCGAGGTGCGGGTGCATCTGGCGGCGGAGCGAGGGCCGGTGAAACGTTGAAGAAGGGTCCCTGGCAGCCGGGCACGGCCGCGGCGGCCGAGGTTCGAACAGCAAGCGCGTCCCCAAAGCGTAGGCAAGCCATGAACGCTCTCGAAGAGTACCGCTATCACCGTCTCACCTGGCCCGAGATCAACGAGGCGGTGGCCGCGCAGAAGCTGGTCATCCTGCCTACCGGCTCCACGGAGCAGCATGGGCGGCATCTGCCGCTGGATGTGGATGTGTTCTTGTGCGAGTCGGTGTGCCTGGAGGTCGGCCGCCGCGCCGCGGATCGCGTATTGGTGCTGCCGCCCATTTCGTACGGGCTGAATCTGCACCACATCGACTTTCCGGGCACGATCCACATCGAGCCTGAAGTCTTCATCGCTTTTTGCCTGAACATCACCAAGAGCGTGGCGTATCACGGGTTCAAGAAGATTCTGCTGGTCAATGGCCATGGCTCCAACACGCCGCTGGTGGACCTGGTGGCGCGGAAGACGGTGCTGGCCACCGCGGCCTTGTGCTTTGCCACGGGCTACTGGCATTTTCTGCTCAAGGCGTTTGAGCCGATCCGCCAGAGCCGGGTGATGGCGCACGCGGACGAGTTCGAGACCTCCCTTTATTTGCATCTGGCCCCCGAGCGCGTGAAGATGGATCTGGCGGTCTGCGATGACGACCGTCGGGGACGCTTTGTCAGCAGCGACAGCACGGCGGAGTTTCCCGTGCGATTCAACGACTTCTGGAGCCGCTGGACGCTAAGCGGCGTGCATGGC
>JAIMBC010000287.1 GCA_023511675.1 Pirellulales bacterium
CCACCGCGATGCTCCGCTCCGAGCCCGCGATGGCAGCTTACGGCCCAAGTACAGCAGAGCCTTGCTCCCTGGTTCCGCCGCTTGCCACGCTTGCATGCTGCCGGCGCCGTCTCCCACGAGCGCAGGCCCAGTGGCACCCTCAAAGTCCCCCTCGCAGCGACCACCAGGGGCAACAGGGCCATACCCGTCCGGCCGACGGTCCCAACGTACCGCCCAGGAAGGAACGGCGGTGAAGTACGCCCGGCAGGGGGCAAGCACGTACTTGCTCGGCCGCGTTGCCGGCCCGCCCGTTAATCCAGCACGCAGAACTGGATGCGCAAAAGCAGAGTGGGCTGCAGGTCCACGCCTGTGGCCAGTTCCACGATTGCTTCCTGCTCGCCCATGCAGTCGAGCGGTGGAGTGTCTGGGGGAATCTCGATGTCCACGGCGTACCGACACGCGTCCTGGCCGCTGCCCGGTAGCAGCCGAACGGATGCCTTCAGCTCGGCCACGCTCACACGGCGGACCTCGAAGTGCGCTGCACTCGGTGCGGAGACGAACAGCGTGTGCCGCGCGCCGCGGCCACGCAGCAGATTGCCCAGACGGAGGCGGCCGTCCGGATCCCAACCGGCCCCATACACGCTGATGGGATTGCGGACATTGCCGGCCACGGGCAATTCCAGCAGGCGCTCCTCGCTCATTTGGGAGCCGTTCACCAGCCGCACTCGAATGTAGAGGGTGCCGGCAAAGCGGCGACGGGCATCGGGCGCAGCCATGGTCAACAGCAGGAGGGCGGCGCTTCGCGCGCTGGCGGCGCGTAAAGCCGCCGGATCAGCAGACAGCAACTCCCAGCTCAGCTCAGGCAGGGTGCATGAGATGTCGAGTACGTCGAGCTGCTCTGCGGTCTGGGAGAAGAGAAGCAAGCGCTGCACGCGGCTAGAGCCGGCGGGCACGTCCGTAAAGATCAGCTCGCCTGGACTGGCTGAAAGTGCTGAGAGGACGCGCCCTGTGACAACCAGCCGGAGCTGCCGGCGTAAGGGGTCGTTGGTCAGCAGCACGGCCCCGTGTCGAAAGCGGGGGGTGGGCTCGGTGGCCTCCCACTCCAGACGGACGCGGCAGGACTCGCCCGGCTGTAACCGGCCCTGTGCAAGATCCAGGGCCGTACAGCGGCAGGTGGTGTCTCCCTTGATGAGACGCAAAGGGGCGTCGCCCGCATTGCGCACCACAAACTCATGGCTGCCGCGGCCGCCCACCAGAAGATCGCCGAAATCGTATGTCTCCTCATCCAGCACCGCGCGTGGTCCTTTTGCTTTATCCGCCATGGCGCCGCCCAGTCTTGCCGCGCGCTCCGCCGAGACGGAAAGGGAGCGTTCGACATCGGCGGCGCGGGCCGCTGCTGCGGCAGGCACTCCGCCAGAACCGCGCACAAGTCGGACAGCCCAAACGGCGGCTGCCCCGGCGACTAGCAGAGCCGGCAGCGCCATAAGCGTCCCTACCGTCGCCATGCGGCTGAATCCACGTCTTTGGCGGCACGTGGGGACACGCGGCTGGGCGGGGGGGGCCGCGTGCCCAACAGTTCGGTTCACAGGAGTGTGTCTGGCCGATTGCAGGGGAGAGGGCATCCGTCGCATAGGGTTGGTCCGACTCACACCATCATCATCTTCAAGGGGATCGTCAACTGCTAGTCTTCGAGGCCGGTTTGCGGAAAAGCCCAGCACTTCGACGGCCGAAACGGGGGGACGCCATCCGGCCGCCAGCGCAGCTCCATCGCGGCAGCACCCACACCCGCCGCTGGGGGCGATGGGACAGCCGTGCGCCAGCTCAGGCTGTGTGGAGGAAAAAGTTCCATCCCGGCAGGGGGGCGCCCTGCCGGGACGGAACGGCGTCTCCGACGGCAAGGATTTGGCTAGTTGGCCTGGTCCAGGTTCTCCTTACCCGAGAACTTGTCGAGGAACACGCCGGAGAAGATCTGCGCGGGCGGCAACTCGATGATGCTGTCCGCATAGCCAATTCCGGCGATCTCCGCTGGCGTGGCACTGGGCGGGACGACAAAGCCGGGGTTCAAGAAGCCATCGCCGTTCTGGTCGCTGAAGCTCTTCACGCTGCCGTCTCCAAACAGCACATTGGCCGAACCTCCCCGCCCGCTGCCATGTACCGGCCCAATATCCCGGTAGTCCTGCAGGTGATTGTAGGGATAGATCAGCGGCTCGCCCTTGGGTGGCTGCTCCTGGAAATAGACATTGCCGGCATAGGGAGGCACGGTCGGCACGCTACTGTCATAGATGATGACGGGACCGGTCGTGTTGGCTCCCCAGGCCGCCAGACGGCCCACGCCACCGGAGAGTTGGGCATCGCGGAGGCAGGGTCCATCCGAGAACGACTCGGCGAGACGGTGTCCCGCGGGCATAAAGCCGGGAATGGTGGTAGCCAGGAAGGCCTCCTTGGCGTCCCCTACATTGCCATCGGCCAGCAGGGGGACCACAGACGAGCTGAAGCCCGAGTTGTCTAGCCGACTGCGAGTCAGCGGCCCCTGCGTGCCTCCCAAGCCCTTGATGGCCGAGAGGTAAGAAGGATTGATACTGCCGCTGGTCGGATAAAAATGCACGACGACGGCCGCGCTACCCGATCCAGTAATCGTCTGCTGGATTCTAGGTGCCGAGCGGACCAAGAACCAGCTCGTGATGTAGTTGGTGCCATAGCCCTTGCCGAGCAAGTGCTCCGCCACGGCCTGGGCCTGGGCCGTGGGATTGCCAGCAAGGCTATTGATGATCTTGCAGGCGCTCACTTGCAGCAACGTCGGATCCAGCAGCCCTTCCTTAGCCACCGTGTTGGAGTTGCCGCCCACGTAATCGTTGAGCTTCTCCGAGCCCTTGGCGGGATTGGAGGGGCACAGCAGCTCCTGCGGCTTACAGGCGCCACTGTTGACGAGATCGGCTACCCAGCCGACGGTGTCGACGCAGCCGTCCCGCAGCGAATCGTAGGCACCGGTGCACAGCCGATTCATCGGATCGCGTTCTGAGAACGTTGCCAGGCCCACGTAGAACTGGCGTAGGTTGCTCTTGCAGGCCGTGCTGCGGGCGGCCTCGCGTGCGGCTGCCAGTGCCGGCAGCAACAGCGCTACCAGAATGCCGATGATGGCGATCACCACCAGCATTTCGACGAGCGTGAATCCGCCGTGGCGGAGCACGCGATTGCGAAGCTTGCGACTCATGTGCTTCTACTCCTTGCGATGGGGAAACGGGGAAACAGGAAAGTGATCACGATCGCCAGTACGAGTTGTTTGCGGCACGTGGCCGGCGGGGCAATGAGCGGACCCGGGGCGTAGGCGGCGAATTCGCATTGCTGGACAGTGCTGTCCAGCGGAGAATACAGGGTAGTGCCCGTGGCCCAGCGTCTGTCGTCGCGCGTCGGAGAAGCAGCGTCATGGCCCGTCCTTTCTCCCCGGCGCCAGCGACCAGAGGCTGTACACCTCATGCTCCGGCATCTCCACACTATTGTCGGCGTACCCTAGGCCGCTGCCGCCATAGAGGGCGGGGTCAAAGCCGTTGTTCAAGTAGCCGTCACCGTTGGCGTCCGTGTAGCCGCGGACACTGCCGTCCGCAAACAAGATGTTGCAGGCGCCGGCATCGCGCGAGCCATGCACCGGCCCGAACATGCGGTAGTCTTGCCGCGTTTGATGGTTCCACACGGACCACCAGCCTGTCGGGCCCTCGTAAGGCGTGCCCTGGGGAAAACTAGGCGGCTTCAAGGATGTGCGCAGGACGGGCCCTGCGGTCATCCCCTCGGCGAGCCGGGTGCCCTGGGCATGCGGCCCCACCTGCTGCTGTAATACCCCTTCCGGCAGCCCCGCCGCATTCGCACACGCCAGAAAAGGGATGTGGTTCGAGGGCACCGGGCCGCTGCCCACGTGCGCAGCCGCCAGAGAGCCGGCCGTGGAGACGCGCGCCTTCAAACCCGCCGCGCAGGCCGCCGTGCTCCGCAAGTTGCCGCTGGAGTCCGTGCGAATGTCCCCGCGCACCAGAAACCAGCTCGCGACATAATTCGTGTTATACCCCTTGAGGAATAACAACTCCTCCACCTTGCTCCGCCGCTGGTAGCTGCCGGGCGGCAGGGCCGCGATCTGCCGGCAGGCATTCAACCGCGGCGAGCCGTCGGGATACGTGCCCGGCGGACTGCCCAGATGATCGATACACGGCCCCTGCGCCGCCGGGTCCATGTTCAGCAGATCGTGGTACGCCACGCTCAGCGGGTAGGGACTGGCCGGACACAACAGCTCACCGGGCAGCGTGCCCATCCGCACCAGGTCGGCCACCCAGCCCACTTCTTCCACGCAGCCATCGCGCCGCCAGTCAAACGCCCCGCTACAGAAGCGGCCATGGCGGTCGGCATGCGCGTGCAAGGCCATGCCAAGCTGCCGGAGGTTGCTGCGGCAGGTGTTCAACCGCGCAGAGTCGCGCGCCCGTTGCAGCGCTGGTAGCAACAGCGCCACCAGGATCGCGATCACCGACACCACTACCAGCAGTTCCACCAGGGTGAAGCCGCGACGCAGTTTGGCGTGCCCCTGGCTGCCTTCGGTCGCGATCTGTTTCATCGATTCCACCTCTCTGATCTCGCTTTGCGGTGACGATCCCATCAACCGCTCGCCAGGATCGCTTCCTGGCCGCTCGGAACTCACCGAGCGGCTGAAAGTATGCCGCTGCCCGTTTAGCGCTTGATGCGATGTCTGTTAGTTTTGTGCTGGCAGGATGGGTAGTCTGGGTTGTGTTGTCCGGCATGAGCTGGCCGCTGATCGCCGCGGCCACATGCGTCACAAACTATGTCCTTCCAACGATTTGTGGCGATGGACCTGTTGCCCGTGCCCTCTTGGCATGTTCGCCGGCCCGATGATGATGCCGTTGGCAGGTTCCTCTCTCCCGATGGCCTGAAAGGCCCACCCTCTTGTTGTCCGGCGCGGCCCGTCGGGTGGCGTAGAGTCAGAAAGGCGGGCTTAACAAACCAGTTCTCGGCCCGCGGCACACAACCCGTGCCGGGCCGCTGATCCTCAGACCGCCCCCACGCGGCCCACAGCATTGCGACAAGTGAGAGACGAAGCATGGCCTGGATCCTCGTTGCCGTGGCGCTATTGAACCTGGCAGTTGGGATAGGGGTTGCCGTGTACCTGGGGGTCCTGCCAGCCCGCCGGTTGGTGGCCCAGGCGCAGCAGCTTCGGCAATCCCCACGCAACTGGGGTGCAGCGTTGGCGGGGCGATTGCGGGCCGGCATCGACGCACACAGCCTCTCCTGGCTGCTGAGCCGCTGGACGGATGAGGTCATGATCTTGGCGCAGCGCTGCTGGGCACTGTTGAGCTTCTGGCGTCAGCCGCGCGAGTCGGAAGAGGCTGCCAAGATTGTGCCTGTTGCCGAGCTGATTGCGCCCTACGACACCTTGCGCGAAACTCTAGCAGTACTGGACAGCCAACTTGCTGATAGTGCCGAGAATCTTCAGCCGCAGACCCTGGTTACGTATCGCGAGACGCTCGAGAGCGCACATCAGCGCTGGATCGCCGCCGGCAAGCAGGCCGCTGCCCAACTGCAACAAGCTTGCACCAGCTCAGCCCTGCCAGAAGAAACAGCCCGTTCGCTGGAGAGCACGATCCAGGAACATCTCGAGGCGATCGAGACGCTGCTGATCGACCTTGGGGAACTCGATACCTCCAAACCGGTGCGTGCACGCGCCATCCTGCGCGGTTCGGTCGTCAACTTGTTGGAACTCAGCCAGGATCTGATGGACCGGCTGCTCTGCACGCTGGCGGCAGCAGACCAGGCTCCAAGCGCGATTGGCTGGCCCGCCAAGGGCCATCTTGATCCCCTCACCGGCCTGCCGAATATGCGGGGACTGGAGAGCTGGCTTCAGCCGCGCCGCGCCAGGCCTGCCGCTGCCAAGGGGCTGGCGGGGGTGCTGGTATACGTCGATGCCTTGCAGACGATCAATCGCAAGTGGGGTGTGCACGTGGGCGACCGGGTGCTGGTCGAGGTGGCACGCCTGGTCCGCAAGTCGGCCCGTCCTCCGCGGCTGGCGGCACGTATCTGTGGACCGCAATTCTTGTTGCTGTTGCCCGTGCGTTCCCTGGCGTTTGCCCAGCGCCTTGCCGAACAGCTTCGGCGCAGGATCGAGGCGTTACAACTGACGGGCATGCCGGAACCGCCCAGCGTCACGGCCACCTGCGTGGCCGCTCTGTGCGACGCAACGCAGCCGGCCGACGCCATGGTGCGCCAGCTTCATCGCGCGCTCTATGAACGCGATGCGTGCGAGCCCAACCAAACCTGGGTGCTCAAAGACGGGGCCATGCGGCTTGTCTCGGCGAGAGCCAACGAGCCCGCCGCAGGTGCGCCGGCCGGTCCTGTTTGAGTGCCAGTACTGCTACCCTTTTGACAAACATCCCCAGCCGGCCGATCATGCCCTGGAGTCTTTGCCCGCGCGCGCAATCGCAGATTGCACCACCGACCGTATCGGCTGAACATGTTGTTGTACCTCGCTCGCCACGGCGAGACCACTTACAATGCCGAGGGCCGCATTCAAGGCCAGGAAGATACGGCACTTTCAGAACTAGGGCGCCGGCAAGCCCACCTGCTGGCCCTGGCCCTGGCTGAACAGGGCATCGAGGCCGTGTATTCCAGCCCGCTGGCACGGGCCTACCAGACCGCACAGGCGGTGGCGGAGACCTGCCGCATTCCTCTGTGTGTGGACGATCGGCTGAAGGAACTTCATGCCGGCGTGTTTCAAAACCTGCTGGCCAGCGAGCTGGAAGCCCGGTTCCCCGAGGCCGCCGCCCGCTGGCGATCTCACGACCCCGATTTTCGCATTCCCGGCGGCGAGTCTCGCCGCGACCTGATGCACCGCGGGCGGCAGGCCCTGGAGGCCATTCGTGCCGCCGCCTACCGCCGAGTGGCCGTGGTGGCACATGGCGGGCTGCTGGCGGCCGCACTTAAGGCTCTGCTGCACATCCCGGCAGAACGCAACCCCTTTGTGCTCTACAACGCTGCCCTCTCGATCCTCGACTGGGAGGGGGAACCACGACTGCTGGTGCTAAACCAGACGGACCACCTGCGCGCCGTGGGTTGCGAGCGCAGCGGTACCGGAGAGCTGTAGTCCTGCGGTTAGCCGACATGCATACCATGGCAAGCAGGGACGCGTTGCAGGTCTGCTTGCGCATCTTTTGGCTAGGCGATCGTATCCCCAAGCTACTGGGCACCGCTGCACGCCCTAGAGGCATTGGTATCTACACATCTTTATCCCGTGTCAAAGTAGGGGAGTTGGGTAGCGAGGCGTTTTATGTCGCGCAGCGTGTAGTGGTCCAGGAGCGAGAGCATCGAAAGCAGCACCCACAAGCCGGCCAGCAGTGCCGGGGCGGTATGCGGTCGCTTCCGCTTCATCTGCCGCCCGCTCAGCCGCACGAGGATATTCTTGAACTCCAGGGCTTTCGGAGAAGCGTCGGCTTGCAACTGCCAGACGACCACGCA
>JAIMBC010000029.1 GCA_023511675.1 Pirellulales bacterium
TGGCCACCGCGCTGCCCTACATCATCGGGGTCGGGATCCTCGGCGCCAAGCCCTGGCGTCTGGGCGGCGAGCCGATCGGCACGATCGCCTGGGGCTGCGTCGCCTGTGCGGTGAACCTCGTGGCCTGCGTGGTGGTCTCGCTGCTGACCCGGCCCGAGCCGGAGTCGGTGATGCGGTTCGTGGACCGCATGCGCCTGCCCGATCTCGCCGCGGCGCCGGCGATCGCCGGCGGGTCCGATCGGAAGTCGACGCTGTCCGAGCGGTAGAGCGGCGCACACGGGCGGGGCGGCGCAGGCTGCCCCGCCCGAGCTTCACCGGTGCCGCCTCCTGTCTGGTGCGTCAGCATGTCAGTTTCCCCCGGGCGTTTTGCCCGGGCCCTCGCCGCGTACCTCCCCCCGTCCCCCTTGCTCTTCGGTCCGCCCGGCCCGGTTTCCGGTGAATTTTCGAAGCCCGGCCGCCGTCTGAGGCTTCGGCACCGTTGTTGCATGCCGACGCGGCGCCTGCTATGAGGAGGGAAGGGGACATGAAAGGGATTCGAGAGCGGCTGGAGCACGACCTGAGCGTCGCCATTGACCGGCTCCGCCGGATGGATACCGCGGTGGCCCTGGAGGAGCTGCCGGGCCCCACGATGCCACGTTGGCCATCGCACACTGGAATCCTGCCACGCACCAGTCCATCAGCCTGTGCGATGCGCAAACCGGCAACACGGTTGCGCCCTTGTTTGGCCATCACCTGCCCGTTACCGCCCTCTGCTTCTTTCCAGACGGCAAGACGCTGGCCAGCGGCAGCCGCGACGGCGTGGTTATCTTGTGGGAGCTGTAGCAGGCCCAGCTCCAGGCGTGGCAGCAGCCGCTCCGCCGCAAGCTGCCTTCAGCGCCGCTGCGCTTCTTTCTCGGCCCACTGCTCCAGCAGGGCCAAATGCTGTGCGGCACGCCGCTTGCGCACACGCACGGTAACCAGCACAATCGCCATCGTGACGATCAGGCCCACCACCACGCCCCAGATGCCCAGACCCTTAGGGCCAAATAAAATGAACGCCCAAACCGCTGCTACGGCTGCCACACTACCGCCAATGAGAAGTACGTTTCCCGTTTCGGATGGCGGCGGTCCGCCCGATGCATCGGATGGCTGAGATGGGCGATTCATACTACACTGTGGCTTTCTACCTGTGCTGGGAACTCCCCGGCGCCCTGTGCTGCGAGGGCAGGCAAGCTCACCTGCTGCGAACAGGTAGCGCAGCAGCCCCTTCGTGGGCTGCGCGGCCGGAGGCATGCAATGCGCTCGCTTGCTTTTTTGTTTGCTCCACCACAGTATGCCTGCCCAAGAGCGGCTCGTCAATTCGTGGCCCCTCATGCCGGGCGTGCCGCTGGCAGGCCTGCTACAGACGGCTTGACGGCCCCACCTGGAAAGCGTACTCCAGCACCACGTGCCGACTTGCATGTCCGACAGCCTGCTGGTCCGTCGCGCAGGACGCCCGCGGCGCCTTGCCAGAGCCTACAACGGCTACACCTGTTTCCCCCCTTTGCCGGTAGGGCCAGGCTGGCCGCAGCCGATCGGATGATAGGGCTTCTCGTCTCCCCCTCGCCGGGGGGCAGGTCCAGCATGCGGATGATTCGGGCGTACAGTCGTCTCTTTCCGCCACCAACCAGGCTTTGGCAAGCACGGCCTAGCTTGTGAACCTGAAGCAGGGAGCTGATCGGCCCATCGCCCCGCCGTAAGCGAGGTTTGCTTCAAGTTCCGCTTGGCGTCTGGCCGATATAGGGGCGCGCTCAGGTCAGTTCCGTGGACCGCTGGCCTGGCTCCTGAAAACCCTCCCAGTTTGAGCATCTTTATGAGACGGGCAAAGTCCGACCTCAACCTGACCAGGTTGTTGCGCGAACTGCGGCAAGCCGCCATGGCGAATTCCGGCAGGGGACGGAGCTTCTTCCGGGTGCTGCGCCGCTACGTGCAAGCACGCTGCCGAACGGCCTAAGGCGCGTCTTTCCAGGCTGCGGCTTCCTCGCCATCGAGGCGCAACGTGAGGCATTTCGCGCTGCCGCCTGCTTTGACGAACTCGTCCAGCGGCGTCTCCCGAGTTGCAAATCCACGCTGCTGCAATGCCGCGTGCAACCTGGGGCAGCCCGCGTTGGTCACCACCGTGCGACCCACCACCACTGCATTGCAAGCAAAACGGCGGGCCTCCTCCTCCACCACCTCGATCAGCTCGGGCACCATCTCGCGCAACACCCGCTGGCCGTAGGCGTCGAAGGCAGGCGGATAATAGGCCGCCGTCGTCCGGTCCAGCGGGCAAAAGCACGTGTCCAGGTGGTAATAGTAGGGATCGACCAGTTCCAGCGGAATCACCCGGCAGCCGATGCGTTCCGCCACATGCTGGTGCCCACGGGCATCGCTCCGGATGCGATAGCCCGCAAACAGCGTCTCTCCGCAGAACAGGGCGTCTCCCGCTCCCTCAAAGTAGATGCCGCCAGGCAGGCGAAGCAGCTCGAAACCGTGTGCCTCCAGCCAGGCGGCGAAATGCTGCTCCTCGCCCTGCCGCTGAGGGTGCCGAAAATGAGAAAGCACCGCCAGCTTGCGAAACACCATTGCCGCATTGGCGGTAAAGACCATGTCTGGCAGGCCCGGCTGGGGCGTGATCGTCTCGATGGCGGCGCTGGCGTCTGACAGCAGGCGGCGCAGGGCATTCCACTGCTGGACGGCCGCGGCATGATCCGCGGGACGGCGACGGTCCATCCACGGATTGATCTCGTACTCGATGCCGTAGTAGTCCGGCGGACACATGAGGATCCGTGCCGCCACGGGCTAACCTCCCTGCTGCGCCCCGGCGCGCTGCAGCTCTTCCAGCAGTTCGCGCAAGAAGGGCTCTACGTCGGTCACCAAGCCCATGGTCTGGAAGGTCCCGCGATCGGAGAGCTTGATCACCGTGGAGGGGTTGATGTCTACGCATACCACCTTGACCCACGCGGGCAGCAGGTTGCCCACCGCAATGGAGTGCAGCGTGGTGGCGATCATCAGGGCAAAGGTCACACCCTTCAGCTTGCGCCGCATCTGGCGCTGCGCCTCCAGCACGTCTGTGATCACCTCGGGCAGGGGGCCATCGTCGCGGATGCTGCCGGCCAGCAAGAAGTCAACACCGTGCCGGACGCACTCGTACATGATGCCGGACTGCAGTACCCCCGCCTCCACCGCGCGCCGGATGCCCCCCAGCCGCCGAATGCGATTGATGGCTCTCAGATGATGCTCGTGGCCTGCTTCCGCAATCGTGCCGCGATCGAGGTACACGCCCAGGCTGGTGCCGAACAGATGCTGTTCGATATCGTGCGCAGCCAGGGCATTGCCGGCGAACAGCACGTCAACATATCCTTGTCGAATCATCTGGCACAGATGCGGCCCGCTGCCGGTGTGCACGACGGCTGGGCCGGCGACCACCAGCGTGCGGCCGCTGGCGGCTCGGGCACGCCGCAGTTCGCCGGCCACGGCGCGAATCGCCGCCCCTTTGGGCTTCTCGGTCGATACCGTGGACGACATGAACTCGAACTGCTGCGTCTCCGCCGCGCGCTCCACCGGAAATACCCGCACCCCGGCGTGGCCCACCACAATCAAGTCGCCGGTACGCACCTCGCACATGGGCAGGGTGCGGGCGGTGCCCGCCGCCAGATCGACCGCAATGCCGCAATCCATCTCCTGGTCATCCACGGGGATCCAGCGGCCATTCAGGCGGATTTCCGTGCGCTGGTTGGTGGTGCTGTAAAAGCCTTCGGGGAAGGCGCCCGGCATATCTGCGGGGACGAGCTGCACATCCTGGTCAGCCACGGGCAAGGCGCCGTGATCGGCAATCTGATGGAGGATCCTTGCCAGCAACTCCTGGCTAGGGGCTTGCACCTCGATCAGGGCGTGGCTGGGATCGGTGCGTGCCTGGCCGATGGCAATCTGTTTGATGCGGAATGCGCCCCCGTGGCTGGTGATCAGGTCGAGTACCTTGGGCAGGATCAGGCTGTCGATGATGTGGCCGCGGAGTTCCACATCTTCGCAATAGGCGTTGGGGGCCAAGGGCGCGGTCGCAGCGGCGCCGCTGTGGGGTGGGGCCGCTGCGGCAGGCTGGGATGGTGCCATGCTGGCAAGCGAAGTTGGGGGCTGTACACCGCCGCGGCGAGCATCCATTGCGTATCTTCCCGAGTGGTACGAGGCTCGCTGGATTGTACGGCAGTGGCAACGCCGCCGCCAAGTGAGCCGGACCAGCCGGAGGAGAAATGGCCGACGCAGCAGGAGACGAGCGAGCCGGGCGGCCGCCGTCACGTGGAACGGGAGAGGGCGCGGAGTGCCAGACGAGCGCGAGCGGGGAGGCGTAAGCCGCGGGAGGCGCCAACGTGCCGGCCCGGGCGGCGATTGACGTTTTCCAGCCGCTCTTGGCTGAAGCGGGCAGATTTGTTACCGTTGGCCACCTCAGGTTCGGCACCGCTGAATGCGTCCGGGGGGGCACGGCCAGCGGCCACACTCTCTAGGCTGCCAGCAGAGGAGGCCCGTTCATGCAGCTCGATGCCTCGCGATTGCTCATTCGTTGGATGTTCAAGCGCGACATGCCCCAGGTGCTGGAAATCGAGGCGGAGAGCTTCGAATTCCCCTGGTCCGAAGACGACTTTCACCGCTGCTTGCGGCAGCGCAATTGCGTCGGCATGGTGGCCGATTGGGACGGAGAGATCCTCGGCTACATGATCTACGAGCTGCAAAAGAACGGCCTGCACCTGCTGAACTTCGCTGTCGCCCCACGCTGCCGCCGCCGGGGCGTCGGCCGGCAGATGGCAGCGCGTCTGATCGCCAAGCTGGCGCCTCAGCGGCGCACGCGCATCACCCTGGAGGTGCGAGAAACCAACCTCACGGCGCAGTTGTTCTTCCGCACGCTGGGCTTTCGCGCCGTCTCCGTGCTACGCGGCTTCTACGAGGATACCCCCGAGGACGCCTACGTAATGCAGTATCGCTATCAACCGCAGCCTGTCGGCCAGAGCACCGAAGGGGACCGCACCCGGCTGGCCGGCTGATCCGCCGCGGCACTAGCCAAACAACGCCGTTACCACCTGTCCCTTTACCAGCTCGCGCGGTTGGTTGAGGTGGTTGTAGACAATCGTGGCAGGGTCGATGCCCACGGCGTGATAAATGGTCGCCAGCAGGTCGCACGGATGTACGGGGTTCTCTACCGGTGCCGACGCCGTGGCATCCGACTTGCCGTACACGAACCCGCGCTTCACGCCCGCGCCCGCCACGATCGCCGTGTAGCAGTACGGCCAGTGGTCCCGGCCATCGTCGCTGTTCACGTTGCCAGACGTGCTCACGCCACGCTTGGGGCTGCGGCCAAACTCGCCAATGGCCACCACCAGCGTCTCGTCCAGCAAGCCCCGATCGTCCAGGTCTGAAATCAGCGTGGCGGCCCCCGGGTCGAGCAGAGGGGCAATCTGGTTCTTCATGCGGCCCGACAGCCCCACGTGCACGTCGAAGGAATGATTGTCCGAATTGGCGATCTTCGGCCAGTTTACCTCCACCACCCGCGTCCCGGCCTCGATCAGCCGCCGCGCCAACAGGCAGCACTGCCCGAACGTGTTGTTGCCGTAGCGTTCGCGCAAGGCGGGCGGCTCGCGGCTCAGGTCGAAGGCCTCCCGCGCGCGCCCGGAGATGACAAGGCCGAGGGCCTTGTCGTAGTATTCGTCCAGATCGTACTTGGCGGTGGCCTTCTCCACGGCGGGCATGCCGGACTTGATCACATCGCGCAGGCGGGCACGCCGCTCCAGCCGGGCCGAAGAGAGTTCGGGGCGGAGCTGCAAGTCGTCCACCTTGATGCGCGACATCTTGTCCATGTCCATGTCGTCGCCCGGCGGATACAGATAGTATGGGTCGTAGGCCCGGCCCAAGAAGCCGGCCGTTCCCGCCTTGCCCACCACGTTGCTCTCTTGCATGGGCCGCGGCATCATCACAAACGGCAACATCGGCTCGCTGATGGGCTTGAGCCGGATGATGTTGCTGCCAAAGTTGGGGAAGTCCTTCGGGCTGGGCGGTTCAAGCTGGCCGGAGGGACTGACCTTGTCAGCCGTGTAGCCCGTCAGAAGCTGATAGTGCGCCGCCGTGTGGTTGAACAGCCCCACTGGCGTGTAGCTCATGGAGCGGATGAAGGTGAGCTTGTCGGTGACCTCGGCAATTCGCGGCAGCAGTTCGGTCACCTGCACGCCCGGCGTGCGGGTATCGATCGGGTTGAACACGCTGCGCACGTTATCAGGAACGTTGGGCTTCGGATCCCAGAGATCAAGGTGGCTAGGACCGCCCTGCAAGAATAGAAAGATCACGCTCTTGGCACGGCCGAAGCCGGGCCCGCCAGCCGTGGGCTCTGCAAGCACCGAGGCCTGCTTCAAGCGAAAGATGTCCGCCAGCGAAATGCCCAGCACGGCCGAGCCGCCGACGCGCAACAACTCCCGACGCGAGACACCGTCACAATTGTGCTTGCCCAGCCTTCCAGGGATGACCAGCATGACGTGTTCTCTCCACTATACGTACGGTAGGGCCTGCCGTCGCAGGCTGCCAAACTCCGGTGGGTGATGGACGCCCTCCGCCTTACCCTGATCGGGACCCCACGTGCCGAGGCTTAAACCACAGCCTCGGACGCGGCGCACAGCCGCCGCGTCGGCGGCCACGCAAGGCGTACACCAGGCTGCAATATATCGATTGCCATCGATGCTTGTCAACATGCTGGCAGCGAGAATCTGCTTCGCCCACAAGGGGATACGCCCCGCATCGCGGCAAGCGGGGCAGGCCAGCCTGTTGCCGGGCCATGCCAGTGCCGGGTCGCTCTGGCCGCACCTCACAGCCCCTCCGAGGTAGCGGCTCGTTCCTCCGACCCCATTGCTGGGGCCCCACCGTTTCTCCCCTCCCCTTGGCCTTCCTAGCGCACAGCCAGCTCAGGGGCCCCGTCTCCACTGAGCCCTGTGGCCTCGTCCTGTCACGGGGATTGCCCTTTTCGTTCCGCCCTGATTTTGGTAGTTAAGCAGCCCGTTTCTCGCCCTCCGTCTCAAGAAGGTGGCATGATGAAGGGGTACGTGGCCCGACTCTGCGCCGCTTCCGGCTTTGCTTTCCTGGCGCTGGTTGCCATTGCCTATGCCCAAAGGGCGGCACGACCCATACCGCTTGCGCCCGAAGGGCAGCCGGATCAAACCGAACTCCCTGCCGACGAACAGCAGCAGCCGGCACCCAACAAGCGTGCCGCACGCCCGCCTCGAAAGAGCAATCGCAGCGGCTCAGCCATGCCGCGGGAAGATGCGGATCCCTTCTCGCGTCGTGGCGGCGAACGAAAGAAGGCATCCGCCCGACAACGCGGCGCGGAAGCCTCGGAAGCATCGGAAGCACCCCAGCTCCTCCCCGCGGCAGCCAGGCGCGGCTCACGCATTCCGCTTGCCACCGCCGACGACGACAGCGAGGCCCCCGTACGGCTGCTGGGCGGCCAGAGCGATGCCGAGGAGGACGTCGCGTCAAACCCGTCGCCCAGTGAGGAAAGCCTCTCCTCTGCCGCCGAAGCACCCGCCAGCGATGGCGGCAATTTCCAGCCCGAGGACGCGGCGGACGACGAACCTCTGGCCGACGTTGAGCCGCCCACGGCTGGCCCACGTTCCATTGGCCGCAGCCGATCGGCGATCCAGCGGGGCGCCAGCTCGCATGCGGACGCTGATGGTACCGGCCGTCCCGGAGATGCCAGCCTGGAGGGCTTGCAGAGCCCTGCGCTCGCCATCGAGAAAAGGGCCCCAGCGGAGGTGCAGGTGGGCCGCGCCGCCGTGATCGCTGTGTACGTCCGCAATGTCGGTAACGTTCCGGCACATGGCATCACGGTGCGCGACGAGGTGCCGCGGGGTTCTCGCCTGATCTCCACCACGCCGCAAGCCTCTCTGGCGGCTGATGGTGCGCTCCTCTGGGAACTGGGAACGCTCCCACCCGGTGGAGAGGCCAACGTGCAGATGGAAATCCTCCCCCTCACCGAGGGCGAGTTGGGCAGCGTGGCGGTGGTAGGCATGCAGGCTCAGGCATCTGCACGGTCCGTGTGCACGCGTCCGCAGCTTGCCATGGAGGTGGAGGCCGTGCCGACCGTGTTGATCGGCGAGCAGGTGGTGCTGTCGATTCACGTCTCCAACCCCGGCACGGGTGCGGCAACGGGCGTCGTGCTGACGGAGTACGTGCCGGAGGGCCTCTCCCATCCTGGCGGCAGCGAGCTGGAATATGAGATCGGCGAACTGGCTCCAGGCGAAACGCGCGAGATCGAGCTGACCATGACCGCCGCCCAGGCCGGAAAGCTGCGCAATCTGCTGGTGGCCAGGGCCGAGGGAGGCTTGGAGGTGCAGAAGGAGACGCCCATCGAGGTCACCGCTCCGGCCTTGCGGTTAGAGGTGCATGGCCCACGCAAACGCTACCTGGAACGCCAGGCCCGCTACACGCTGACGATTGCGAATCCCGGCACGGCCCCGGCGCACAATATCTCTCTGGTTGCCTATGTGCCGACAGGCATGGAGTTTGTCGATGCCAACAACGCCGGACAATTCGACCCCGCTACAGGCACCGTGCACTGGCAGTTGGACGAGCTGCCCGTACAGGCCGAGGGCAGCGTGACCTTGACCGTTCTGCCCACCCAAACGGGCGAGTTTCCGCTCAGGGCAGAGGCCGCGGCCGCTTTGGGCCTGTCGGCCGAGGCAGAGACCAGCATCTCCGTGGAAGGAGTTGCCGCCATCCTGCTGGAGGTGGCAGACATCTCCGATCCAGTGGAGGTCGGAGGCGAAACCACCTACGAAATCCACGTGGTCAACCAGGGCTCGAAGGCGGCGGAAAACGTACAGGTGATGGCCATCCTGCCAACGCAGATGAAACCGCTCTCGGCCGAAGGCCCCACACGCCACCTGTTCGATGGTCCGCAGGTGCGCTTTGCACCCCTGGCACGCCTGGCCCCCAAGGCCGACACCATGTATCGCCTTCGCGTGCAGTGCCAGGAGGCGGGAGATTTGCGCGTGCGCGTGCAACTGCTCACCGACGACATCCAGGAGCCGGTGAGAGAGGAAGAGAGCACCCGCGTCTACGACGACGGCTGACACCTCCAGGCACGAGCCGCGCCTGGAGCGTGTCTGTGCCTCCGCGGCGTTGCCTGCACTGCCTCTCTCGCGTTACGCAACGCCGGCCGCCAGGAAGACGGGCCGCCGGGCAGACATTCACCTCACACTCGCCCGCCGCACGCCCCGGAACGACCAGAGGGCAAACTGGATCAAGGCGCCCACGTAGGCGGCCAGCAATCCCCCCCTGATGGCAAACGTGATCAGGACGCGAACCTTGGCGATGAGTTCCCGCGCCTCGGTATAAATATGTGTGTCGCCCTTCGACTGCAAATTCCTCGAGATCTCCATGCCAAGCGACGCCAGCGTCGCCAACGCCGCGAAGACGCCGAAAACCAAGCCCCACTGGCGGCGCTGCAACATCGCGACATTCCCCACCACGCCAAACAGCACGATACCTATACCAGCCGCCACCTCGAACGGCAACGCCGTATCGAGCACGGCTGATCGCAACTCCGGTACCCCCTGCACCGCAAGCGCGGCGACCAACAACAGGATCACCGCCACAGCGCGCAGGCCGCACAAGCACAGATCGATCACCAGCATCACAGACGCGTAAGAGGGCAGCGACGCGCCCCGTGTCTGTGGACTCAATGCCTCCGCGCGAAACCGAAGCCTACGCCGCTTCACCGGGTCGTACTCGGGAATCGTGCTCATCCCTCTCTATCGCCTCCCAGGGCACAACGTCGTACGCCAGCGCAAGGGCGGGCCGTGCATCCTACCCAGCAGTCTTCACTACAGAGCCGGCAAGGCACGCCCGACGTGCCGTGGCTCCTACCGCCCGTAGTGTAGCTTGCTGCCTTCCACCGTCGCAATCTTGCGCCAAGCGCTTTCGCCCGCGGTCGCCGCATCCACCGCAACTCTAGCGGCACGATCGGTGGTAATGGCGGCGACGCCCTCTTCTCCTACGCCCTGCCGGCAACTACGCTTATTCTTGTTTCGCCGGACGCGGCAGCCCCGCCCACGGAGGCGCACCCGAAGCGTGCAGCATCCCGCTCCGGCCAGGAGGAACAGAGCACAGCGAGGCCAGGTCATGCCAAAAGTACGCCTGACAACCGCGCGCCGCAAAACGATGGCCGCTGCGCGCGGCTGGGGGGATGGTACGGCGGTCGGGGGCGTGTGTGGAGCCTTGGCGTGCCTGCTGCTTGCGACACGGCTGGCAGGCTGCACGCGATCCTCGCCGCCACCGCCCGCCCGTGCGACGAGGCCGCAGCAAACGTCCCCGCAAACGGGGGCACAGACGCCAGACCCGCGCACCCGTGGCAGTACGAGCCATAAGCCGCGTGCCCGTCTCTCCCAGGCTCGTACCGCTGTCTCCGCCGCGGAACTGCTCGCCCAGGCCGAGCAAGAGCTGAAGCAGGGCGATCTCGAGCAGGCCCAGGCTTTGCTGGTTCGGGCGGAAGAACGTCCAGATTATTCCCGAGTGCAGGCCACGGCGCGGGAGCTGGAAGCGCGCGTGGCGGCGGCGCAGGCCGAACGCCTTCGTGCCCGCCGCGCAGCGGCCCTTTCTCGTGCCGGCGAGCTGCTTGCCGCCGGAGATCTGGAAAATGCCTTGGCTTCCCTCGAGGAGGTGAAGTCGCTCGAGCCATCCGTGGAAGAGCGGGCCCAGGCCGACAAGCTGATCTCAGAAATCGAGCGCCGCCGCCGCGTGCGGCGCAAGCTGCTGGTGGCCATGCAGCTCTTGGGTTCTGCGCAACGCGCGGAGGTGCGCGCGGCCCAAAGCGAGCTGTTCGCGGAGCCGGACGTGGCTCTACCTCTGCTGCTGCAGGCCGTGCAAGCGGACCAACCCACGCTGGTGGCCAACGCCCTGGAGATGCTGCGGCGTCTCAACCGGCCGGCGGTGGCGCTGCCCGCCATGGTCGAGGTGCTGAAGCGTCCCGCGCAACAGGCAAGTTGGCCGGCCGCCGTGCGGGAACTGACGCGCGCCCAGGCAGCCGGTGCAGGTCCCGCGCTCTTGGAGCTGGCGGTCCGTTCAGAGCTGCCCGAGCAACGCGCTGCGGCATTGCAGGCCCTGGCCGAGGTGCCGGATCCTCCTCAACACACGCTGCCCGCCCTGATGCCGCTTATCGAGGCTGACGATCGGGCTACGCCTGCTGCGCTCCAGGCCGCAGCGCATGCTGTGCTGGTGCATCAGCAGCAGGACCTGGCTGCACGCCGCGGCCTGGACGGACTGGACGCCGCATCAGACGAGCGGCTGACCCACCTGGAGACTCGGTTGGCCGCCCTTACGGCGCGCTGGGAACAAGAGCCGGAACTTGCCGCTGCTGCGGCCAGACTGGCACTGTGCACGCGCCTGGTGGCGCCGCAACCGCTCGAGGGCGTTCGCCTGGCCAGCTTCAGCGGGGAGCTGCCCGCCTCGCCAGCCACTGCTGTGGTCGATGGCGTGTGGAGCGCCGTCGGCCCCGAAACGCAATGGCGTCTGCCGGCCTCGCAGCGGGCGGCGCTGGTGCTCGATCTGGGCCGGGCCCGGTTGGTCTGCGGAGTGAAGGTGTGGAACCTGAATGAACCCGGATCCACGCACCGAGGGTGGAAAGAAGTGGAGCTATTTGTAAGCGACTCTCCTGCCCCGCTCGCGCCTTTGGCCGAGGGACTCGTGTTACCGGCGCCGGGCGCTGCGGATGCCGCCGACTATGGGACGTATCTTCCCGTGCCCCCCACGCTGGGCCGCTACGTCAAGCTTCAAGCGCGCAGCGCCTGGCGCGAGGATGTCTACAAGGGCCTCTCCGAGGTGCAAGTCTGGGGCCTGGGCCCCTAAGCGGGCGGTCGCGGGGCTGGCAACGGTCCCCCCCGCCATGTCGGTCGGTGGTGCAGCATCCGCTTACGCTCGGCAGGTGCGCTAGTGTACGCTGGCCAATGGTTGAGGGAGAGCGGCTGGACACATCGCATGCAAACGGCTCAGCAAGTCACGGCATGGTTGAAGGCCGAGGCTCGCCGGCTGGGATTCTCGGCCTGCGGCGTGGCCCCTGCGGTCTCACCCCACGGCGTGCACCGTCTGGCAGCCTGGCTCGAAGCAGGATATGCGGGAGAAATGAAGTACATCGCACGCAGGCGGGCCGCGTACACGCACCCGCAGAGCGTGCTGGCAGGCGCACGTAGCCTGCTGGTGCTGGCCATGAACTACCGCACGGCGGATCCCCAGACGCCGCCGCCGGGCTACGGGCGCGTTTCCCGCTATGCCTGGGGCACCGACTACCATGACCTGATCCACGCTCGCCTCTGCACGCTGGCAGACGGATTGCGGCGTCTACGACCCGCAGCGCAGGTGCGCGGCGTGGTGGATACAGCACCGCTGCTGGAGCGCGAGTTTGCGCAGCTCGCCGGCCTGGGTTGGATCGGCAAGCACACCCTGCTGCTCAGCCGCGAAGCCGGAAGCTGGTTCTTTCTGGCCGTGTTGCTGACCGACCTGGAACTGGAGTACGACACGCCCCACCAAACCGATCACTGCGGCACCTGCCGGGCCTGCCTCGACGCCTGTCCCACGCAGGCTTTCGTGGCCCCGTACGTGCTCGATGCCCGCCGCTGCATCAGCTATCTGACCATCGAGCTGCGAGGGGCCATCCCACACGAACTCCGCCCGGCCATGGGAGACTGGCTCTTCGGCTGCGACGTGTGCCAAGAGGTCTGCCCCTGGAACAAGCGAGCGCCTGCGGCCGAGGAGCCCGCCCTGGCGCCGCGGCCGGGACACAACCCTCTTAGCCTGGAAGAGCTGATCCTCATGGATGACGCGGTGTTTCGCGCACGCTTCCGCCACACGCCGCTGTGGCGTGCCCGCCGCCGCGGCCTGTTGCGCAATGCCGCCATTGTGCTGGGCAACACCCGCCCGCCACAGGCATTCGAGCTGCTCTGCCGCATCGCCGGCGACGCTGACCCCATCGTCCGCGGCGCTGCTGCCTGGGCACTAGGCCAGTTGCAGAGTCCGGCAGCAAGGGCGGTACTTGCGCAACGTCTGGCTGCCGAGACCGATCCCGCCGTGCAGAGCGAGCTGCACATGGCCCTCCAGCAGTACGCCATGCCCGCCGCCACTGGCCAGCAGTCCTAATCCGCCGGCCTACGGCTAGCGAGGTTCTGTGCTTCGCCGTCGTCAGCGATCCTCAAACGCCCGAAGAGGTAATCCGCCGGCCTACGGCTAGCGAGGTTCTGTGCTGGCATTCTGGGAGCGATCTTCACGCCTCCGAGCGTGGGAGCGGGCGTGTCGCCCGCTCCCGGAGGCTGCCAGGGATCGCGGGCATCCCTGCGCGCGGCGGCCCACTTTCTGCTGCTCATGGCCACCGGGTGCACGCTGCTGCCAAATCGTCCGCCTCCTAGCTGCTCTCGATGCCTGCTCCCATGTTGACGCCTGCGATGCTACCGCATAAGCTCACCCAGACACTGCCACTTTCCACAAAAGGCGGGCCATCCTCTTTGCCACGTGATCCTGCGATGGCCGATTCTGGTGAAGGCTCGATCACGCGGTTTTTCGCCTTGGTCAGGCAAGGGGATGAGGCGGCTGCCGCCCGTCTCTGGGAGCGGTTCGTGCCCCGGCTGCTCGGCCTGGCTCGCAGAACCCTTTCCAGCCACCAGCGATTGAACGGTTTTGCCGACGATGTTGTGCAAAGCGCCTTTGCCAGTTTCTTTCACCGGGCGCGCGGCGGCCGGCTTGTGATCGATAGCCGCGATGATCTCTGGAACCTGCTGGGCGTGATGACGGTGCGCAAGGCTCGCCGCGCCATCCGCCGCCAGGGAGCAAAGAAGCGGGGAGGCGGCCGGGTTCTCAACGAGGCGGCCTTGCCGCAGCAGCCGGGAATGCCGCCCGCGCTCGATGCCGTTCCATCCCCCCATTTCGGCCCTGACTTCGACTTGCACGCCGAAGAAATGCTGGCGGAACTCCCGGATGAGTTGCGTGCGGTGGCCGTGCTGCGCCTGATGGGGCACACAAACCAGGAAATCGCCCGCCAGCTCGACTGGACCGTGCGCAAGGTCGAGCGAAAGCTGCACCTGATCCGCCTGCGCTGGGAGAAGGAGTTTCCGGGCGAATAATCCCGCATCGGTTGTCGGGTCGCGGTCCCGCTTTGGCATATACAGAGTAGCAGGCACGCAGCTCGGCGGTAGAGTTTCCCGGCCTGTGCGACGCTGCCCATACGAGATACGCTGGGGGTGCTGATGCCGCTGCTGTCATAGCACCCTCGGCTCGTCTTCAGCATCTGCCTCACGGCGTTGGTCGGATGCAACCGGAATAACGGCGAGGTCGATGCCGCACGGGCCGAGGTCCGGGCCCTGAAAGCCGAACTTGCCGAGGACAGCTCCCACGTCGCGTAAGCCGAGCTTGCCACACTCCAAGCCGCCAAGCGCGTAGCACAGCGTGTCGATTTCATCTGCCTCGTCGGAAAATGACCCCCTAAGACAATGTACGTTTGGGCGTTCCCCCTCGCCGCCCGCGCGAATGAGAACGGCTCGAAATGGAGACACATCATGGGACTGGAAAATTGCCTTCACTGTCGTTCGCCTGGCGTCGCGACCGACGCACCGACTTGCCTCTCTGGCGGAGGCTGGTGCCCGAACCCGGGTTTCTTTACCCGCCTGAACGTCGTGCTTTTCCGGTTGGTGTCATTGGCGTTCCTCACGCTCGCCGTGTTCCTCACGTTGGCCGTTGTGGCCCACGTAAATACCCGGCCTGATGCGGGCTGGGGAGGTCTCGTTTGTCCTGGCGTCCCCGCGTTCATGGGCGCCGCGATGCTGATTCGGTCGCTCATTCGCCCTTATGGCTCGCCGCCCAGCAATGGGTGAGCGGCAGCGAACACTGGGCCGCTTGGTACGGAGTTCTGATCGAGGAGGGAGGAAATCGAGATGCAGCCTTTCGATGAGAGCGTGCGCCTGACGGTGGCCCAGCGCATCGATTCCGTCTGCGACCGCTTTGAGGCCGACTGGAAGGCCGGCCGCAGGCAGCCCGTCGAGAGCTATCTGAGGGATGTGACGCCCGCCGAACGAGATACCTTGCAGGCGGCGCTGCTGGCCGTTCAGGAAGAACTCGAAAAGCAGAGCCGCAGCGCCGAAACCTCGGTTTCACAAGACAGCGTGCGCACCGGCGCGCACCAGCCTGGTTCGGACGACCTGATCGGCGGTCGGCTTGGCCGATTCGAGATTCTGGCCCTGCTCGGCCAAGGGGCGTTCGGCAAGGTCTACAAGGCCCGCGACCCGCAGCTCGAACGAGACGTGGCGATCAAGGTGCCCAGACTGGAAGTGTTGGGCGGCCAGGTCGACCTCCACCGTTTCCTCCGCGAGGCCAGGTCGGCCGCAGCCATTCAGCATCCGAACATCTGCCCGGTTCATGAAGTCGGCCCCGCGGGCGGGCAACCCTATATCGTGATGGCCTTCCTCTCCGGCAAGTCGCTCGCCGAGTATCTGAAGGGCCGGGACAAGCCGCTGCCGCAGAAACAGGCGGCCCTGATCGTTCGCAAGCTGGCCCTTGCCTTGCACGCCGCACACGAGAAGGGAGTCGTCCACCGCGACCTGAAGCCGGCCAATATCCTTTTCGACCCGGGGCGCAAGGACGTGGTCATCACCGATTTCGGCCTCGCTGTCCGCACAAGCGGCGATGCCCGGCAGACCCACTCCGGAGTGCTGGTCGGTACGCCGGCGTACATGGCACCCGAACAGGCCCGCGGCGATGTCAAGAATGTTGGCCCCCTCTCCGACATCTTTGCGCTGGGCGTGATCCTCTACGAGATGCTCACCGGCCGACGACCCTTTGAAGGAAGCCTTGGGGAAGTACTCGGACAGGTGCAGCACGTGGAGCCGCCCTCGGTACGCTCCCTCAGCCCCGCGATCGACGAACGCCTCGCCACCATCTGCCGGCAGGCGATGGCCAAGGCGCCGAAAGAACGCTTCCCATCCATGAAGGCCCTGGCGGCGGCCCTGGAAGCTTACCTCAAGGACCAGGCGCCGGCACACACGCCAGGCAAGCAAACGGACGCCGCGCAGCCGGAGCAGTCCGCCGACCTGGCGCAGATCCTGAGAGTTCTCTCTGCTGATCGGCGTGCCGAAACCGAAGCCGCCGTCGAGGCGGCTGCGCCCATCCGACGCACTTCGCCAGTGTGCTACGTGGCGATGAGCCGTGGATACCGCGCCTGCGCGGCCTCCGGGCCAATGCATCGAGGATGAGCCACGCTGAGCTGAATGAGGCAGCCGAGCTGGACTCGGGAAACCCCGTTGAGCTGGCCGTGGAGGACGCGGCTCTCAAGAGAAGCCCGCTCAGGTTCTTGAACGTGATGGGCGGGTGCTGCGGCACGGACGATCGGCATATTGAACAGATCGCCACAACCTGCGTACCCATCTTCCGGGAGGCGGCCTCACCGGGAGCTTAGCCGTTTTTGTGACAGCAAGAGCCCTGAACTTCGCCCGCTGGCCGTCCGCCGCCACGAAGGGGGCCTTTGCAACTCGTTCCCAGGCTTCTGCATGGGAACGCACTGCGCGGAGGCTCCTGCCTCCCTCTCTGCCTGCTTCGCATTTTCTGCACCGTCCCGCGCGGCCGTTCCCTGCGCCCCGTTGACAAGGGTGTGACGCAGGGAATCGTTTGGTACTGGGACGCGCTACTGGCGAGAAATGCGTGTGAGGGACGTCCCCCTTGCAAAGGGCAGAGACGCATGGTGCGGAACCGTTTGACGCGGTGCATGCGCCGGCCCGCCTCGTAAAGGGGAGAGGGACTGCGGGAACCCGCCCCGCTACGGTCCCATGGGGCGGTACAGCGGCAGATGGCGGTAGTAGGTCTCCAGGATCAACAGGCGCAGGCACGTCGCGTACAGCCGCCCGCCTGCCTGCTCCCACTGGTCGCGCGGATCCCACGTGCCGGCCAGCGGTCCTTGAGTGATCTGCGTGCGCACCGCCAGGTCGCGCATGGCCTGGTTCCACGCCTCCCAGGCCGGCCCCTGCACGTGATACAGCACCTGCGTGGCATAGTACCAGTAATAACTCGTCTCCCGGTCGTGCTGCGGCAGGTTCGCTGCCAGAATGCGCACGCCCGCTGCGAGTTGCGGATCGTCTTGCCCGCAGCCGAGGAACTGATGGCACAACAACCCCTCGGCCGTCATGGCCAGACTGCCTCCCGGCCCGGTGTAGCCGAACGTGCCCAGGCTGCCTGCTGATCCCGCAGCAGAGGCCAGCCAGCGGCGAGCCAGCTCCAGCGTCGCAGGCGGCACCTCCAGCCCCGCCATCTCGCCGCTTTTCAGGGCCATCACCTGCCAGCCCACCACCGACGTGTCTCCGGCTTCTCCCGGAGTGTACCGCCAGCCCCCCGTGCCCGGATGCTGGGCCGCCACAATGAATTGCAGGGCCTGCTGCGCCGGACCGCGCAGATCCGGATCCTGGGTCAACCCGAATGCCTCGCAAAGGGCGATGGCCCCAATGCCATGGCTGTACATCCAGGTGTTGCCGACCCGCTCGGCAAACAGATTCCCATCAGGCTGCTGCCGTGAGATCAGCCACTGCAGCCCACGTTGTACCACGCCCTGATACTCGCCCTGCTGGTGCGTGTGCCCGCTACCCAAGAAGGCTAGCAGCGCCAGCCCCGTGGCGGCGGTGTCCGAAACCGCGTTGCCGGGCCCCGGCGTGGCAGGCAAGTTCTTCTCGGGCGGATCGAGCTGGTGCAGGCTCCAATGCCCATCAGAGAATTGATGCTCTGCCAGCCAGGCCAGCCCGCGACGTACCGCTGCCTCTGTCTCGGGACTGCCGCCAAACAACTCGATGTACTCGCGGCGCACGTCACCCTGCCGCAGGGAGAACATGGCGCGTAGCCCCACGTTGTCCTCGGCGTAGGCCACGGGCAGGGCCTCCGCGGGGAGGCGCTCCAGCCGCGTGGCCAAGGGCGAGAGGGAGGCAGGCGTCTCCACCCTGGTCAGCGACAAGCTGCCCACAACCAGCGGCCGGTGCGGCGTGCCGGGACCAGACGGGTCGACCGGGGATGGCTGCGCCGCCGCGGCGCGCTGTGATGGGCCTGGCAAGGGCTGCTCGGGCAGGCTGGCGACGGCTGGCAGTTCGGCGTCCACATGCTGGAGTGGGGGCAAATCGACCGGCTCGATCTGTTCGTCCACGCCCAGTGTGCCGAGTGTCGCCCGCTGTGGCGCCGTGGGGACGCTGTGCATGACATATGGCATCATGGGGGGGGAAGGCGTGCCCGCCGGCGGGGCGGCGGCGAACGGGGCCTGTGGTGTTTGCACTGCCGGCGGAGACGGCAGCAGCGCCGCCTGTTCGATCACAACCTGGAGTGCCGCGGCGTCGGGGGCCAGCTCGGCAAGCCCCGGTACCGGTTTGGCAGCCACAACGAGGGCCTCTTCAGGCGCCGCGGCGGCCGGAGAGACAATCGTCTGCTGAGTTGGCGGCAAGCGATCGGGTACATGGCGCGGGCCGCTGCCAGGCGTCAGTTCGAGCGGCGAGAGGGAGCCCATGTTGCGGTCCGCGGCGATACGTAGCCTGGGCAAGGCCAGCTCGTGGCGCGGCGGCGAGAGGGCCTGCTCTGCCCTGGGCAGGGCCGTTTCAGCAATGGGCAGCGGGGCCTCTTGCTGGGGCTGTCCCGCCAGTTGCGGTAGGGAGTCTTCGCCGGTAACGGCGTCGGCGGCGGGTTCGCGAGGGCCCCTGTACAGCGGCCGTGGGGCAGGGTGGCTCGGAGCGAGCTGCTCCGGGAGCAAGGCCGCCGCGGGCGGTGCCGGCAGTTCTGTTTCTGCGAGTTGCACCGCCAGCGGCGGCTCGGGCTGCTGAAAGGCAGGCGTGGGAATCTCAGAAGGCTGCCGTGCCAGTTGCACGTTGGGATCCGGAGGGTTCTCCGGCTGGACTGCCGGCCGGGGCAGGACGATCTGCTCATCTGCGGGGGCTGCCGCCGCGGCGAGAGGTTGCTGCCGCGCCAATGCCGGCAGGTCTTCATCCGGCGCGGCGGGAGCCGGCTCGATAGCAAGCACGCGTCGCGGATCGGCCAGGTTGGGCACGGCTGTCTTGCCCGGCGCGGCTGGCAGTGCTGGAAGAGGCATGTCGGCATCGCCGAGGAGATTCGGGCGTTCTGTCACCTGCCGCGGCACTTCGGCCGCAGCAACATGTTCGAGGCTGCGCAAATCTGCCAGCTTCTCGTACGCATGCCGACCGGCCCGATGAGATTGATGCAGGTTGTCATCCGCCGAGCGTGGGGCCTGGCTGGCCACGATCTGCCTGGCACGCTCCACCACCACCGTGCCCAGCGGCACCCATGCCAGGAGGAACAGCAGCAACCCGTGCAGCAACAGGCTCAGCACGACATAGCGGCCGACACTGGCACGCTCGAACAGCCAACCGCGCAACCGTGCCGCCAGATACACCAACAGCAGCAAGCCCAGCGAGAGTGCCAGGGCCTGCGGCCAAACGGCCAACAGCGCCTGCCAGCGGCTGGTGTCCCAGTAGCTTTGCACTTCGACCTCCACCAGGCGCGAGGAGTACAGGCCATACGCCCCCAGACGCCGGTCGCCCAATCGATCGCTGGCGAACCACAGCCGCGTCCCCTCTGGAGAAAGTGCCGGCGCCAGTTCGTTGGCTGCCGTGTTGACGCCGGCACCCAGCGGCTCGAGCCGCACTGAGCCTCCGGCGGGCCGCAAGCGGTACAGATCGAAGTTGACCAGTTCCTGCGGCCGGGCCGGCCGATCGGAAGCGAAGTACAGCGCGCCATCAGCGGCGCACAGCAGCGGCGTCCGCTCGTTGGCCGGCGTGTTGGCTTCCACCAGCGGCCCAGCCGGCTGCCACGCTGTATCCGCCGAGTCACGCCGCGATGCGTACAGGTCCGTCGTGCGCAGCGGCCGCCCGTCCGCGGCGCGATTGGCGGCAAAGTACAGAACCAGCCCATTGCTAGATAAGGCCGGGTCCAGCTCATCCGCCAGGCTATTCACCGCCGGGCCCAGATTCGCTGGCGCAGACCAGCCGTTTGCCTCTCGCCGGCAGACGTACAGGTCAAAGCCCCCCTCGCCTCCTACGCGGTTGGAGCTGAAATAGAGCCACTGGCCGTCCGCACTGATGTGGGGCGACAGCTCGTCCGCCGGGGTGTTGGCCGCTCCTACGGGCAACAGCGCGCTAAAACCTTCCTTGCGCCGCTCGGCCCAGTAGAGATCCCAATCGCCGGCTGCACGCCGCAAGGCTACGTAAAACGTAGCGCCGTCTGCGGCCAGCGCTGGGTGCAGCACCGCGGTCGAGGTCTGACCGCCCCGCTCGCCATGGGAGATCGCATCGGCCAACTCTTCCACGGCCACGGGCTGCGGAGGCACCCACGCCATTTGCCGCCCCATCAGGGCACCGTCCACCGCCCAGCGATGCGTGCCATCTGCGCTCACCCATTGCTGCACGCGGCGCGGCCGTGCCCACCAGCACACCGCGGCGATCAACAACCCGAGCAGTACCAGCGGCAACGCCCGCACATGCCAACGCCCCGCCTTGCCCATGCCCGGTATCTTCACGTCAGCGCTCCTGGATGGCCGCCACGCGATAGTCGCGGATGTTCGCCTGGTTGCACAGGCCCATCACGCGCACGCCGTGTTTCCATGCCGCCTCGCCGTCACCGCGAATCAACACCGACTGCGTCCCGGGATTCTTGAGCGCCGCCTCGCGCAGCAAGGCGGCCAGTTGGGCCTCCGTCAGCTTCTGCTGCATCACCACGTACTCTCCCTCGCGCGTGATGTTCACGACAATCTCCTGCGGGGGCATGGAGAGCGGCTGGGCCTGTACGACCTCGGGCAGCACCGTGGAGAGTTCGCGCTCTTCCTGGTCAAAACGCGTGGCGCACAGGAAGAAGATCAAGAGCAAAAACACCATGTCGATGACGGGTGTGAGGTTGGGCCCATCGGGACCGCTATCGGCTTCGGGAAGGCGCATGGCTCTAGCTCCTGGCGCTCAGCAGCGGATTATGGCCGCTGCGGGAAGCGGGCCGCTCGCTGGACACTGGTTGCATGCGCGGCACAAGCGGCAAGGTCTCCATCAAGCGCTCGTCGATGACGAACATGGCGCGCTCCACGCGGGCGTGCAGCCAGGCCGCGGCCAGCATGGCGGGAATAGCGATGGCCAGCCCTGCCACCGTTGTCTCCAGGGCCAGATAGATGCCCTTGGCCAGCAGTTCGGCCTTCCCCAGCCCCGCCGTGCTGGCGGTGCGAAACGCCTCCAGCATGCCCACCACCGTGCCAAGCAATCCTACCAGCGGTGCCACGCTGCCGATGACCGACAGCGGCCGTATCCGCGCGCGGAGCTGAGAAACCTCCCTGGCGAGCGTGTCCTCCATCGCCTTTTCGATTTCACCGGCCGGCCGGCCCAGGCGAGACAGCCCCGCGCGCAACACCGCGGCCAGCGGCGAGGGATGGCTCTCGCACAACTCGTGGTAAGGCTGTGGTTGCAGCTCCCCTCGGCGGACCAACTCGTCCAGACGGTTGAGGAGGTGCGGCGGCAGCAGCCGCCCACGGCTGGTCTGCACCAGCCGTTCCAGGGCTACCGCCACGGCTGCCAGCGAAAACAACCCCAGCACGCTCATGAACACGATGTTCAACGGCCCGCCGGCGAGGATCAGCCCCAGCACGTCGTCCGGAGCCGCCGGGGAGCTGGAATCTGCCGGAATTGAGGACGATGTGCCTTCCGCGCCGGGGCCCCCATCTGTGGCGGCAGGCGTGTCGGCGGTGCCGCCAGCACCGATACCACCTGCCGCGGAGCCATCGCCTCCCCCAATGGCTTGCGGAGAGGGGAGGGCGTCCTGGCCCAACACCCTGTCGGCGGCGAGCAGCCAGGCCAAGGCCGCCGCAGCGAGGCAAGGCAACACACATCGCCACCGAGGTTGAGGAAACGTGCTACTTGTGTGGGCAACAGGGGCACAGAGCATCGGCAAACTCACTTCTGCAAAGATTTCAGCAACGTCTGGGCGTCGGCGGCCTTGGGGTGCTGGGGATGCCGCTCGATTACCGTGCCCAGCACATCGATCGCTCGTTCCTTGTCTCCCAGCTCGATGAGCGCACGCGCTGCCTCAAAGTAGCCGAGTGCCTGCCATTCCTCATAGGGATAGCCGAGTGCCGCAGTGAGATAGTGTTCCACTGCCTCGGCGAACTTCTTCTCGCGGAAGCAGCACTCGCCAATCATGAAGCGGGCTTTGGCCGCCGTCTCGGTTTCCGTCTCGCGCGTGATCTGTTCGTAAAGATCCCTGGCCTGTGCCAGCTTCTCTTGCTTCTGCATGGCCAGGGCCAGGCCGTAACGTGCCTCATGGATCTGCTCGAACGCCGGGTGCTGCGAGATCAATGCCTGGTAGTGCTGCTCGCTGGCCGCCCATTGACCCAACCGTGCCGTGCAGGCGCCCAGGCGATACAAAGCCCTCGGCAGGTACCGCTCGCTTGACAGCTTGACCACGCGATCGAAATGAGGCACCGCCTCGGCAAACTTGTCTTGCAGGTACAGACACTCTCCCGCCATGTAATGTCCGTCCCCTGCCATGCGGCCTTCCGGAAATGCCTGGAGCTGTGCCGCAAACGCGGCCGCAGCCTGATCGTACGCCTTGGCTGTGTATGCAACCCAGCCCAGCTTGAAGAGCAGCTTTTCCTTGAGATCGGGCTGCTGGACCCGGCCCAGCCCCGCCTGATAGGCCTGCACGGCCTCTGCACCCTGTTGCTGGCCCTCATGATACTCCCCCACGCGATACCACGCCTCGGCGGCCAGCGCACTTTCAGGGCAGCGGGTTGCCAGCTCGCGCAGGGCCTGGGCTGCCTCGGCTGGCTGCCGCAGTTCGCCCAGCGCAAAGGCCAGCTCGTACCACACTCTGTCTGCCTGGGGATAATCGGGGGCTTGCGCGAGGATCTCTCGCAGCAGGGCCGCTGCCTGTTCGGGCTGCTTCAGTTCCAGGCGGCACAGCGCCATGGCGTAGCGGGCATCCATTGCGTCCGTCAGCGGCGGCTGGCCTGCCACAAAGGCGGAGAGGTCCTCCAGCGCAGCCTGAAACTGCCCCAGCCGGTGCTGTGCTAGCCCGCGCAAATAGCGTGCCTGTGACGCCAGCTCCGCCGCGGCCTGGTTGGCAAGCAGCCGCGTGCAGCTCTCGACCGTTGCTGCAAAATCTCCCTTGGCAAAACGCGTGCGTCCCTGATGATAGTTGGCCACCGCGGTCAGCGGACTCTGCGGATACTGGCTCAACAGCGCATCGTAACGCTGTAAAGCCTCATCATATTTCTGCTGCCGGTACAACACGCCGCCAAGCTGGAGCAATGCTTGATCCAAATGCCGGCTGTTCGGATATGCGGCCAGCATGCGGGTCAACTCTGCGGCGGCCTCGGCAAGCTGGTCCTGAGCCGCCAGCGCATCGGCCAGTGCCAGCGTAACCTCGTCGGCACGCCCCCAGTCAGGACAGGCCGCCAGCGCCTGACGGAACGCCGCCACGGCCTGCGCAAGCCGCTGCGCCTCGCGGTGTGCCTGGCCGGTAATCAGATGTGCTTCGGCCGCCAGTGCCGGCTGCTTCAGCGTGGGCAAGGCCTGCGTCATCGCCGCCACGCTGGCATCCCACTCCCCCTCAAGCAACAGGCAGAGGCCGACCCGCACCAGACATGCACCCGCGTGCCGATGATCGGGAAACCTGGCCGCCAGATCGCGATAGAGCTGTTCTGCCCGAGCCGCTTCTGCGGCTGCGGCCTGCTGCGCCGCGCCCCGCAACAGGGCCTCCGCAGCGACAAACTGTGCCTCCGGCAGCAGGGCATGCGCGGCGTACTTCGGGTTATTCAGAAATGCCTGGGCGTGCGTAGCAGCCGCAGCGTGGTCTTGCAGTTCCAGCGCCGCCAGTCCCGCCATGTAGAGTGCCTGCGGCGCCAGCTCATGTTCGGCATACTGCGCGGCGAAGGCTGCGTAGAGCGCGGGTGTCTCTGGCCGACGCTCGGCCAGGGCGTAGAGGCAGTCGATGCGTCCAAGCTGGAGCAAGGGAAACTGCGGACTTTGGGCGTATGCTCCCAGGGCCCGCTCCGCCTCGGCCAGCGCCGCCTGCGGCTGTTGCTGGGCCAGCAACACGCGAGACAGCCAGTACGAAGCCTCAGCCGCCTGCGCGGTGTTGGCCTGAATAGCCTGCGTGAGCGATTGCTGGGCCTGTGCGTAGGCTTGCAGCTCGAACTGCGCCTTGCCGGCCGCCAGGTACGCCTCGGCGACATACTGGCTATTAGGAAACCTCCCGGGCAGCGACAGGTACAGGGCGACCGCCTGTTCCCGCTGCCCGAGATCGTGCGTGCACTGGGCGTAGCGTAACAGAGCGAGGTCCGCCAGCGGAAAGTCTGGCAACTCGACCAAGGGCTGGAGCATCTGGGCCGCCTCGGCATGTTTCTCCAGCCGCGCCAGCGTCAGCCCGAGCCTCAGGCGGCACTCTGCTGCCAGGGCATGTTCGGCGTGCTGGGCCAGGAACGCTTGAAAGGTGGCGGCAGCCTTCTCGTGCTCGTTCAGTTCTTGCTGGGCCGCTCCCAGGGCATAGCGCGCCTGGGGCACCAGCGTACTCTGCGGATACGCTTCGATCAGCCGGCCGTATGCCGCCGCGGCGGCCATCACGTCTCCGGCAGCATGGAGCGCCTCGCCCTGATAAAACAGCCCGCTTGGCGCATGTTTGCTTTGCGGATACCCCGCGGCCACCGCCGCAAATGCGT
This sequence comes from Pirellulales bacterium, assembly GCA_023511675.1. Lineage (GTDB taxonomy): Bacteria > Planctomycetota > Planctomycetia > Pirellulales > JAIMBC01 > JAIMBC01. Next base: position 24,731 of record JAIMBC010000029.1, read on the forward strand.
CTGCCGCCGTACGCAGCTCCTCCGCCTTGCCTGAGGCGAGTGCTTGATTGTACAGGGCCACCCCCAGGTTGAACTGGGCCGCATCACGCGACGCGAAATGGGGATAGTTGGCCAGCACGGTCCTGAAGGTCGCCGCCGCCTCGGCAAACTGCTTCAACTGAAGCTGGCAGATTCCCAGGTAATGGTGCGCGCGGTCGAGCCGGCTGTCGTTGGGATAGGTCTGGATGAACCGCTGCCACCGCTGCGCCGCCTGAGCGTAGAGCTTCTTCCCCTGCATGCCAGCCGCCACAGCGTAGTCTCGTGTGGCCGCCGAGTCCGCCGCAGGCTGGGCCACCGCCGCACTCCCCGCTATCAACAGGCCGAGGCACGCCCAGATGCCCCAGCCCTTCGCCCCGCCGCCTCGCCGGCCAACTATGGACGAACGCATGCTGTTTCCCTCCTGTACAGATGCCGCGTACATCTTCGACGGCTTGCGGGCGCCTGTCAACCATCCGAACCAGTTGATGCGTTCGCCGCTGACTCCCTCCGAGGCTGCTAGCGCCGCCGGGGCAGGTGCATGACCGCAGGCCCCAGCTTCTGGATGCTCTGGTGGTTACTTACCGTTCGCCTGTCTGCTAGCCCGCGGGTGGCACGTACGGCCTTTGGAAACAGCAGCAGGCACATGCCGCTTGACGTTGGGCCGTCGATGTCAGCCAGGCGTAGCGCCGTGACGCAACCCGGGCCATACGCCATCGCGCGATGGTGCCCTAGCGCGGTGGCGCGGTGGGTGCGGTCCGGCTCGCCCTTGCTTCAACCTTCGGGCGGCACTATACTTCCGCCCCTTTTCCGCCCGGCAGGAGGCCTATCAAATGGCAAAAAGCTTCTTCGCCCACATGTTGTTGGTGGCAGCCGCTGCTGCCTTGTCCCCCGCCCTTGCGCAGCCTGTGGATTCTGAGGGCAGCTCATCCGCCGCTGGAGGCAGCGCCGCGGCCGCGTCATCGACTGGCGGCGGTACGAGAGGCGATTTCGCAGGTACGGGCGATGGCGCGCGTCGTTCTCGCAGAAAGCAGCCACCTCCCACCGCCGCTGCTCCTGATGCAACTGCCGCCGATGCAACTGCCGCCGGCCCGTCTGCCGGCAAGCCGGGCCGGGCACGCTGGCGCACTCCCGGAAGCAGCACGGCGACCTCAAGCGGCGAGTCGGCGGACCTCTCAGAAGGTGGAACTCCCAGCAACCTGCCAGACAGTGCAGACGGCCGTGTTCTCGACGTCAAGGACAGGCCGAGGCGCTCGGCGGCACGCGTGACGCAGGCTCCTCCCACGCTGCCCAATGAAGCCGGGCAGGTTTGGCGGGAGTACGATCTGAGCGATTACACGCTGCGCGTCAGCAATACGGCCCGGCCAGAACAGGCCATCGTGGACTGGATTCTGCGGGAAACAGGTTATGAAGCCTGGCACGGGGAACCGCTGGGCATCCTCAGCGCAGGTCCGCGCAAGCTGATCGTGTATCACACACCGGAAATGCAGGCGATTGTGGCCGACGTCGTGGACCGCTTCGTGAATCGTGAAGCGGAGACGCACGCATTCAGCTTGCGTGTTGTCAGCGTGGGCAACCCGAACTGGCGGGCAAGGGCCCAGGGGGTGATGCAACCTGTGGAAGTGAAAACACAGGGCATCCAGGCGTGGCTGATGCAACGGGAGGATGCAGCGCTGTTGCTGGCAGAGCTGCGCAAGCGTACAGATTTTCGCGAGCACAGTGCCCCACACCTGCTGGTGGCCAACGGCCAATCGGCCGTGGTAACGCAGACGCGCCCACGTACGTACATCCAGCATGTGGTGCCGCGGCCCGAGGTCTGGCCCGGCTACGAAGTGCAACAGGCTCAGTTCGATGAGGGCTTTTCTCTGGAACTCAGCCCGCTGCTCTCTCTGGACGGCCGTACGATCGATGCCGTGATCCACTGTCAGATCGACCAGCTGGAGCGGCTGGTTCCGGTCATGCTGGATGTCCCCACCCCCCTCTCGCCCCGCCAGCGCACCAAGATCGAGGTGCCGCAGGTGACCCACTGCCGGCTGCACGAACGTTTCCGCTGGCCGACGAATCAGGTGCTGGTGGTCGGCCTGGGGGTGGTGGCCAACCCCGTGGCGCCCGACTCGGGACGGCTGCTGCCGCAGCTTCCGCTCGTCAGCGGCCCGGAACGGGCCGACCTGCTGGTGTTCGTGGAAAGCAAGGGAAGGCTCGACCGGCAAGCTTCGGCCGGCCGGTAGGGCGGAGACGCGGTGTGCAGCCTGGCGCTTGCGCGCTGGGTGGGGCGGCCTTGCTGCAGCGCCCGTGTGGCGAAAGACGGATCCGCCCTCCAGCATGCGCTGCGGCCTCTGGCTAACGCTCCGCGCTCATGCATGGGCCGTCACACGGCCGGCTAGCATCCGCCGCGGCTGGAGTGTGTGAACGAAGCGATGCACAGAGCATGCATGGTACTTGCATGCCTCGATGTCTGGACGGGCCGATGTGCGGCTTGGCGCATGCCCGAATTGCCCGATGCCCGGTTGGGCTTGATGCCCCAACTCCGCTGCTGCCTGGGTTGCCCGCTGCCTCGGCCTTGTGGTGCAGCCGTTTGTGCCATCTGGCTGACCCGTTTGCCGATGTTTGCACCCTTGCCATGCCCCGTGCTGACGTGTTAGATGAGTGCGTACGCGCGGCTTGCGGGTGCAGGGTGGCCCGACGTAACGTGTGTTTGGCAGAGGGACGTGCTCATGGCTGATTTGCGAGATGGGGAGAGTGTAGAGATCCAGGGGTCGGCACGCACGCCGTATGTGTTAAAGAACGTGGGCGGCGTGTACTCGTGTACGTGCCCTGCGTGGCGGAACCAGTCGGCGCCAATCGAGCGGCGCACGTGCAAGCACCTGCGTGCCTTCCGCGGGGAGGAGGCAGAACAGAAGCGGCTGGGGGAGGCATTGCCGACGGCTCGGCCCGTGAAAACAGAAGGACAGCCAGACGTCCCCCCCTTGCTGCTGGCTCAGACCTGGCAGAACGACGTCAATCTGGCGGGGTGGTGGATGTCCGAGAAGCTGGACGGTTGCCGTGCCTGGTGGGACGGCCGCCGTTTTCTCTCTCGGCAGGGCAAAGAGTTCCTGGCGCCGGAGTGGTTCACGGAGGGTCTGCCCGAGGTACCGCTGGACGGGGAGCTGTGGGTGGCGCGGCGTGCCTTCCAGCGCGCGGTCAGCATTGTGCGCCGCCGGGACGGGAGCGAGGCCTGGCGGGAGGTGCGCTACGTGGTATTCGATATGCCGTTGGTCCAGACGCCGTTCGAAGAGCGGCTGCAAGCGCTGGCAGACTGTCTGGCAACGCATCGCCCTGCGTTCGCCGCCCTGCACCCCCACCAGCGGTGCCGGGGGGTAACTCACCTGCGCGAGGAACTGGCCAGGGTCACAGCCCTGGGAGGAGAGGGACTGATGTTGCGCCAGCCTGGATCGCGCTATGAGGCGGGCCGCTCGAGCACGTTGCTGAAGGTGAAGCAGTTTCATGACGACGATGCTCTGGTGGTGGATCACGTCGCCGGCGCAGGACGGCACCAGGGACGAATGGGGGCCCTGGTGGTAGAAACAGCAGACGGACGTCGCTTCTCCATCGGGACGGGCTTCAGCGATGCCGAGCGCAACAATCCCCCTCCCATCGGCAGCGTGGTGACCTATCGCTATCAGGAGTTGAGCGATCGAGGCATTCCGAGATTCCCTTCTTTCGTGCGCGTCCGTACCGATCTGCCGCAGCCGCGGGGGGAGCTAGACGCGGCGTCGGACCAACCGGCCCAAGCCAGCCGCAGGACGCGCCGAGAAGCCGTTGGCAGCCGCGCAGCGCCCGGAACCAACCCTGGCCGTTTCCAGCGGCGGTTCGAATTCGTCGAGGGACGCTCTGCCAAGTTCTGGGAGGTGTGGGTGGAAGGCAACTCCATGACCGTGCGCTTTGGCCGGCTAGGCTCTGACGGGCAATCGCGTACCAAAGTATTTGCGGACGCCTCTGCCGCGCAACGTGAGGCGGAGCGGTTGATTGCGGAAAAGACCGGCAAAGGGTACGTGGAAGCGTGATGCAGCCGGGCACCGCAGCTTGCGCAGATCGAGCCGAGGGCACCGACGCGCCGCTCCTTGTGGAGGCGTCCGGTATCCAGGTTCAATTTGGGCCGCTGTGGGCCATGCGCGATCTGAATCTGCAGATCAGACGGGGGGAGTTTGTCTCGCTCGTCGGACCGTCTGGATGCGGCAAGTCTACCGTGCTGCGGCTGCTGGCCGGGCTGCTGCCGCGCACGGCGGGAGAAATTCGTGTGGCGGGCGCCGAGCCCTCCGTAGCGCGGCGTCATCAAGTGCGAGTATCGTTCGTGTTCCAAGATGCCACGTTGCTACCGTGGCGTAGTGTGGCGGCCAACGTGTCCCTGCCGCTGGAGCTGGCGGGGGTGTCCCGAGAGGAGCGTGCCTGTCGGGCGCTCGAAGCGCTAACGCGTGTGGGACTTGCGGACTTTGCGCGGTATTATCCCCAACAGCTTTCCGGCGGCATGCGAATGAGGGCGGCCCTGGCCCGCGCCTTGTGCAATTCCCCCGAGCTGTTGTTGCTGGATGAGCCTTTTGCCGCACTGGACGATCTGACACGCCGCCAGCTCAATGAAGAGCTGCTGGCGTTGTGGCTACGCGACCGCTGGACAGGCGTGTTCGTCACGCACAACATTGCGGAGGCGGTGTTCCTCAGCACACGCGTGCTGGTGTTGACACCTCGGCCAGCAAGGGTGGCGGCGGAGTTCCACATCGGCTTGCCCTTGCCGCGCAGCGATGAGCTGCGCGGAGAGCCGGAGTTCGCCAGGCTGGTGGGGGCCGTCTCGCGCGCCCTGCGCGCGTGCGTCCAGCCTCCGTACGGGAGCGACCAGCGGCCGACATGAAGACCGTGGCGCGCTATGCGGCGGCGGTTGGCCCGCCCATCACCTTCCTGGTTCTGACGCTGATCCTCTGGGACGCAGCGGTAGTGCTTACGGGCGTGGAGCGGTACTTGATGCCTCGGCCCGCAGACGTGTGGCAAGCCGCGCGGGAGCATGCCCTGACTCTGCTACGGGCAGCGGTGCTTACGGGATCGGCGGCGCTCTGCGGGCTATGCGCGAGCATCCTGCTGGGGACCATAGTGGCGTTTGCCTTCTCGCAATCGCGTTGGCTGCGTCGGAGCATGTATCCCTATGCCATCTTCTTGCAGACCGTGCCGATCGTGGGCATTGCCCCTTTGGTGATAAGCTGGTTTGGGACAGGGTTTGCGAGTATTGTGGTGATTGCGGCCGTGATCAGCTTGTTTCCGGTGGTGACCAATGTTACCACGGGGCTGCTTGCCGTCGATCGGACGCTGGCCGAGTTGTTCGCAGTGTACAATGCGACGCGGCGGCAGACGCTCCTCAAGCTGCGCTTGCCGGCTGCCGTGCCTTATCTGGTGGCGGGGGCCAAGACATCCTGTGGGCTGTCTGTGATCGGGGCCATCGTCGGGGAAATGTTCGCGGGATATGGGGCCGCGATGCCGGGGTTGGGCGCGCTGATTGCACAGACGCACGGACGGCTGGAAACGGCGTATCTGTTTGCGGCCATCCTGGCCTCGACGCTGCTGGGGGTGCTGTTTTTTTCCGTGGCGTCCTTGGCCGCGGGCACAATCCTGGCGCGGTGGCACGTGGAAACGCGGTAGCATCCGCCAGCCATCGGTTCGAGAAAGTTGCGAGGAGGCTGGTGAGAAGCGGGCTGCTTGCGGCGCAGCGTTCGGCATGCCTGTGTTGGCGCGGCGCCGGCGTGGCGAGAACCTGGCGCCGGGGGGGCAGAGCAGGCTTAGCGTCTCCGGCGCGGCGGTGGTGCACCATCCTTGGGGCCGGGCTGGATGTGCAGCACTTCTCGCAAGACGGCTGGTGTATGGCCGTGAGGGCAGGCAGCCACCTGCTCGGGCGGGCCGGCGGCAACGAGCCAGCCGCCACGGTCCCCCCCTTCAGGTCCCAGGTCGATGATCCAATCCGCAGCAGCCATCACCAAGGGGTGGTGCTCGATGATGAGCACCGTGTGTCCCAGATCCATCAACCGGTTGAGCAGGTGCAGCAATCGATCCACGTCCGCAAAGTGGAGACCCGTGGTCGGCTCATCGAGGATGTACAGGGTACCGCCGCTGGCGGGCCGGGCTAGTTCGGCCGCCAGCTTCACGCGCTGGGCCTCGCCGCCGGATAGCGTATGGGACGGCTGCCCCAGCGTCAGATACCCCAGGCCCACCGCTTGCAGTGCGGAGAGCTTGGCGGCAAGCGCTGGATGGTCCTGAAACAGCTCGTAGGCCTGGTCTACCCGAAGATTCAGGACATCGCTGATCGAATGGCCCTTGTACAGGACGCTCAAGGTCTGCGCATTGAACCGTGCGCCCTGGCAGTCGCGGCAGGTGACGTACAGGTCCGGCAGAAACTTCATTTCAATGCGCGTCAGGCCTTGCCCCTGGCATGTCTCGCAGCGGCCCCCGCGGGCGTTGAAGCTGAATCTTGCCGGGCCAAAACCCCGCAGCCGCGCCGTACGCGTCGAGGCGAAGAGACGGCGCACATCGTCCCAGACGCCGGTATAAGTGGCAGGGTTGCTGCGGGGGGTGCGGCCGATCGGCGATTGATCGATATCTATCACCTTGTCAATGTTTTCCAGACCTAATATTTCATCGTGCTCTCCCCATACTTTGTGTGTGCCTTGTAGGGCGTACATCAAACGGGGAAAGAGAGTTTCCTGGATGAGAGTGCTTTTGCCAGAACCGTTCGGTCCCATGAGTGCAATGACTTCCCCGCTCCGAAAGGCCACAGAAATATTTGATAAAACGTGGTGAGTCCCATACCGTTTTCCAAGACATTGAATTTCAATGGC
>JAIMBC010000288.1 GCA_023511675.1 Pirellulales bacterium
CGTTGGCGTGCGGGCGGGACGCCCGCGCTCCCAGGACCGGCACGATGGGGATCGACGCGGAGCCTCGCGGACAGCGCGTTTCCAGGCAGGAACCTGGGAACGCGGGAAAATGTTTGGCTTGCCCGCCCCGGGTGCGCGGGCGCGAGCCTGGGCTAGAATGTGCAACCGCTACGCGGTTGGGGGCGGGGGCACGCGCAAGGAGCGTGTGCCAGTCCGCCGCTGCGGGGCTGGTGAGTGAAGCGCCGCCGGCCTCACGTTGCGCCCGGATGCCCAACATGCACCTGTGCAAATTCGGTTCGGGATGTGCAATGAGACAGGGACGGGCTGCGGGACCGCATGAATGCGGTCACTACGACCCGGGCGGCCTCGTCCAAGAGAGAAGCGTGGCGTGGCCACGTCTGACGGTGATGGGGCCCAGCGAGGCGGAGCCTCGCAGACGGTGCGTTCTCAGGCGCGGGGCCTGGGAACGAGGGGTACTGCTCTCACGCTGGCAACGTTCCTGCTTTGCCGCTTGGCGCGCCGCCTGCCGCCGATGTGGCCAGTTGCGGTCTTTTCAAGTCGGCCGGCGTCGCCGACGCTGGCACGCCTGGCCCGGCCAGCGGGGTCACTCGCAGAGCCGCAGCGGCTTCGACGGGCAAGGCCATTGAGCTAGCCAGGACCGTTTGTGTGTGCTGGGCCGTTCACTGACCGCGGGCCAGTTCGACTCCCAGCGCCTTCGCCGGTGGCCTCCTGACGCGGAGCATACATGAACCCGTGGGCCTAACGCTTCCGCCGCCACAGGTAGAACTGCTCCAGCGGCAGGCCTTCTTGGGGGCACCAGTCGACCGCCCTCGATTGGCTTGGAGAGCACTCCCACACCCGTTCCGGCCGCAACCGCCATTCCACACAACCAGTCGGCCTTGGCATCTTTCACCGCGCTAGCGTGCACTTGTCATCCTCGCTGCCCGCACGCAAGCCACCAACCCCGTCAAGAATGATGACGGTGTACGGTTACACCGATCGCGCTATCCCCGCAGGCGGCTGAACAGCTCGGTGTACTCGACGCGCTGCACGCCCTCGGTGCGCCCCCAACCGCAGCCCGAGTACTCGCCGCTGGGGTCATCTTCGACGACGATCTGTGGCAGCACGCTCTCCTCTGGCTCTGGCGGCGCCGTCAGCACCAATTGCGGACCTGTCAACGAGCCGACGCTCGATTGCAACAAACAGCCCAACTGCCGGCCTTCGGGGCTGGCAACCTGCGGCAGTGTGCGAAACAAGGCATCGTCGTAGTTGGCAAAGCGGTCCAGCACGATCTCCTCCTCTGCGTACGGACCGCCAAACGGATCCCACGCCCCTTCCTCCTGTTGCTCCTGATCAGGGATCGCCAGGCTCAAGGCGGGCGCGGCATGCGCCTCGGCCAGATGGCGAGACAACGCCTCCTCGCTCAGCCGCCCTAGCGAAAGCGAGGCCGCCTGCTGGGGAAACTCCAGCGTGCAGACCTCTGACCTGGTTTCCTCCTCCAATCCCCCGAACTCGATCACGCCGCCTTCCTGCTGCCCACCCGACTCAGCTCGATGCACACTCAACAGGGGTAGCTGCTGCAAGTCAGACCAGGCCTGCTCGACGTGGCCGGCGGAAACACGCTCCGCCCCATCGGCATAAGCCAGGATCAGCGCATGGTCGCACACCTGGTTGATCAACCGCGGGATCCCTTCGCTGACGCGCGCCACCGCATCCAGTGCGGCATCCTCAAACAGCGTGTTGCCCGCACCGCCCACCAAGGCGAGCTGAGCCTGCACATATGCCCTCACCTCCTCGCCGCCCAGCGGCTCAAGCAGGCAGCGGGCAGAAATCCGCTGCTGGAGGGAGGCCAATCGCGGATGCGCCAGTTTCTGCTCCAGCTCGGGACAGCCGGCAAGCACCAGCCGCACGCACAGCGCGCCGTGGACGGTGAAATCGGTGATGCACCTCAACTTCTCCAGCAGCCGGGGCGAAAGCAGATGCGCCTCGTCTACCACCAACAGCAAGCCCGACTCCAGCAGCGAGCCCTGGCTGAATTGCTCAGCCAGGCAAAGCCACAGCTCGTCCTCCTCCAGCCCGCGGACGGCCAAGCCGAGTTCGTACAACAGCGCACGCAGCAGCGCTTTGCGCGACCCAAGCCGACCCCCAGAAAGCAAGCCCCCCTTCCACCTCTCGCGAAACTGCTCCAGCAGCACCCGGCAAAGCAGGCTCTTGCCGGTTCCCGCCGCCCCCAGCACGATGCCCACCCCCTCGCACCGATCGATCGTGCGCGACAGCACCCGACGGGCTGTCTCGATCGATCGCACCGGACAGTACCGATCTGCCAGCGCCGCCGCCAGAAAGGGACGGCCTGCCAGGCCAAAATGCGCCTCGTACATCGCTTGCTTCCTTACGCTCGCCGGAGAGTTCGTCTCCCAATGCTTTGCTCACCTCGAGCCGCGCGCGGGAAACACGGCACATCCGTTACCATCGACAGTCCGGCGACCGTTCTGCACCCTCACTCAGCCGGCTGCCCCACGCCTACGGCACGGCAGCCCTCATAGCGCTCCTGCCGTGGAGAGCATCCCTGCCGCCTGGCGCCCTAGGGGACTGCCGCTGTGGCCTTGGCGGGCCAGCACGGTTCGTGGCCGGCTCGGTAACGCTCGCCGGCCCCCACGGCACATGCCACCGCGCGAGACAGGGGGCCGCGCAACGCATGAGGCCGCGCAAACCCAGGAGGCCGGGCGAGACAGGCAAGCGCCATTCACGGCGCCGCAAACGTCAACGTCAGGCCTTGTTCCACCGGGGCCTGGCGTGCCGTAAACTGTAGAATGCCAATGCAACAGCCCCGCTCCCCCAATAACGAACGTCCCTGTTCCCGCGGAGCCGCCGCCTGGCCCTGGCTAACAGATATATTCCGCATCAAGATTTGTGGAGTTACCCGGCTTTCCGACGCCCGCTTTGCCATCCTTCGAGACGCAGACGCCATCGGGCTGAACTTTTACCCCAAGAGCAAGCGCCGCATCAGCCTTGCTCAGGCAGCGCGCATCGTAAGAGAGTGCGGCGGACTGGCCCACATGGTGGGAGTGTTCGTGGACGCCGACCCCAGCGAGATTCTTCAGATCGCCGAGCGGTTGCCCTTGTCGGCGGTGCAATTGCACGGGCACGAGCCGCCCGAAGTGTTAGCGCAGCTCCGCGGGCTACGCGTGATTCGGGCCATGCGTGCCACGGCCGCACAGTGGGACGAGGTGATGCGATACCTCGACCGCTGCGAGCAGCTCGATGCCATGCCATGGGCAGTGCTACTTGACGCAGCCGTGCCCAAGGAAGTGGGAGGTACGGGCCAGCCTGCGGACTGGGATCTGGCCGGCGCTTTTGCAGAAACCCCTGGCTTGCCCCCGCTAGTGCTCGCAGGCGGTCTCAACCCGAAAAACGTGGCCAAGGCCATCCAAATTGTGCGTCCTGCGGGGGTGGACGTGGCCAGCGGCGTGGAGTACAAGCCTGGCCGGAAGTGCGAGTTCAAGATGCAGCACTTTTTGGAAGCTGCTATCGACGCCTTCAAGCAGATAGGCGCCTGGCAACCGGAGGTGTAGGCGGCACATGGCAGGCACGCTGCGCCATAGTCAGCCGGCTTGTTGGGGCTGTCCGTCGCCATCGAGCGCGCCCTCGCCGCTGGGCACATGCGGCGGAGCGCCCCTTGCCCAATGCAGCAGCGTGTCCCTATGATCTAGCCATCACAACCCGGCAGCAACGCCGATCGCCCCAGCGAGCCGAGAAGGCACGCCTCTGCCGGGCAGGAAACTCTTGACAAAGGATTCTATCGCGATGACGCAGGTAGCAACACGGCTCCCCTACAAGGTGGCTGATATCCATCTGGCAGCATGGGGTCGGCGGGAGATCGATCTGGCTGAAAACGAGATGCCCGGGCTGATGGCCCTGCGGCGCAAGTACTCCGGCAGCAAACCGCTACGCGGAGCCCGCATTGCTGGATGCCTGCACATGACCATCCAGACAGCCGTGCTCATCGAAACCCTGCGCGAACTCGGTGCCGAGGTCACGTGGAGCAGTTGCAACATCTTCTCCACCCAGGACCATGCTGCTGCCGCAATGGCTGCCGCGGGCGTACCGGTCTACGCCTGGAAGGGCATGAGCCTCGAAGAGTTCGACTGGTGCATCGAACAGACCCTGTTTTTTCCCGACGGCCAGCCCTTGAACATGATCCTCGATGACGGCGGCGACCTCACCGCCATGGTGCACCAGAAATACCCCGAACTCCTCAGCGACATCCGCGGCATCACCGAGGAGACCACCACCGGGGTCAACCGCCTCTACCAGATGCATGCCCGCGGCGAGCTGCGGGTGCCCGCCATCAACGTTAATAACTCCGTCACCAAGAGCAAGTTCGATAACCTGTACGGCTGCCGCGAGTCGCTCGCAGACGGCATCAAGCGCGCCACCGACGTGATGATTGCAGGCAAGGTGGTGGTGATCGCGGGCTACGGAGATGTGGGCAAGGGCTGCGCCCGCAGCATGCGCGGCCTGGGTGCCCGCGTGATCATCACCGAAATCGACCCCATCAACGCCCTGCAAGCCGCCATGGAAGGCTACGAGGTGACCACCATGGAAGAGGCGGCCCCGCGTGGCGACATCTTCGTTACCGCTACCGGCAATCGCGACGTGATCCGGGGCGAGCACATGCGCGTGATGAAGCACGACGCCATTGTCTGCAACATCGGCCACTTCGACCTGGAGATCGACATGGCCTGGCTCAACAGCCAGCCCGACGTGCGGCGCACGCAAATCAAACCGCAGGTCGATCGTTACACGTTCCCCGATGGGCACTCGATCATTGTGCTGGCCGAGGGGCGGCTGGTGAACCTGGGCTGTGCCACGGGCCATCCGTCGTTTGTCATGTCCACCTCGTTCTCCAATCAAGTGCTTGCCCAGATCGCCCTCTGGACCGAACCGGAGAAGTACCCCCTCGGCGTGCACGTGCTGCCCAAGAAGCTGGACGAAGAGGTGGCCCGCCTGCACCTCGACAAACTGGGCGTCAAACTCACCCGCTTGACCCCGGCACAGGCCGAGTACATCGGCGTGCCCATCGAGGGCCCCTTCAAGCCCGACTTCTACCGCTACTGATGCCAGAAATCCAGGCGTTTCGTGCCATCCGCTACAACCTGGGACACGTCGGTTCCCTGAGCGACGTTACCGCGCCGCCCTACGACGTGATCGATCCCACCCTGCAAGAGGCTCTCTACAAGCGCCATCCGGCCAACGTCGTGCGGCTCATTCTCAACCGCGACGAGCCCGGCGACGACGAGCACAACAACCGCTACACTCGGGCGGCGCGCTTCTTCCGCAACTGGCAGAAAGAGGGACTGCTCGCCACCGACCCCGTGGCAGCCATCTACGTCTATCACCAGCATTTCACCTGGGAAGGGCGAGAGCTGGTGCGGCGCGGCGTGATGGCCCGTTGCCGGCTGGAACGCTTTGGCGAGGGAACCATCTACCCGCACGAGGAAACGATGGCTTCTCCCAAGCAGGACCGCCTGCTGCTCACGCGGGCTTGCAAGGCCAATCTGAGCCAGGTGTTCGGCCTCTATCCCGACGCGGACTGCGAGATACAGAGACGCCTGGATGCGGCCGTGGCTGGCCGACCGCCCGTGGAGGCGGTGGACCATCTGGGAGTTGTCCACCGCATGTGGCCCGTAACGGACGTGGAGGCGATCACCGCCGTGGCCGCCCGACTTGGCCCACTCCCGCTGTTCATCGCCGACGGCCACCACCGCTACGAAACCGCCTGCACCTACCGAGATGAGCTGGCGGCCGCCGGTCCGCTTCCTCCAGCACACCCGGCCAACTACGTGCTGATGATGCTGGTAAGCATGCACGACTCCGGCCTGCTCGTGCTGCCCACGCACCGCCTGTTCAGCGGACTGCCGCCGCTCGATTCTCGTGAACTCGCCGCGCGGCTGGGAGATGCCTTCGCCACGCGCATCGCTGGCGAAGGTGCCGACCTTGCCCACACCGTCTGGGAAGAAATCGAGCTGGAGGCCAGCCAGGGCACCCTCGCCTTCTTCACCCTGGCTGACGAGCGCTGGCTCGTTGCCAGGCTTACCGAAGCGGGACGTGCACGCATGGCCGCCGCCGCCCCGGACCACAGCCCGGCCTGGCGAGATTTGGGCGTTGCCCTCCTGCACAGGCTGGTGATCGACACCCTGCTGGCCCCCAACGGCCTTCCCACTCCCAAGTACGTTCACCGCGTCGAAGAGGTGGTCGAATCGCTGGAAACCGGCGACTACCATCTGGCCTGCCTCGTCATGCCTGCCACGGTGGACCATATTCGCACCATCAGCCAGGGCGGCGAGCGCCTGCCGGCAAAGAGCACGTACTTCTTCCCAAAGCTTCTATCTGGCCTGGTGTTCAACCCGCTGGTATAGCCCCGACACACAGCGCGTGCGGCCAGGGTTGCCGCGCGAAACGTGTTAGTCGACAGTCCAGATACCGCTCACGAAGTAAGGGGGCGTGCGGCCAGGGTTGGCGAGCGAAGCAGGGGCGCCCTGTGGGGCGGGCCACGCGGCGCGTTCAACACGGCGTTTCACGTGAAACAAGCCGGCTCTGCCGACCTTGCGTTCCACGTGAAACGTGCCAGCCGCATGCAAATACGTGGTCGGCGTGCATCCCCGGCCAGCGCCCCTGCCTCGAGGCCGCCTGCATCCTCCGCCCCAGAACCACAGGCCCCCCCCTCGCCCCTTGCTTCTGCGCGATGTTGCCCGCTCGCATCCCATCTGCCCTTGGGCCTCCCTGCGTTCACCGCTACAATCTGTCCCCCATGGACGCTCGCGGGGCATGGCCTTGCCGGGGGTAGGCGCCTTCTCGCACACCGTACCAACCTTGCCTCGAACCGGCAGCCATTCCCGCCAGCATCCTCACAGGCAATTCACCGGCGTGGCACATGGGAAGGATTCTCTGCATTGCCAACCAAAAGGGCGGCGTGGGCAAGACGACCACTGCTGTCAATCTCGCCGTCTGCCTGGCCAGAAGCCGTGCTCGAACCTTGCTGGTCGACCTCGACCCGCAATGCAACGCCACCAGCGGCCTCGGACTTCAACCGGCGCCCCGCCACCCCCTGGTGCTGCAGCGGCCCCTCCGCGAGGCATTGCAGTCTGCCGCGACGCCCGGCCTCGAAATCCTGCCGGGCAGCCGGGCCTACGCCGATCTCGAAGCGCTCCGTCTCGACCTGGCCACAGGCAAACCCGCCGCCAGCGCCTATCTGGATGCCAGCCCTGCTTTTCAGGTGTTCGTCCCGGATGCGCAGGGAGCGCTGACCCCACCAGGTGGTCGCCTGCGGCCACTCGGCATAGGCTCGGACCTGCCGCCAGAGGTCCACTGCCGCTCTGGACCAATCGAGGATTGCGTCCGCGCGCGTGACCGGTCGGGTCGTGGTGGCC
>JAIMBC010000289.1 GCA_023511675.1 Pirellulales bacterium
GTCTGCGGCAGAGTTCAAGGCGTCGTCTCCGGGCAACCCTGGCCCGTGAGGATCCGCCAGGCCTGCTGGTACTTGGCGGCGGTGCGTTCGACGACCTCGGGCGGAAGTGCAGGCGGAGGACTGTTCTTGTCCCAGCCCGATTGTTCCAGCCAGTCGCGGACATATTGCTTGTCGAACGATGGCGGATTGCTTCCTGGGCGGTAGTCGGCAGCGGGCCAGAAGCGCGAGCTATCTGGCGTGAGCACCTCGTCGATCAGCAGCAGCCGGCCCTGCGGATCATGCGGCGGGTAGATGCCCCATTCCAGCTTCGTGTCGGCAATCAAGATCCCGTGGCGCTGCGCGTGTTCCGCCCCCCGGCGGTACACCTCAAGACTGCGGCGGCGCAACTCCTCGGCCAGTCCCTCGCCCACCCGGCGGCACATCTCCGCAAAGCTCATGTTCTCGTCGTGCCCGGACTCAGCCTTGGTGGCCGGGGTGAAGATCGGCTCAGGCAGCCGCTCCCCCTGCCTCAGCCCGGCCGGCAGCCGCTCCCCGCACACCGTCCCCTGCCGCACGTACTCCTGCCACCCGGAACCGGCCAGATAACCCCGCACCACGCACTCGATCGGCACCACCCGCGTCTTGTGGACCAGCATGCTCCGCTGCGGATAGGGAAACTCTGCCAACCCCAGCGCCTCGGCAATCTGCCGCGCATCAGTGGTGATCAGGTGGTTCGGCTCCCCCAAAAAGTCGAACCAGAATCGGCTAAGCTGCGTGAGGGTGATCCCCTTGCCGGGGATGGGCGTCGGCAACACCCAGTCGAACGCGCTGATCCGGTCGGTGGCGATCAGCAGCAGGCGCTCGCCCAGGTCGTAAATGTCTCGCACCTTGCCGCGACGCGCAGGAAGACTGCCCAGCGATGTTTCCACTACCACCTGATCGGATCGTGCGTCCATAGGCCAGTATATCACGTGCGGTTACTAGGGTCTGCGAAACGCTTCAGGGCTGCTACCAGTACGTGGCCGCTGCACGCGCGTTTCGCCTTCCATCCCGCGCCCAGCCGTGCTCTGGCCTTGCTGCGGTGGGGACAGCAAGCGGCGCGTCTTCCGGCTCGAACCAGAGCTGCGTGGCCAGGCACCCCCTTCTCCCGTGCCCAGCGAGGACCGAGAGACGATCTCCCTCGCCGACAGGGACCGCTGCACACCTGGGCGAACTCTCCTGGGAGCCTGAGACACGCCTCCCCCTGCCATGCTGCGGGTTCCCCCTTGCCTGGCAGCAAGCACGCAGCGCATCCGCCTCGCCAGAACGAGTGAAACGCGGTCCGTCGGGTTCGTGATGGCGAATGGGGCCAGGCAGGCTGAGGTCCATGTAAGCCCTGCGAAAAGTGCCATTTGCTTGAATGTCCCGCGGGACTACAGTAGACTCGCGGAAGTCGAGGCTGGCAAGCACCTGCGGCACCCCAGGGACCCTGGTTCCGGCAATCGGTACGGCCTCCATGCAGTGAGACGTGCATGCCTGTCGACGGTCTACGTTTTCTGGTTCCTTCTCCGGAACGGTTGGGCGCACATGCTGCGGATCGGGTCTACATGGCAGGCTACGATCAGGTACCGTGGCCGTGCCGGGTGCGCTGGTGCGGGACGGAATTGGTCATTGAGCGCGACGTTTCCGATTCGGGCAAGGTCTACATTCCCTGGTCGGTGAATGGGCACGGCGAGCTGACGCTGTGCACGGCCACCTTGATGGTACGGAAGCGGCCCTACCACGCGGTCGTGGAGTTGGCCCGCGGCAAGCTGAACCAGGTGCGCAATCAGGCGGCCGCGTGGGCAGCCGAGGGACTGGCGATTCCCCCGGAGTTTGAGCAGCGGCTGCAACGTGCGCAGGCGCACTTTGCGCAGGCTGCCACACGCCAGGACGATCCTGCCGCTGCGGCCGTGCCTGCCGAGCAGGCGATTGTGGAGGCGCTGGCTGCGGGAGAAACGTTGGTCGCGGCATTTGCGAAACAGTCGCTGGCACTGCGCATCCGACACTGGGGGCGGCTGCCGTTGCTGCTGTCGGTGCGGCTGCCCGCCCAGCCGCTGTGTCAGGAAATGCAGTCGCTTGCTGCCAGTTGCTCCCGCGCCGCCAATGTGGCGCTGGTGTGGCGCGACGTCGAACAGCGTGAAGGCGGCTACCAGTGGGACGTGTTCGATAGCCAGGTCCAGTGGTGTGCCGCGGCAGGCCTGCGGCTGCACGCAGGTCCTCTGATCCAGCTCGACGAACTGGGGGTGCCAGACTGGCTCTGGCTCTGGGAAGGAGACTTCGACAACCTCTCCTCCTGTGTGATCGATTACGTGGAGACGGCTGTCAACCGATACCGCGGCAAGGTCGACCTCTGGCACGTCGCCGCACGCGTGAACGCCCCCCACGGCCTTGCCCTCTCCGAAGAAGACTGCCTGCGGCTCACAGCCCGCGCCGTGGATGCCGCCCACCGTACCGACCCGCACACGCCCGTCGTCGTGCGGTTCGATCAGCCCTGGGCAGAATACATGGGCCGTAGCGGCCACGAACTCTCCCCCCTCCACTTCGCCGATGCCCTGGTTCGCGCCGGAATCAGCCTGGGCGGCATCGGCCTCGAATTGAACCTGGGTTATTACCCCTGCGGCTCCTCTTTGCGCGACCGCCTCGAGCTGAACCGGCTGATCGATCTGTGGAGCCTGCTCGGCCTGCCACTGCACGTGTTTCTCACCGTCCCTGCCGACGAATCGCCCGACCCCCACGCGCGGCGCAAATGCCAGCCGCTGCCGGCAACCCGCCCCGGCTGGAACGCGCAAACCCAGGCAGAGTGGGCACAGGAGCTGTACGAGCTGCTGCTGGCAAAGTCCTACGTGCAGAGCATCACCTGGAACCAGCTTACCGATGCCGGCCCGCACGAACTGCCCCACGCAGGCCTGATCGACCCCACCGGCAAGCCCCGGCCGGCACTCGATGTCCTCGCCCGTTTGAACCAGGAACTGCCCTCCTAGTTCCACGGCATCTCTCCGGCCCACGGCGGCCGCTCGTCCCCCACGCCCGAACTCTCCCCCCGCCGCGCACGCTGCCCTCGACCCTCTCCGTAGCAGGCCTGCGGCGGCCCGCTCTTTCCCTACCCCTCGCGGCCGAAGCAAAGCAAGCACATGTCGTCGCTCTGCGCGCGCTGCCCCACAAACTCGGTCACGTCCTCCAGCAAGGCGTCTCCCAAAGCCGCCACACTCGACACCTGCACCGAAAGCTGGCCGCGCAGCCGCTCCAAACCATATAGCTCCCCGGCGTCGTTCATGGCCTCGCTGATGCCGTCGGTAAACACCACCAGGCAGTCTCCCCTCTCCAGCGGCACGCGGAACTCCTCGTACTCAAAGCCCGGCACGGCACCAAGCACCACGCCCGCTGCGTCCTCCCCCACGGGCCACACCTGCCCTTGGTGCCGGCGCAAGAAAGGCGGCATGTGGCCCGCATTTACCAGCAGCACCTCGTGCCGCGCCGGATCCAGCACACAGGCCACCATGGTGATGAACCGGTCCTGAAGCACTTCACTGAACACGTTGTTCAGTTGGCTGATTGCCTCGCCCGGCTTCGGACACGTGGCCAGCGCCACGCGTGCCTCAGCCGAAAGCTTGGCCATCAGCAAGGCGGCCGGCACGCCTTTGCCCGCCACGTCGGCCAGCACCACGGCCAGCCGGTCATTGGGAAGACGGATGTAGTCGTAGTAGTCTCCGCCAATGGCCTTGGCCGGCTCGTAAAAGTCGAAGAACCTGTAGCCTGGGATCTCAGGCTGCCCGGCGGGCAGAAAACTCTTCTGCACGCGGAAGGCAAGTTCCAGGTCCCGCTCCAGCTCGCGCTTCTCGATGGCCGCCTCGTGAAGCTGTGCCGCCTCGACGGCAAAGGCGGCCTGGCCGGCCACCGCCGCCAATACGTCCAGATCCTCCTGAGTAAAACGGCTGCGCTGGTCGAGCGTGTCGATTTGCAACACCCCCAGCGCACGACCCTCGCTGTCCAGCAAGGGGGCACACATCATCGAGCGAATCCGCACGTCGGCAATGCTCTGGCTGGAATCAAACCGCTCGTCACTGGCCGCATCGGCCGACAGCACCGCCTGCTTGGTCTCCATCACCTGCCGGCAGATCGTGCGGCTGATCCGCACCGTGTCCTCCGCACCCGCACGCCGATGCTTCACCGCCCGCGGTACCAGCCGCCCCGTCCCCGCGTCCTGCAACACCACAAATCCTCGATCCGCCTGCACGAAGATGATGAACAAACTATCCAGGATCTTCCGCAGCACCGGCTCCAACCCCAACGCCGTGCTCAGATTCCGGCTGATCTCCAGCACCGCCTGGAGCTTCACCTCCGGATTCACCGATACCCGCAACCCAATGCTGCTCGACTTCACGTCCAAAGTGGAGGTGATCGTCGAGGGCGGCCGGCCCACATCGTCATCCTCGAACACCGCCGTCACCGTCCCCGGCAATTCCACTGGCTCCGGTTCCACCACAGGATTGCGGAACGAAAACAGCACGTCGCAGATCTTCAAGCGATCGTTGTCGTTCAACTGCTGCCGGCCCTGGATCAGCACCCCGTTGACATACGTGCCATTGCGGCTGTTCAAATCCTCGACAAAGTACTGCCCGTTGGCCTCAATGATCTGCGCATGCTGCCGGCTCACCGAGCCCAGATCCAGCACAATGTCGCAATCCGGGTGCCGCCCTAGAATCTGTTTCGCCTTGCTGAGCGAAATCTGCTGGCCGGGATTAGGCCCTTTCAAGACAACCAGATGTGCCATGGCCGGCGCTTCCCAAAATACCGCCCCCCACGCGGCAAGACCTACGCAAGGCCCCGCCATTTGCGTATGGGCTACAAACGGTCGATTGTAAGTTGAGCGTTCAGGCAGCGTCAACGAGGCAGCAGAACCACGAAGAGCAGAACCACCAAGAGCACAAAGAACACGAAGAAGAGGGCAGAACCAAGAAGGCCACAAGGAACACGAAGAACTCGAGGGGAGGGCCGCAAAGGGCACAAAGCACGTCAACAGAGGGAGCGTGAGGGGCGGTTGCCGGGAGGCGAGGGCTGTATCAGCGTGGCGGCAAGGCCGCTCGACCGCCGTGTTGCCACTTGACCATAAGCTGCTCCCCGGGCAGCAGGCCGGGCCAGGCCATCTGAGCCCCCCGACGCTCCCCACACACTGGTCCTTCCAGCCTCTGCGGCCACCCTCCTGATGCCTGGCCCTCCACCACAACACATCCCAGCCCGCTGCAACCGCGCGACCGACAAATCGGCCGGCCCGCCAAGCCGCCTGCCCTGAAAGCCTCCCCGCCTCGCCGCCCATCGGCCTTGACCTTTAGCCTGCTACCGCCTAGGCTGAAGTGCTCCGCACTGGGGAATGGTGTAACGGTAGCACGAGTGGCTCTGGACCACTTAGTCTAGGTTCGAATCCTAGTTCCCCAGCTTGGGCTGCGGGCGCAGGATGGGGCGTCTCTATCAGCTCAGCAGCCACGACCAGCCGCCAAGGGCGTGTTCGTTTCCCAAGGCAAGCCTATCTGCTGCATGCACACCAACTCGGCCAGGCAGGCACTTCGACCGCGGCGCAAAGCGGGCAGCGGCACGCCAAACCAGCTCGACCACCAGCGTGAGCTCCCGCCACGTGCTGTCTGCCCGCGCCTGCTAGCCTGCGCGGCCCTGGGCAGCTTGTGCTACTGGGCTGCACTTCCGCCGCTTGGCTGGGCCCTGCTGGGATGGGTGGCGCCCGTCCCCTGGCTGTGGCTGGCACGCCAGCCGCGGCTTTCAGGGCGGCGGCCCTACCTGGTGCTCTACCTGGCTGGAGCGGCCTTCTGGCTGGCGGCCGTCCACTGGCTGCGCCTGCCGCACTGGGCTACCACGTTTGGCTGGCTGGCCCTCTCGCTCTATCTGGGAGTTTACCTGCCGCTGTTTGTGGCCCTGGTGAGAACGGCATGGCACCGCTTGCGCATCCCCCTGCCGGCGGCCGCGCCCGTGGCTTGGGCAGGCCTCGAATATGCCCAGGCGCACCTGCTCACCGGTTTCAGCATGGCCAGCCTGCCCCACTCCCAGTACCGCTGGCCACTCGTGCTGCAGATTTGCGACCTGGGCGGCCAGTATGTGCTTAGCTTCGCCATGGTGCTGGTGGCTTCTTGTGTGGCGGCTGTGCTGCCAGACAGGGATGCCTTGCCCACAAAGCCGCGCCGACTGCGGCTGATCAAGGGCACCTGGCTGCATCTCCTAACGCTTGGCTGCACGCTGGCAGCAGTCTTCGCCTATGGCGCGTATCGCTTGCAGCAGGAAGCAGGGGTGCCTGGACCGCGCGTCGCTCTCATCCAAGGCTCCATCGACAGCGAGTTCAAGTACGACCCGCGCCGGCAGAGGCAGATCATGGAGCAATACGTGGACCTCTCTCGCCAGGCGCGGCAGCATCGGCCCGACCTGCTGGTCTGGCCAGAGACGATGTATCGCGATCCCCTCTGGTTCGTGGCGGCAGACGCTCAGGCACCTTCCCAGTTTTCAGGCACGCTCCGAGAGCTGCGCAGAGAGGCACGCGCTACGCGGGCTGCGTTAGAAAGCCTCGCCGCAGCGCTGGGCACGCCGCTGATTGTGGGCGTGGACGTCTATCATTTCGGCCGTGAGCAGGTCTCCCACTACAACGCGGCAGCCTATGTCGACGCCACCGGCAAGCTCCAGCCATGGTACGCGAAACGGCACCTCGTCATGTTCGGCGAATATGTGCCCCTGGCCGGTACCTTTCCCTGGCTCTACCGCTTGACTCCGTTGCCCGGCGGCCTCGAAGCAGGCCGGGCCCTGCCAATCTGGCGAATGGGGCAAGCGGTGTTTTGTCCCAATGTCTGTTTCGAAAGCTGCCTGCCCCACGTCGTGCGGCGGCAGGTGGAAGAACTCCGCCGGCAAGGGGCCGAGCCGGATGTGTTGTTGAACCTAACCAACGACGGTTGGTTCTGGGGCTCCAGCGAGCTGGACATGCACCTGGCGTGCAACGTGTTTCGCGCGGTGGAATGCCGCAAGCCGCACCTGGTGGCGGCCAATACGGGCATCTCCGCCTGGATCGACGGCAGCGGCCGCATCCTGGCACGGGGACCGCGACGTGCCACGGCCGTGCTGATGGCAGACGTGCAGCTCGACGGCCGCAGCAGCCCCTACCTGTGGTGGGGAGACGCGCCCGCCGCACTGTGCCTCTGCTGTTGTGCTGTCCTAGCCCTCGTCGGCCTGTGGCCGCGATTTCGCTCGCGCCTGCGGCGCTCGCCACAGCCATCTGCCGTGGAACCCGCCCCGCCCTGCGGGCCAGGTTCCAGGACCTCGGCAGCGCAAGGTGGGATCCAAGGAGGCTCCGCTCGGCATTAAGCGCGATCGGCAGCGGCGGAGAGCAGCTCGACCTTGGGCTGCCATGGCG